>JAXIPB010000304.1:0-22086 GCA_045403155.1 Micromonosporaceae bacterium
CGAAGCAGAAGTCCGCCCTGGCCACTCGCGCTCACCGCCATGTTGCCATGTATCAGGAACGCGAGCCCTCCAAACATCCGCATCTCGGTGATGCCTTCCTCAGCCTGAACAAGCTCACGCACTCTGTTCGCGAGTTCCACGTCGTACGCCACGATGGCAGTGTCGCACGCCCGGGCTTTCAGCTTTCGCGCCCCGCCAAGAACATCTGGCCAGCAAGTCGCGTCCGGTCCCGCCGAACCCCGATCCCAAACGGTGCGATCATCACGGCCCAATGGACGACGAGGTCGCCCGCCTTGGGCGCCGTCTCCGTTCGGGCGCGATGGCGCCGCCATCCGGAGATCCGGTTAGCCGACGCTGTCGAGTAGCACACCGTTTCGGTCGTATGCGCGCAGCCTCGGCGTCGTCGTCGGCCCCACCTTGCCCATGCCCTGAACCCAGTACAGACCACCGGCCCCGCCGATGCGAACGTAGCCCGCGTCGACCTCCCTGCCGTCGATCACTGCGGTGATCCGGTCGGGACCCCCGCGTACCCCGCCGACGATGACGTTCGACCCATTGATGGTCTGGGCGTCGTAGAAGAGCGAGTCGAAGATGGTCGGTCGCGGCCAGATAACCGTGGTAGCCACCTTGAACGGCAGCGGACCGATAACGCCGAATGCGTCGCGCCCGCCCAGCTCGAGGCCAAGGTCGTAATAGAGCACGAGCTCGCGCCCGTCGTCGAGTCGTATGCCCGTAGCGATCGGATCATCCTTTGTTGGATTGTCCATAAGTATGGGAGCGACCGCGGCCGGCGCGGACGAATCGCCGATGCCTGTAGGTTCAGATTCGTCGGTGAGGGCAACGGGAGCGGCGGCGGCCGCGAGCGCGAGCGCCACTGCCGTTGCGCCGATGCCAAGCCTCTTTCTGCGCAGTCGCCTTGCGCCGGCCCGGATGGCGTCGTACGACACCCGCAGGCGCACGGTGCGAGCCTCCGCGTCCAATGCCTCACGCAGCTCCTGTACGGAGTGTGTCATGGTGTCTGTCCCTTCTCGGACGGCACGAGCGGCAACTCGTCGCCATCCACGACGCGAAGCTTGCGCAGTGCCCGAGCGGTGGTGCTCTTGACCGTGCCGATGGAAATGCCGAGTTCGCGCGCGACATCGGCCTCAGTGAGGTCGACCATGTACCGCAGTACGACGACGACCCGCTCCCGAGCGGTCAGGCCGCGCAGTGCCGCCACTAGCCAGGATCGCTGCGCGACCTCGTCGGCCGGGTCATTCGCGGGCGCGGCGACGGCAATCTCGGTTACGGTGCTCTCGCGCCACCGCCCACTCCGCCACCAGTCGGCGTACAGATTCGTCAGGATCTTTCGCGTGTAGGCGAACGCGTCCTCTCGCACGATCCGGCTCCACGCCACGTAGGTACGGACGAACGCCTCCTGCACGAGGTCCTCCGCTCGGTGCGAGTCGCCGGTGAGCAGGTACGCGAGCCTGAGCAGGCGCGGAGCCGCGCCAGCCAGAAACGACTCGAAGTCGTAGCCTCCCGCGGTCTGGCCTCGCACGGAGCCTCCCGTCGCGCGCAGTGTTGCTTACAGTACGGAAACGCCCGGCCGAAAGGTTGCGCGGCGCCGACGAGAATCTCGGTGGCCACGCGGCACCGGTCATCTCGAGCCCCTGACCGGTGCGCAGCCGGACCTGGTCCGCGGCACGATCTTCGCCAGCCAGGCGTGCGCCGGCTCGGGCGCGTAGTCCTCTCCTACCTCGTTCACCGATCGCTGGGTGCGGCGTAGTTGACCTTCGGTCTCTGGCTTTTCGTCACCGATCGCCTGCCATCCGGACATCGGACGAGCGCTTGAACATGTCGAGATTGACGACGACTGGATCGTGCTCGATGGAAGGAGGTTCTTCGTGGGCCACGGCCCGGATTCCCGTGTGGGAGATTCGAGGACGAGATGTCCTGGTCGGAGCTGTGACGGCGCAAGGCCGGCAAAACGGGCGACCCACGCCCGTTGGGAGTGCCACGTCCGACGGAAGGCTGCACGAGTTCTACGGCGACGAACGCGAAATCATTCGTCCAAGCCCGACGTCGCCATTCTCAACAGCAAAGGCCGCTCGCACACCGTTCGAGCGGGGAGCTACCGCAAAGTACGCACGGCTGGTTGGCAGTGCCGCAGCCGGGACTTTCGCCGGTGACCTCGGGAACGAGCCCGGACGGCGTCCGGGTATGCGCGTAGGTTACACTTATTCGAGATATGGCGAGCAGCTCGCGGAAGGTAGGAACGTGGCACGGTCAAGCGTTCTGGGCAACGCGTTACGCGTCGAGCCGCGCCCCGACGACCGAGAGTCTGCAGCAGCCGTTAGTCGCATAGCCGCGGCTGAGGTGTCTGCGCTGGTGCTCCGGTTGGCGGACGGGCAAGAGATCACGCTGCCGGCGTCTCTGGTGACGATTCTGTTGGCATCCGCCGGCGAACTATCCGAGGGGCACGCGGTGACCATCCTCGCCTCAGAGGTCATATTGACTCCGGCTGAGGCGGGCGAGTTGCTCGGACTTTCCCGACCGTTTGTGGTCCGCCTCATCGAACGCGGCGACCTCCCTGCCGAGCACCTTCCGGGCAGCCGCCATAGGGCCGTGCGCCTGTCTGACGTGCTCGAGTTCCAAGCTCGCCGGGAACGGCGGCGGACCGGACGGCGACGCGTAGCCGAGGCGGTCGAAGAGGCTGATCTTCCATACTGAGCCGGACTCGCTGGCCGGACCGACGTGATAGCTGCAGGAGAAGAGTGGCGCGCATCTTCGTAGATACCAACGTCCTGTTCCCATTCTCCGTCATGGATCTCATGCTGGCCCTGACAGAGGACGCCGTCCATGAGGTCATATGGACCGACGCGTTACTCGCCGAGTGGGAGCGTGTGATTGTCGAGCAGCAGCGCCGATCCGCCGAGTCCGCGGCCCGTGTGACTGCTGCCATCCGTTCGTACTTCGCGGAGAGCCAGATTCTGGAGGGCAGTTACGTCGATCTAATCGATAACATGCCCAGCAAGGATCCCGACGACCGTCGCCACATCGCAGCGGCTGTCGCGGGCAATGCGCAATCATCGTCACATGGAATCGCGGCGATTTTCCCGCCAAACCGTTGGCAAGGCTGGGCATACGAGTCGCCGATCCGGACGAGTACCTCCACGCGTTGCTTATCGAGTTGCCGATCGAGGTCGTCGCGACCGTGGTCCGCTTGGCCAGCGAGAAGCGGCGACCGCCGCGAACCGCTCTCGACCTGGCTGAGAGTCTGGCAAAGGCTCGAGTACCGACGTTTGCTGGCGAACTCCGATCGCTGCTCGACGCCCTCAATGAGGACAACGACAGTCTGGACGACCGCAACTAAGGGTCCGAGGTTGGCATCGACTGCGTGTGCTGGAGAGTCATGTATGTGCAATGTGGATAGTGCCGCCGCTACCCTATGGCCCGCCGCGATCGGCGCTATCGTCGCCGCGTGCGTCGGACTTATCCGCTGCGGAGCGCCGCCACCGTCCTCACCATTCCGGACCGTTCGAATTGGGTGAGGATGTCCTCGATGGAGTGGTGGTCGGCTGCGCGAGTGCGCGATCTGTTGAAGGCACGCCCACGCCGGTCAGCTGTGGAGGATCTCGACGACCGCGTGACGGTATTGCCGAGATGCTTCGATGTTGGGTATGTGGCCGCAGTCAGGAATCATGACGAGCCGTGATCCGGTGATGGCCGCGGCGATGGGCTGCGCTTGTGCCGGACCGCAGATTATGACACACACCGCGGTTCACTGCGGAAACAGCGCTGCGTAGGTCAACGCAGTGGTTGCGCCGAACGAACGGCCCAGCACGACCACGTCCGGCGGTCCCAGTGCCTCACGGACCTCCTCATAGAAGCGGGCGTGCCCTTCAGGGGAATAGTCAGCGGCGCTGGCGGGAGGGGTGGAGGACCCAGAGCCATGAGGATCGATTAGGTACGAGCAGAGTTCGTCCGATAGCAACTCCGCGACGCCGTTCGTGTAGGAGGCGGAAAATCCGGGTCCGCAGGCAAACATCAGCGCCGGCCGGCCGGTTCCCATGATCTTGTAACTCGCGGTACGCCCACCCGGCAGACCGACGATCTGCGTCACGCTCCCGCCCGTTCCATTTCACCGAGACCAGCGACCTCTCGGGTGATCACGGCGATATCCGCTGCGTCCATGCGACGACACTCTCACGGCCGAATGAATCATCGTGACTGGCCGTTCGGCCCGATGTGGGCGAATGGCCGCTACGTGGGCGCCGCCCAGCGGGCACAGATGTCGGCAGCGCCCGGTCATCGAAATTGTGAGCGCCGGCCAGGGCTGGACGGTTCTGTTCCGCCTGCATGGAAGGCGAGGGACGGCGTCCACGTCGACGGGGGAGTTGATAAGTATGTCGTGTTGGTGAACAGTGTGTGAATCGAGCAACGTGGCGCATGATCGTCGCCACAGCTCAAGCGGGGGAGGTTCCGATGGTGAGCGTGGGCGACCATTTCGAGCGGGTAGCCGCCGTGTACGAATCGCTGCGAACCACTGACGAGGCGCCGGTACGCAGGATCCGGCAGTTCGTGCCTGACCGTCCCGTCACGGGCCTAGATATCGGCTGCGGGACTGGACGGTACTCGCGGTTGCTCCGCGGGATGCTGCCGGACCGCTCGATGCTGGTCGCGGGCGATGCCTCGGCGCCCATGCTGGCAGAGCTCAATGCGTGTGGGAACGGACACGCCCCCGTGGTGCCGCTGCTATCGATCGCCGAGCAGCTGCCGTTCCGGACCGCCAGCCTTGACCTGGTGACCGCGTTCAACTGCATTCACCACTTTGACCTCGGTCGTTTCCTAACGGCCGTCGCCCGAGTGCTGCAGCCCGACGGCCAGCTGTTCATCTACACCCGCACGCCGCAGCAGAACGCGCGAACGGTGTGGGGCCGCTACTTTCCAGGATTCACCGAGCGTGAGCAGCGCCTGCACAGCGAGGCGATGCTCCGGAACGCCGTCAGGCGGACCGACGGGCTCAAAGTCGTCGCAACACAGACCTTCGAGCATCAACGCTCGAGCACGGTCGAGCGGCTCACGGCCCAGGCTGAGGGTCGCCACTACTCGACATTCTCCTTCTACGCGCCGGACGAGTGGCGCGCGGCCATCGCGACGTTCCGAGCCCGCCTGCCCGGCCCTTCGGTCTCCTGGGTTGACGAGCACCTCCTGGTTGTCGTACGCAGGGCTTGTTGATCACGCGGGTGACGGTGTGCCGGTCCAACGGCCGGGCGCAGAACCGGATGCGTCGCGAGAAGCGCCGCGAATCAGCACTGAGCCAGCAGCCATCACAAACCATGTCGGCGCATGGGGCTCGTTGACGCGGCAGCTCCTTAAGGTCCTGATCTAACCAGCGATGCTGCGGCGGAGCGCTCAGATGAGCAGCCGTGTCACGAGGGCAGGATCGAGCTGGCGCAGGTGATCCTCGAAGGCGATCGCGGCCCGGTAACAGCCGTCGAGCTCGACGGCGACCCACGGGTCGGGAACCTCGGTGGTGCGCACGATGGCGAACGACGCCTCGTCTGGTTCGCAGGACCCGGCCGGCGGCGCGGCGTCGACCGCCATCAGCAGTTCCGCCGCTGCGGCGGCGCCCACTGTGGACGCGCTGACGAGTTCGCCGGCGTGCAGGATCCAGTCGTCATTGAACTTGACCGGATCGTCGAACCGGATCTCGTACCGGCAGACGAGTAGCGGCCTGGGTGTCGTGTCCAGCTTCGGCGCGGGCTCGCCCTGCCCGCCCGTGGCGATGTAACCGATCGTTGGCTTCCACCAGTCGTCGCAGCCACTGGTGAGCGACAGTTCGGTCCGCAGCTGCGCCAGCGGTCGGGTCGCCGTGTCGGTCCAGGTAAGCGCGGCGATGGCGTCGAGGATGGCGGGCAGCGGGGTGCCGCACCGGTGCGGGATCCTCGGCACGTACAGGCGGCCGGTGCTGTCGGTCAGCGTGATCACGATCGGCGCTATGGCCTGGTCGCAGGTCAGGCGCTCGCCCGCCCAGGCGTCTGGATCCTGAGTGACGGACTCGACCGGATCGTCCGGTAGCCGCAGCGCGGCGGCGTAGGCCGCCAGACCGGTGGTGGCCTTCTGCTCGTGGCGCACATCCCACTCGCCCTCACCAGGGACGCGTTCGATCCGGTTGATGCAGCGTGTGGCGCGCACGACCACCACATCGGCCGCTGGCGGGTCGTCCCACTGCGGGTAAGGTCCGTCGTCGCAGGGGATACCGAGCTCCATGGCGTTCCAGGCAATCCCGTCCGTCGGGCCATCGAGGTGTACATCGCCCGTGCTGGTGCCTCGGGAGGTACAGCCAGCCACCAGCGCGATCAGGGCGGCAGCGCCGGCGAGCGCGGCCAGTACGGGCACGGCTTTCCGGGATGAGCACGACGCACCGCGACGGGCGCGTCGCGGCGTAACGGACATCGGACCTCCACTGCTCGGTGGGGCTGGCCGACTGCTCAGATGCACAAGTACATTGAGCCTTTCGAGCGCGGCGCGATGTTCGCGGCGGAACTTGTTTGGTGAGCCACACCATGTTGACCGCGTCGGTGCCGCCAGCGTGTAGGAGGTAACACGGCCTTCGTGCCACTCCGGGTACTCGGAGGCGGCATCGGGCCCTATGCCGCGACGCATGCCTGTTCTTCGATGGTACAGCTCCGTACAGCGGTGAGCAGACCGGTCACGGTCACCCGGAACGCAACCGAACCGCCGGGGATCACGGTCTTGGTCTCTGCGGTCGGCGTGAAGCGGTACGTGGCGCCCTGTACGCCTTGCGTCACGTCGGTCGGATCCGAGGACACGATGAGATTGGCGCCGTCGAGGACGAGGGTCGCCGTCCAACCGGTCTCGGTGCTTCCGCCGTCGTTGCTGACCACGACATCGACGAACGTGCGCAATGGACCATCGACCGTCGTCGTGTACTCGGCGGTGAGGTGCCCGGGGCCGGGCACGGGCGGTGCGGGCGGCCCGGACCCTGATCCGCCAGCCGGGCCCGGTCCGGCGGGAGGCGCGGTCGCCCCCGACCGGGTCGGCACCGCGGTCGGTGCAGAACGGCCGACGGTGGTCGGCCCCAGGGCATCGGGCGCCGACCCCACCGTCGCGCCCGGCGGTCGGTACAACGGCAGTAAGACGAACGCGGTGCCCGCCACGCCAACGACCAGCAGCATCGCGGCCAACACCACAACCATGAGCCGCGAAGATCCCCGTAGGGCGAACCACACTCGACCCGGGAAATCGGCCCTTTCAGCGACACCGACCACCACTGCGCGCAATCGCTCCCCGAAGATGTGACGGCATGTCTTGACCAGCCAGCGGGACTCGGGGTTCGCGAAGCCCGGCACGTTCGACTGGGTCACGTACAGCCGGCAGCCACGCCATGTGGGCTTCACCAGCCAGCTGACAACGCAGCGGAATTGGTCGCTCTCCCAGTCCATGACGAGCCGTCCTGGGCTGTTGCGGATCGGAACGGTGATCTCCAGAATGACCGCTCTGATCGGAGGGTCGAGACCAGGCAGCACGGCCGGCCAGAAGGTGAAACGCTGCCCGGCGGCGGGGGTGAACCCAGTCGTCCTCAGCCAGCGCGCGACCTGGCTGGGATCTGTGAGGGCCCGCCACAGGTGCTCGGGCGGGACTGGATAGAAGAACCGCAGCCGGATCCCACGCATGCCACCCGCCCATTCCAAGGGATCAAGAGATCGCGTATTCGAGGTGTGTCTGGGCCAGTATGAAACGTGGCCGGAATTCGTCCACGCGTGATTCTGTCGTAGTTTCCATTGGCAGACAACTTGTCCTGCGCGCACGACACGGCGCAGTGATTATCTGGCCCTGCGGCCGGCGCGTCCGGCCGCAGGCGGCGGCCGGCCATGTCTTCACAGCACGTCCACACGGTCTGCGCCGCAACGATACATACGCGACGTACGTTGGATGCCATGCGGGTGACGATGATCCTGCCGGCGTTAACCGAGGCGACGAGCCCGTTGTTCAGGCCGATCAAGTACTCTCTGTTCCCGCCGCTTGGCCTGGCCACGCTGGCCGGCTATTTGCGCGACGACGATGAGGTACGAATCTTCGACGAGCACGTCGAGCGGCTGCGTCTCGAGAATGACCGGCCCGACCTGGTCGTGATCCAGCCGTACATCACCTCTGCCCGGCGCTCGTATCAGCTCGCCGATGGGTATCGATCCCGCGGTGTCCATGTCGCGATGGGCGGCCTGCACGTGACATCGTTGCCCGAGGAGGCGGCGATGCACGCCGATACAGTCTTCGTCGGGCCGGGGGAGGACACCTGGCCGGTGTTCCTCGACGATCTGCGCCGCGGGCAGCCGCGGGCACGCTATGTCTCCACCAACCGGACGCTGACTGCGTTGCCGCCGATCCGCCGCGACCTGATCCAAAGGCGCAAGTACCTGGTGCCCAATTCGATCGTCGTGTCCCGCGGCTGCCCGCACCACTGCGACTTCTGCTACAAGGACGCATTCTTCGCCGGCGGAAAGTCGTTCTACACACAGACAGTCGACGCAGCCCTGGCCGAGATCGATCGCCTACCCGGACGTCACCTGTACTTCCTCGACGACCACCTCCTCGGCAACCGACGGTTCGCCGAGGAATTGTTCGCCGGGATGGCCGGCATGGGCCGAGTCTGGCAGGCGGCGGGCACAGTGGATTCGGTGCTCGCGCCGGAGCTACTGGAGCGGGCGGTCGACGCCGGCCTGCGGAGCCTCTTTGTGGGCTTCGAGACGATCAACGGTGCCAACCTCGCGAGCCAGCGCAAGCGACAGAACATCGGTCGCGACTACGCGGCTGTGGTGCGGCGGCTGCACGACGCCGGCGTCATGGTCAACGCGAGCTTTGTGTTCGGCATGGATGGCGACCGGCCAGACGTCTTCGACCGCACCGTGTCCTGGGCAATCGAGCAGGGCATCGAGACGGCGACGTTCCACATCATGACCCCATACCCAGGGACGGCGCTGCACGAGCGGATGGCGGCGCAGAACCGGATGCTGCATCGGGACTGGGACCTCTATGACACCAGGCATGTGGTCTTCCAGCCGATCGGGATGAGCGGCAGCCAATTGGAGGAAGGCTATTGGCGGGCGTACCGCGACTTCTACCGCTGGAGCGCGATCTGGCGCGGCGCATGGACCAAGCCGGTCGTGCGCGATCGGCTCCGGCACGTCGCGTACTCCGGTGGCTGGAAGAAGTTCGAACCACTATGGGATCTGCTCATCCGCACCGGTCAGGTGCTTCACGCACTGCCCATCCTGGAGTCCCTGCTGGGTAGCTTCGGCGCCCGCCGGCCCGCGGTTACCAGGACGGTAAGTCCCGAGCTGATCCCACGCTCGACCCGGGAGCCATCGGTGGCGAGCCTGTCTTGAGTCCGAACTCAGTTGCCTTGACTCATCCCGTACCGGGTTCGAAGCGTCGCAGTGCGTATCGGGTCGCCCCGGCGAGGAGCACGATCTGTACAACGAGGACGATGACGCCGCGCCACCAGTTACCCGTCGTGTGTGCCCAGGCCGGGTCCGGCAACGGGAAGCCGACCAGGTTCGTCGTTGCGGCCGCCGCGGAGAAGCCCCATCGGCTTGGGTCGATCCACGCAGCGACTTCCAGCGCCTTCTGGCCCGTGATGACGAACAACCCGCCGGAGAGCACGAGCTGCGCCATCACGGTGACCACGAGGATGGGCGTTGTCTGCTCGGCCGTCCTTACCAGGGCACTGGCGAGCAGGCCCAGCACAGTCGAGGCGATTGCGACCAGTGTGACCGGGATGACGATCTCGATGAGCGGGTCGCCGAGCACGAGACCCTCCGGAGGAGGGTCGCGGATGAGCATTGCGAGGTAGATGAAGAGGCCCACCTGCATTGTGTCGATGATGATAAATACAATCAGTTTCGAAGCGAGGTAGGCCGTCGGCGAGAGTCCAACCGCGCGCTCCCGCCGGTAAATGGTGGATTCGTTGATGATCTCGCGTATTGCCACTGCTAACCCCATGAACGCGGCTCCGATGACGAATACGACCAGCAGGCGCTGAGCCTCCAAGCCGTATCCGGCCGGGTCGTGCGCCAACCCGTGGTCGCCCGGCACGGTGTAGCTCAGCACGGCGAGTGCAAGCGGCAGGCCGACGAGGAATGTCGCATATCCGCGATCGGAGAGGATCACCGAGAACATGCGAATACACAGTGTCAGGAACTGCCTCAGCGGTGCGACCGGGTGGAGCGCGCGCTGAGTCACCGAGAGGTCCTGTACGCCCGTCGGGTAGGGCGCGGGCGCAGCGGGCGGGCCCGTTGAGGCATCGGCAAACACCGGATGCGCGGGTGGAGGTTGAGCCGAGGACGTCGATGGCTGTGGCCCAGTAGGTGGCGCTACGCCTCCCGGCCGGGTGCCGGCATCGTACACGGGATCTTCGTTCTCGACCGCCGGCGCCGAGGTTGTCGCGGACGATGCCGTCGCAGCCACATTGGCGGGGACGATCTCCGTTGGCGAGCGTGGCGTCGGAACCTCCGCGTCCGGCTTGGGGCGAAGGCTACGCAGGGCCAGGTCTCGGGCAACCTCTCCGACGTACCTGCGGTAGATGTCGGAGACGCGGTAAATCTGCGCCCAACTCTTTGCGTCGTACGTGACCTTGTCGAAGACGTCGGCGTAGTCCTCTGACTCGAAGAAGTCGAGTATCTCGTCGGGCGGACCGAAGTAGCCCACCCGGCCGCCGAGGCACATCACCAGGATGTAGTCGCACAGATCCAAGTGCAGTACGCTGTGCGTCACCACGACCACGGTGCGCCCTCGGTCCGCAAGGAGACGAAGCTCGCGCATGACCTCCTTGTCGAGAGCCGGGTCGAGCCCCGATGTCGGCTCGTCCAGTGCGAGCAGGGACGGCTCGGTGAGGAGTTCCATTGCGACCGACGCCCGCTTGCGCTGCCCGCCCGAGAGCGTGTCGATGCGTTGCGTCGACCGCGATCGCAGCCCGAGCAACTCGAGGACCTCGTTCACCCGCGCCGTCCGCTGCCTTCGCGACACGTCGCTGGCGAAACGCAGCGACGCGGCGAAATGCAGCGCTCCCCTGACGGTCAGCTGCCGATGCACGACGTCGTCCTGCGGCACCAGGCCTATCCGATACCGCAGCTCCGAATAGTGCCTATAGAGTTCCTTGCCGTCGAAGAGCAGCTCTCCACGGGTCGCGGGGCGGACGCCCGTCATCGCCTTGAGCAGTGTGGACTTGCCGCAGCCGCTCGGACCGACGATTCCCAGCAGCGTGCCGCGACGCAGAGCAAAGCTGACATCGTCCAGGATCATGCTCCTGCCGACGTCGATGGTCAGATCGTCGGCGACGACGGTGATCGGACCCTGGTCGTCGTGCGCATAGACATGGGAACCGTCGAACAGGAACTCATGCCGACCAACGCTGAAGCGGTCTCCCGGCGCGAGAATTCCGCGTACCACCCGAACGCCGTTGTGGTGTACGCCATTACTCTTGCTCAGGTCAACAATGTGGCACTCGGATTCAATCTGGCGGATCTCCGCATGCTTCCGCGAAACCCAGAGGTCAGACAGCACGATGTCGTTGTCGGAGTCTCTGCCGATGCGAATGATGCCGGCCCCGTCGAGCGTGGCAAGCGGCCGGCGCTCCTGCGGTTCGTTGGCGACAAAGGTCTGATTGCTCCCCCCCACGGCAATATCATGTCGTAGTGTCGAGCCCGATCCCACCGCTCGAACGGACGATGCTGCCGGGACATTTGGACAGCTTCCGCGTCGTCGACGTCGTCCGTGTCGCCGACGGCGTGGTCCAGGTCGTTGTTGAAGCGTTGAGCGCCAAGGGTTCTGTCCGGACTGCTCAGTCGAGTCGCTTCCGAAAGATGACGTTCTTCCGCTTGTAGCCCATGCGGGACTCCCAAAACGGCATGGATAGCGGACTGTCGATCCAGGTGTCGCACGTCGCGATCGCCGCGCCGTTGGCGCGACCCCAGTCCTCTGCGGCCTGGACCGGGCGAGTAGCCACGCCCCGTCGGTGGTAGCTCGGGCAGGTACCCACGAAGTTGATAAACAGTCGCGTCTCGCCGACGTCAACGGATCCGTGCCACCGTGCGTCCTGCATTGGTGGCTGAATAGATGCCTCCAGATATCCCGCGATCTCCTCACCCACCTCGGCGACAAGGGCCAAGTTGTTTGGGTCAGCGCGTTCATCGGCGTCACTTGTAAGATAATCGACCAGGCCTTCGTCATCAGGAACACGGAAGAGTTCTGGCGCCATCCGCGCGTATATGGCGGCGTTCCGCCGATGCAAAGCCGCAACACCCGCGGCATCGCTTGTTTGGGCTTTACGGATCACCAAATCGGCCATAGAAGCGACTCTACGCGGAGTGCCCATTCACAGAAACCATGGAGCGCCTCCGTTATGCGGCTCCAAACGGTGCGATCGCTGGCGACGAGCGGATCTGAGAGATCGAGAGACCGCTCATCTCGCTTCATCGTGCATATCGAGCTACATCGCTCGGGTCCGGAGCATCCTGTTCAGTCGGTCGGTCCACTCGATGACCGTCCTGGCCACGACCGGGCTGACCCCCTCGGCTCTCGCGGCCGCGACCGCCTTGCCGGCAAAGGCCGCGCCGACTCCGGCCCGCGGATATAGCGCGCTCGACACGGTGAGCGCCGGGATCATGCCGGCGAGGTGCAGGGTGGGCAGAATCTCGAGGTAACGGTCGGCAAACTGCACCAAAATCTCGTCCTGCGACCGCCGCCAGAAGGCGCGACGGATAAGCCCCAGCGATCCCATCGGCACTCTGTGGTCCTCGACGATGGCCCTCCAGGTGGCCTCCTTCTTCTCCGGGTCGGGTCGTGCGGAGTCGACGGCCAGCGCCTGCACCCAGGAGTCCGGGTCGGGATCCTCCTGGACGAGCTGCTCGACCTCTGCTGGGTCGACGGCGGCGATCTCGGCCAGTCGGGTCAACGTGCGCCAGCGCAGGTCAACGTCGTCACCGACGAGGGTGCGGAGGGCTGCGACCTGGTCGTCAGTCACGGCGGTCTGAGCCAGGGCGCGCAGGGCGACCTGGCGGCGCATCGGATTGTCCGAGAGCCCGAGGCAGACGTCGGCGACCTGCTTGAGCAGGCCGTCGCGAAGCGCGTCGGGCGACCAGCTGTCGGCCGCTTCGACCGCCAGCGACAGGAAGGGCTCGACCAGGCTGTCGACCGGTTCATCCGGCAGAACGGCGGTCACGCAACGAACGAAGTCGGCGGCGGCGAGGTCGCCCCACACGAGCATGTCCCATGCGGTCGTGACCGCAATGGCCCGCGACATGGCGGACGGTAGCAACGCGGCGGAGTCCAGCATTGCCCGCAATGACGACGCGTCGGGCCGTGCTGACGCGAACGTGAGGTCGTCGTCGTTCACGAGGAGCAGGGCGGCGTTCCTCACGTCTGGTACGCGAGTGGTGTGCCCCGTCGTCTCGAGCTCCACCAGGCCGCGCCGCACCATCGATCCGCCGTCCTCGCCCCGGTCGTATACGCCGACCTTGAGACGATGTGGGCGCGGCGGGATGCCGTCCGGGCCAATGGCGCGCAGTACGGTATCGCCGTCGCCGCTTGCGTCGAGCGAAAGCCGGTCCGTGCCGGCTGTCTCGAGCCAGCCCTGTGTCCAGCCGGCGAGGTCACGACCACTAGCCAGCTCAAGCTCGCTCATCAGATCCGCAAGTCGTGTGTTTCCCCAAGTGTGCTTGGCGAAGTAGCTGCGCAGGCCCGCCACGCAGGCGTCCTCGCCGACGAAGGCGAAGAGCTGCTTCAGTACGCTCGCGCCCTTGGGGTACGTGATCCCGTCGAAGTTGGCGACGGCTGCCGCGACGTCCTCGACCGGCTGCCGGATCGGGTGGGTGGTGGGCGCCATGTCCGCGGCGTAGCCGGAGAGCTTCTCGCCGGCGAGGAAGCTCGACCAGGCATCGCTGAACTGGGTGGCGGCCTCGGCCGCCCAATAGCACGCCCACTCGGCGAAGGCCTCGTTGAGCCATAGGTCCTCCCACCACGTCAGGGTCACCATGTCGCCGAACCACATGTGTGCCATCTCGTGCAACAGGATGCGGGCCCGCTGCTCCCGCTCGGTGTATGTCGGCGCGCTGCGATAGACGAAGACATCTGACCACGTCACACACCCGTAGTTCTCCATGGCGCCGCCCATGTCGGGCAGGAAGACCTGGTCGTACTTGTGTTGGGGGAACTCAAGGCCGAAACGGTCACCGAAGAATGTCAGCCCTTGGGCCGTGAGCTCGAAGAGCTCCTCGGCGTCTCGTTCGAGGAACCGTGCGAGCGACCGTCTGGACAGAAGGCCGAGGTCGAACCCGTTGCGCTCGGAACGGATTTCGTGGAACGGGCCAGCGTTGATGACTGGGACGTACGTCGATAGCGGAGGCGTGTCGGGGAACCGCCACCGCCTTGCACCACCATCCTGCCGCGAAACGACCGGGTCTCCGCTGTTGCTCACGACCATCCAGGCAGCGGGGGCGACCACCGTGAAGGCATGCGCGGCCTTGAGATCAGGCTGATCGAAGCAGGCCCAGGCGCGGCGGGCATCGTCGGGCTCGAAGGAGGTCCAGACGTAGACCTCCTTATCCGACGGGTCCACCGATCGGTGTACCCACTCGCCTGCGGAGGTCTCGGACTGCACCGATTCGACGATCAGGACGTTGTCGCTGGCAAGGTCGGTCAGCTGGATCCGCCCAGACGAGATCTGGTCGTCACCGATGGCGACGCCGTTCAGCGTCGCGGACACCACGTCGAGTGCCGCGTCAACGAAGGTCGAGGCGCCGGGAGTCCGGCACGAGAAGCGGACAGTAGACACCGCCCGGAAGTCCGCTCCCTCGAGCATATCCGTCAGGTCGACGTCGATGTCGTAGCGTTCGACCTCGATCAGCGCGGAGCGCTCCTCCGCTTCGACGCGGGTGAGGCTGGGCAGTGATTCCATGGAACTTCCATTCCTGTTGGGCGTGACGGTGCTTGCGGAGGAGCTCACGCGTCGTGGCGACGCAGCCCGACGTTATTGCGTCAATCCGCCCAGCACAAACGCACCGGGAGGTGGTCCGCGGGCACGCCATTCAAGATCGACTGCCAACCTCAGGACGACGGCGCGATAGGGCAGTCGCCTGGCGCTGCGGCTCATTCGACCTCGGAGGAGCCTACGCATCGCGCTCGTGCCGGCCATTCCCCAATCCGGGCCCCGGCTGTCGACTTGACGACATCGAGGGTCGCGGCGTGGTGTCCCAGGCGGGTCCACCGTAGCGTGGCCGCATCAACACACAGCGGTCATATGTGCGGAGAATCGGTACGTAGATGCGCCTCATAGTGTGGCGGCTCATGTCGGCACGGCCGGGCCACTGCTTTCTCATCGCAGCGATGACCAGCTCGGCGGTTCGCAGGTCGCTTTGGTCCGCCCAAGGACGGCGACGCACCATCTGGCTCATGCTTGAGGACACCGGCGTGCGCGGCGCTGCCTTCGATGCTTTGGAACACCACAAGATACGTGCGGCGGTCATCGCTGCTCTAGAGCATCGCGCGCCCCGGACCACACAGCCGGCCTTGATCAGACGGGTCGCGCGAGTGCTGCACAATGCCGACCGGCGCACGGACCTCAGGCAAGCGCTCAGTCATCCCTCGATCCGGCGCGACCTCAAGGCTGCCGCTGGCCAGCATGGCGGCCTGCGCGCAATGGCCATCATCAGGATCGTCGGATTGGTCGCCGGCCGGAAGCTCAAGGACATTCTTCAATAGTCGAGGGCTGCGGCCAAGACCAACTGGCGCCGTTGCGTTGAGGAGTCGTCGGACGCGTTCGGTCCACGGGTGCCACCTAGTCAGACCGCCTTGGACAGCTCGGTGAACGCGGCAGCGGGCTTCACACCTCCGCCGTGGTGCGTACCCGGCTCATCGACGATCTCGTCAGCGAGGCGCTGCACGAGGGCGCGGAGCAGGTTATCCTGCTCGGCGCGGGGTACGACAGCCGCGCCTACCGGCTGCCCGGCATGGCCGACCGTCGGGTGTTCGAAGTGGACCGTCCGTCCACTCAAGCGGTGAAACAACGGCAGCTGGGCACCCGCCTGTCCGCGGATCGGCGCGATCACGTCCGGTTCGTACCGGCCGACCTGATCCACGACGATCTCGGTACCGCCTTACGCGGGGCCGGATACGACCCGGCCCGCGACACCGTCGTTGTGTGGGAGGGCGTGACCAACTACCTCACCGAGGCGGCGGTGGACCGCACCGTCCGGAAACTCGCGGCCCTGACTCCGGCCGGTAGCCGGCTCATCGTTACCTATGTGGACCGCGCCGTCCTCGACGGCACCGCGGAATACGCCGGCGTGGCGCGATGGCGCGCGGCGGTGGGTGCCGGCGGCGAACCGTGGACGTTCGGCTTCGACCCGGCCGATCTGGAACGGTTCCTCGCCGGTCGGGGCATGACGCTGGTACTCGACCTGTCCGCCGCCGACGCCGCCCGTCGTTATCTCGTTCCGTTGCAGCGTCACGAGCCCGCCGCGCCGTTCTACCGGATCGCGATGGCACGCACCGGCTGATGCCGAAGGTCAGCGACGCCTACCTCGCCGCGCGGCGGCGGCAGATCGAAGCCGTTTCGTGGTGGTCGTCGTGATAGCTGCGCTCACCAACGCTGGGCTGCGGCTCGCGGAGTGCGGTGACAGCGGCCGGGGATCGGCTCGTCGCCTGGCCTGGAACCGTGCGGGGGTTAGATTGCGGCGATGGCGATCGCACGATTCCGGAAGCTGTGCCTCGACGCCAACGACCCGGACCGGCTGGGACCGTTCTTGGCCCAGATCCTGAACCTGACCTGGGAACCGGACGGCAAGGGCGAGGGCGGCGTGCGCCGTACCTTCGGGCGCCCGGTGATCTGGCTCAACCGGGTCGCCGAGCCGAAGACGGTCAAGCACCGGGTGCACCTCGACATGTACGCCCGCAGCCTCGCGGACCTGGAGGCGCTCGGGTCCCGCATCGTGCTGCCCGAGGGCGACGACCGGATGTGGACGATCATGGCGGATCTGGAGGACGGCGAGTACTGCGCGTTCCTCAGGGCCGAGCTACCGGCGGAGCGGCTGCACGGAGTGGTGATGGACAGCGCCGACCCGTTCGCCCAGTCCCGGTGGTGGGCGCAGATCCTCGGCGGGACGGTCGTGGACAGCGAGCGCGGATTCTCCACCGTCGAGAACGTCGAAGGGGTGTGGTTCACCCTGGACTTCGTGTCGGTGCCTGAGCCCAAGGTGGGCAAGAACCGCATCCACCTCGACCTCACGGTGCCCGACCTGAAGCCCTTGCTGAACGCCGGCGCCACGGTGCTGCGGCCGCGCGGCGGCGACATCGCCTGGGACGTGCTAGCCGACCCGGAGGGTAACGGGTTCTGCGCCTTCGCCTCCGACCAGCATGGCTGAGCCGACCACCGTGCCGGTGACGTCCTCGCCGCGGTACCTGATATCCAGCTCAAGGATCGGGCGAACGCATCGGCAGCCGCTGGCGCCGCCTTCCACCGCCCGACAGATCACCTAGTCGATCCGGCGGCGTCGAGCAGCTCTGCGCGCCAAAGGGCGAACCGCTGACGCAGACCGTCGAGGTCCTCGCCGACCAGGCCGTACTGTGCGAAGAAGTCGGCGTCGAGCAGCTGCGCCTGCGCGAGCGCGTCGGCGAACACGCCTTTATCGAAGGTGATGTCCGAGCGCTCGGCGAGCTGCAGGAGTGTGGATCGGTCGTAGCGACCCGATCGCAACACCGCGTCGATGTCGATGAAGTCAGACGCGTGGGCACGGTCGTAGAGCGCGCGCATCTTGTTGGCGACCGCGTCGTCGGGATGCAGGACCGGCCCGATCGAGATCCGGACTGGTTCGTTGGCGCGCAAGTCCACGCCGAGTTCAACCTTCGCGGTTCGCACGCCATCGGAGACGGTTAGCCGGGTGAAGGTGTCGTGGCGGCGTTCGGCCTCCACGGTCAAACCCGCGGCGAGGTATGCGTCGACGATGGCCCGGACCGCGGTTTCGAAGTCGCCCCGCCGCTCCCAGACCGTGAAGAGATCGATGTCCTCACTGGGTCGTTTCAGGAAGCCGGCCGCCTGCACCGCGTAACCGCCGGCCAGGGCAAACCCGTACCGCTCCCCGGCGTCGAGGCCGGTCCGGGCGAGACCTTGGTGGAAGGCGTCCACGGCAGCCCGCCGGTGCCCGCGACCAAGCCAGCTCCGGAGGCTCTTCAGCGCGCCTATGAGCATCGCGATCAGCCCACCAACCGCGAGCACGATGAGCGCGTGGCGCAGCCGGGCCGAGTCGGAGAGTTCGACCAGCGCCGGCGATTCGGTGCGAAAGCCGTGAATCAGCTGTGCCACTGCGGAGCCGCCGGCGCGCGTGAGCCACTCGGCGGCGAGCAGCACCAGGCCGGGCAGCGCGCCGCCGACGAGGTACCACCGCGCCCGGTTGCGCTCCACTCGCAGGAACTGCAGCGTGCAGAACGCGGCGGCCAGGCCGGTCACCAGCGACTGACCCAGGACGAACCGGGTGTTCGCGGCCTCACCGCTGCCGAGGAGCTGCACCAGGTTGGGCTGCAACACGCCGAATATCACGCCGGCGAAGAACACCCACGTGGTGCCCCACAGCCCCGCCTCCAGCACCGCGCCGGGCAGCACGGCCAGGGCACCGCCGACGATGCTCGCCGCGCCGACGGTGATCGCGAGCACCATGATGGACGCCCCACCGCCGTACGCGAACCGGATGCCGGCCGCGGCGGCCAGGCCGAAGAGGGTACCCAGGGCGAGGCCGGCGAGCAGCCGTCTGCCCGCGCTTCGGAAGTGTGGTCCGGCCGCCGCGCCGATGGAGGCGCCGGTGACCAGCGTCGCCGCGACCACGCCGGGCAGGGCCGCGGCCGCGGCGCCGAGCGCCCCGGAAAGGTTCTCCCCGCTGCCGGTGATCGTGGCGTGGGCGGTGTACATAGTGGTGCCGAGCCAGACCAGCCCGAGGTACAGCTGGGTGAGGGTGCCCGTCGCGACGGGTTCGGTATCGGTATCGGTGGTGTCCTTGGCCATGCATCCAACCTCGTCGACGCGGCGGATAGGTCAAGGATCGTACGCCCTGGTCAGGTCGGCGCGGGGGCACGATCCTCGACGTTTTTCTTGAGCGACTCGAGCGGCACCTGGCCTCCCTTACGCTGGCTGGCGAGCATCTCGGAGTCGATGCAGCCCGGGCGCAGACGTTGGTCCGCACGGCGGTGGCGTCGCCGGACGGCTCCGGGCGGTACGCATTGGTGTACTGGTGGGAGCCGGGCATCCCATCGAACCGCTCGTGCGTAGGACGCAGCCCGGCCGCGGGCCACGCGACCGACTCCATGCGACATGCAATCAGCATGGTATGCATCGACCGTCAGCGCATCTCTAAGCCTTGATCCACCGATGAGATCGACGTGAGGGGGCGCGGCGGACGTTACTGAACTCTTCGATGAGTTACTGAACGGCTCCCTGAAGAGTTCACCGCGTCACTGATTGATCCACTGCCGACCGACGCCGGTAAGGTCAAGTGCTGTGGCTCTCAGCGAGCGGAGGCGTTGCGTTGCCCTGCGTAGACCGGAAGGGGTTCGGTCTTGGGCTGGAGCCGGCGTTCCAGGCGCGCCATCGCCCCGAGCAGTGGTAGCCGAGCCATGCTGTTTCGGGCCCAGATGCCGGCGCGGCTCTTCGGTGCGACGAGGCCGATGAAGAGGTTCGACTGGACTTGCTCGACTGTATGCCGGTGGTTCTCCTCGTAGCGGCGGAAGGCGAGCTGATAATCTCCGGCCGCGGCGGCGAGTTCCCCGGCGAGCCGGTATGCGCCGATCAAAGCCAGCGTCGCCCCGGCGCCCGACACCGGTGACGCGCAGTGTGCAGCGTCGCCGATGAGCGCCACGCGGCCCGACGACCACGATGCCATCCGCACCTGGCTCAACGCGTCGAAACCGAAGTCCGGATCGGCAAGTGCGCCGGCGAGCAGTTGCGGCACTCGCCATCCAACTCCCGCGAACGCCTCGCTCAGCAAGCGTTTCTGATGGTCGATGTCCCGGTAGTCGTACGTCAGCGGCTCGCGCGGACGGAACATGAACTGCGCCTTCGCCCCGGAGTGGTTGCCCGACCGGTAGACCCCTGCCGCCTTGCCCGGCAGGTTGAACAGGGTCATCCAGCGGTCCTCACCCAACGACGGGTCCGCGTCCGCGAACGCCCCGTAGTGCCCCAGGTATCGGACGAACTGCGACTCCGGTCCAAAGGCCAGGTGACGGACTGTGGAATGGATGCCGTCGGAACCGATCACCAGGTCGAAACGGCGGGTGACACCGTGTTCAAAGGAGACTGTCACGCCGGCGTCGTCCTGCTCGAGCGTCGCGATTGAGTCGCCGAAAACGTATTCGACGTCGTCCTTCGTCGCCTCGTACAGGATCGCCGCGAGGTCGCCTCGCATGAGCTCGACCTCGCCGCTGGCGTACTTGCGCTGTATGCCCTGCATGTCGATGCGCGCTACGCTGCGGTTGGCCGCGTCCACGAACGACACGCCCTTGACGTCGGCCGCCATCGCCCGGATCCGTGGCATGATCCCCATCCGCTGGGCGACCTCGATGGCCTGCCCTCGAACATCGACTCCGTTGCCGCCAGATCGCAACCGCGGTGCACGCTCGATGACGGTCGGCCGGAACCCGTACCTGGACAGCCAGAACGCCAGGGTCGGCCCAGCGATGCTTGCCCCAGAGATCAGAATCTGCTCGCTCATTGAATATCCGCCTTCCTGACCGTTGGCCCGTTGTCACCACGACCCGAACGTCGTTCTTCCTGGGGCATTCGACGCGGCTGCCGTGTTGCTTGCAACGTCTCACCCTCGTCTCGTAGACTAACTGAAACACCCATTCCAGTTAATGATATGGAAGGCCCGTTCCAGATGTCAACCTCAACCGCGAGCCGAAGTCCACGAAATCGGGCAGACGCCGTCCGCAACCAGCAACGCGTACTGGAGGCGACTAAGGCGCTTCTTTCCGACATGGGGACGTCAGTCACCGTCGAGGCGATCTCCCGGAAGGCCGGCGTGGGGGCGGCTACCGTCGTGCGCAGCTTCGGCAACAAGGAGGCGCTCATCGACGCCGCACTCGCCGACCTGCTCGAACCGATCGTCCAGCGAGCCCGTGACGCGCTGTCCGAACCCAGTTCCGAAATAGCAATCCGGGGCTTCCTGCTCGAGTTGATCGCGTTCCAGTCCAAGCATTGGATCATGGGTGAGCAGCTCAGGGAACTGGACCTGCCCGCCACCACGGCCCAGCGCGCCGCACTACGGAAGGCCGGGCTCCGCCTGGTCTCCCGAGCGCGCGACAACGGCACGATCCGCACCGACATCGACGCCAACGTCACCGCGGTCCTGATCGGCGAGGCCACATACGCGATCGCGCGGTCGGAGTCGGCGTCGCCCAAGCTCTTCGAGAGCTACGTCTCGGTCCTTATGGACGGGCTCCGCCCACAACCGCCGCGGTAGTCAGCCAGGTGCTCGAGGCGTCGGCGCTTGCCACCTGAATGCCCTAACGGCGGGAATCGCTAGCCTCGCCGCGTTCAGGCCACCGCGCCTGGCAGACCAGCAGATCCTCGCGTCTCTGCACGGTCGGCAGGCCGAGGTCGACCGATTCCTCGGCGTATTCGCCGGGGCGACGCCGATAAAGCAATACCGCTCACCGCGCAACGTTCTACGACTACTCGGTGTGCGTGGTTTGGCAAGGACCGCCTTCGCTGCGTTTCATCACGCGGTACGGGCGCGAACGCTGACGCTACCGCTTCGGTGGCAGTGAGCGGGCGTAGGTAACGCCACGAGTGACCCACTTCTTTAGCTGGCGTTTGGTTGTTACGCCGTTCGGATCGATGCGCAGCCAGCCGTCCATCTCCCGTCCCCGCATCTCGAATCGGCGCGCGTCGGGCTCAGTCAGAAACGCTTCAGTATCGGAAGGATCGACGCGAAGCAGAAGTCCGCCCTGGCCACTCGCGCTCACCGCCATGTTGCCATGTATCAGGAACGCGAGCCCTCCAAACATCCGCATCTCGGTGATGCCTTCCTCAGCCTGAAC
>JAXIPB010000269.1:0-7590 GCA_045403155.1 Micromonosporaceae bacterium
AGAAGTCGTTCGGCCGCGCCTTCCGGACTGCCAAGCCCGACGAGATCGCCACTCTGATCGGCTGGCTGGGATCGGACGAGGCGATCAATGTCAACGGCGCCGTGATCACCTCTGACGGCGGCTGGACAGCCTGACTCAGCAGGAGGCTGTGGCGATCAACGGTGCGGTGTTGCGGAAGATACATGCCTGAGAGTGAGTGTTGTAGCTAGGATCGAGGACGCCTGTCCCACTCCTTGCCGGCGACGGCGGGCCGGCTCCGGCCGCTGACGCAGGCGATGGGCGGCTGTCCTCCGCATGCCACGACATGACCCCAAGCCGATCGCTCGCTAGAACCTCCCCGGATGACTGCCCGCGGCTCCATGTCCGCCGCGCGGGGCCGACCGGCAATGGCGCTAACGAATGCGCCTCAGCCGCGCCGGTACGATCGCCGCGGGTGCGCAAAGGGGCTCTCGTGACGAACGGCGGCTTTCGCTGGCCGGTAGGCACACGGGTATCGGTTGGCGTTATGACGTTCTGTTCAGGCCGGGGCACAGGAAGAGGACGTCAAATCCGCACCTGGTCGCTGCATGCCACGGCGCTGGTGACCTCACCCTCTGGAGCCGCCGGCCGACGCGAGGGCACCCGCGACATCCGCAGGTTGACCCAGTTGCTGCGGCAACCGCTGCATTCGGCGCACAACGCGCCGCCGTTTGCCGTGCGGCATTGCTCGATCCGCAACGCACCCGACGATCCGACCCTGACCGACGAGGCCTTCGGGATGATTACCTAGTCGCCTTGTGTATCAGCCCTGGGTTTCATCTCGCGCGACAGCGTGGTGGCGGTCACGCGTAACGCGGGGGTGGGCGAAGGCGAAGCTTGACACTCCGCAGGTTCGAATCCCGGACTGAAGATTCACCTGCGTCCACCAGAGTCGGCGACAACACCGCTGAGCTGTGGCTATCGCTGCTGCGGCCTGCTTGCTCATCGCCTGAGCGTGCAGGGTGGTGCCTCTGCCGCGTACTCCGTACGGCTCGGCGAGCGGGGGCCGGCCCCGGCCTGCGGGCCGCTCAGCAGCAGAACCTCTGGGGTGGCGGGCATCAGGTCGCCGTTTTCGGCGAGTGCTGGGCGACTGTTGCGGCGAGCAGTCCACCGCCTACGGTCATGGCGGCTAGGACGGTGAGGCCGTTGGCGGCGGGGAGTTCGAGGTACGGGTTGCCGTAGGCGCCGAACACGGTTGTCCGGTTGACCCAGTCCGGCCAGGCGAACAGCGGCACCAGATACACCAGCAGGTAGGAGGCGGCGACGAACACGGCCAGCGCGGCGACCGCGGCGGTGCTGCGCAGCCAGGCCACGACGAGCGCGGCGACGGCCGTGAGGGCGGAGGTGAGCAGCAGCGTGTCGGCGGCCAGCCGGGCCAGTCCCAGCGGGTCGAGGCCGGCGCCGACGCCGGCTGCGGTGGCGGCGAGCGCGGCGATGGCGGCGACGGTGATGACCGCCGCACCGGCCAGCGTGGCGAGCAGCCGCTGCCAGACCAGCCGAGGCCAAGACAACGGCGCGGCGAGTAGCAGTTCGACGCGGCCCTGCCGCAGGTCGGCGACCCAGCCGGCGGCCTGGGTGATGACGTAGGCGGTGACGATCGGGACGATGAACTGGCCGGCGAAGGCGAGGTATTGGTCGGCGACGCTGTGGGCGGGGTCGGCGCCGAGCAGCCGTTGGGTGTACTGGAACTTGTCCCACATGTCGGCGACGGTGGGTTCCAGCCAGGCCATCATCGCCATCCCCGCCGCGGCGGCGAGGGCCCAGGTGAGCAGCCCGACGCGTTGGTGCAGCAGGGTCGCCGACCAGACATGGTTGAGTGCGGGCCGCTGCACGCGGCGCACCGGCTTGGCGGAGCGCGGCGGGCGGGTCCACAGCCCGGCGGCGTAGTCACGGCGCTGGTAGGCCCACGCCGCCCCGGCCAGCATCGCCACCGCCGCGGCCAGCAGCAGAAGGCTGGACGCGACGTGCAGGCCGTGGCCGGGTACCAGCGCGCGGGAGAAGTCGAAGTAGTAGAACGGCGACAGGTATCGGATCGCGCCGAGGGCATCGACCTCGTCCCAGACGTTGGTGAGCAGGTACAGACCGGTCAACGCCAGCGCGGCGATTCCGGTGCCTGCGCGGGGCGAGGGGGTCAGCTGGGACACCAGCACACCGAGGGCGTACCCGGTGTACGCACATAATCCGGCGGCGAGGGCGGTGATGACGGATCCGCCGGTGTCGGGTTGGCCGCCGGCCGCCATCGCGACCGCCAGGCCGGCGCCGAGGCCGAGGCCGATCAGCGCCATGGTTGCGGCGAACCCGACCGCGCGGTCGAGCACCACGGCCGGGCGGGACCGTCCGGTGGCCAGGATCTCGGCCGGCATCCCGCCGGGTTCGGCGCCGCGGATCGCATGCGCGCCCTGCACGGCCGCGTACAGCGTCAGGAACAGCACGAACAGGGTGACGTTGTGGTAGGTCAGATACCCGCCGAGGGTGTCGAGGCGGTCGGCCGGCCAGCGCAGCAGTCGCATCGCCTCCACGCCCGGCCGCATACTCTCGGCCATCGCCTTCGCACCGCCGGCGAACCGCGCTACCTCGGCGTCGAATCCCGCACCGATCGCGTACATCGCCACTGCCGACCCGACGATCCAGCCCCCGATGCCCCACCGGTGGGCGCGAACCGTGTCAGCGACCAGCGGCCGGCTGGGCAGGTTGGCGGCCGGTGGCCGGCTGGGCAGGTGGCGCAGGCTGGTCGAGTTCACCGAGGAACACCTCCTCCAGCGACATCTCGTGGCTGTCGAGCTCGACGACATCCGCTGCGGACAGCACGTTAAGCAGCGGCGCCACGCTGCCATGTACGGCGCAGGTGAGCAGGTGGTCGTCGATGCGCGACTCGGTCACACCGGGGATGTGCGCGATGTCGGCCGCGGTGAGGCGGCCGGTGAAGATTGCCTCGACCCGGTGGATGCGTCGCGCCCGCAGCTCGTTGAGCGAGCCGACCCGCTCGAGCCGGCCGGCCCGGATCAGACCGATCCGGTCGCAAACCGCCTCCACCTCGGGCAGTACGTGCGAGGACAGAAAAACGGTGGCTCCGTCGGCCACGGTTTCCTGGACCAGGTGGCGGAACTCCCGCTGCATCAACGGGTCCAGGCCGAGTGTGGGCTCGTCCAGGATGACCAGGTCCGGCCGATGCATGAACGCCTGGATCAGCCCGACCTTCTGTTTGTTGCCGTGCGAGAGGGTCTCGTACTTGCGGCCCAGGTCCAAGTCGAACCGCTCGGCCAGGGCGGTGATCCGGGCCGGGTCGACCCCGCCGCGCAGACCGGCCAGCAGCCCGATGAGGTAGCCGGCGGTCACGCCGGGGAACGCCACGAGCTCGCCTGGCAGGTACCCAACCCGCCGTTTGACCGCCACGCTGTCACGGCGGCAGTCCAGGCCCAGCACCGTCGCAGTACCCCGGTCCGGACGTATCAGATCCATCAACAGCCGGATGGTGGTGGTCTTGCCTGCCCCGTTCGGGCCGATGAACCCGAACGTCTCGCGTTGGCGCACCATCAGGTTCAGATCGAACACGCCGTGACCGCTGCCGTAGTCCTTCGTCAGGCCGGCGCACGCGATGGCCGTCGCCGCACCTGTTGAATCCGGCTGCGGTGTGGAAAGCTGCCGCACCATAGTTACAGCCTTGTCCACCGACCACCTTGCCACAGGGGTCGAAAGTCCCCACGCTTCGGGACGTCCGCCACGCGACCGCCGCCCGGCCGCCGCGGCGATCTGCCGGATCGTCGTCTCCAGATAACCCCGCGCGGCGAACGTCTCCCGTGCAGTGCCCAGGACCGCCGCCCGGGCGTGCGGGTTGTCCGCCCGCCGGCTGGTCGCGCCGTCGAGCTTCTCCCTTCAGCATCAGATCCGTTCGCTAAGCATCGCGTGGAGCCGTTATCGGGTGTAGGTGGGTGCCCACATGTTCGCATCCACCGCGGGTTCGACCTCCCGGTCGGTCAGGGTCGGGGCGAGCCCGGCGGCGCAGGACTCGCGGGCGACGGCGATGGCGATCGCCCTGGAGATCGGCCGCAACTCGCCCAACGCTGGATAGATGGCCCCTTCGCGGATGCGATCCGCGGGGATCATCGCCGAGAGCGTGGTGGCGGCGACAAGGAACATACGGTCGGTGATCTCACGGCTGCGCGAGACGATCGCGCCGAGTCCCACACCCGGGAAGACGAACACGTTGTTCGCCTGACCGATGAGCCGCCGATGCCCGTCGACGAGCACTGGCTCAAACGGGCTGCCGGTGGCCACGATGGCGCGTCCCGCACTCCACGCGAGCACATCGGCCGGCGTCGCCTCGGTGTTAGCCGTGGGATTAGACAGCGGAAGCACGATCGGAGCGGGCACTCGCGCGGCCATCTCGCGGATCGCGGCCTCGGTGAACGTCCCGGCAGTGCCGGTCGTGCCGATGAGGATGGTCGGCGCGACGTGACGCACGACCGCCTCCAGGTCGTACCGGTCGGCAGGCGCGAATCCATATCGGGCCAGATCCTCCGGGGGAAGCGCGAACGGGCGTTTGTCCGCGTCGACCCGCTCACGCCCCTCGAAGATCAGCCCATGGGAGTCGAGCATCACAACCGCGTGCCGAAGGTCGGCGCGCGCGTCCTCCGAGCGCATGGCGGCCTCGGCGAGTCGCGCGATGCCGGTGCCGGCGGCGCCGGCGCCGACGAGTACCACGCGTTGCTCGGCCAGGGGCTCCGCTCGCGCACGGAGCGCGGCGAGAATGCCAGCCAACACGACCGCGGCCGTGCCCTGGATGTCGTCGTTGAAGGTCGCCAAGCGGCCGCGGTAACGGTCGAGCACCCGCATCGCGTTGTGCTGCTTGAAGTCCTCCCACTGCAGCACGACATCCGGGTACTGGGCGATGATCGCGCTGACGAACTCCTCGATGAACGCGTCGTATGCGGGGCCACGGAGCCTGGGCTTGGGATAGCCCAGGTACATGGGGTCGCGAAGCAGGTCCTCGTTGTCGGTGCCGCAGTCCAGGGAGACCGGCAGCGTCTCGCCGGGATGTACGCCCGCACCCGCGGTGTAAAGCGCGAGCTTGCCGATCGGGATCCCCATTCCGCCCGCACCGAGGTCGCCCAGGCCCAGGATCCGCTCGTTGTCCGTGGCCACGATCAAGCGGACGCCGGCTCGGTTCACATTGCGGAGGAGATCTGGAATTCGGCCGACATCGTCGGGCGTGACCCACAGACCCCTCGGGCGGCGGACGATGTGGCTGAACTGGCGGCAGGCCTCCCCGACGGTCGGCGTGTAGACGATCGGCGCAAGCTCTTCGAGATGGTCGAGCAGGAGCCGGTGGAACAGCGTCTCGTTTCGGTCCTGCAACGCGGCGAGCCCGATGAAGCGCTCGAGATTGTCCGTCTTGCGGCGAAGGTGTTCGAGCTCTAGCGCGACCTGCTGCTCGAGGGTGGTCACGCCATAGGGCAGCAGCCCCTGCAGGCCGCGCTCCTCGCGCTCGATACGCGTGAAAGCGGCGTCCTTATTCACCGTCGGATTGGCAATGAGCTCCGTGCCGCGGGCGTCGTGGGTCATGACTCACCATGGCGGATCCCGGGCATCCGGCACAGGGTCTTGGGACCGGCGCAACCGGTGACTTTCGGCCCTAAGCGCCACCACTGACGAGGTCAACAGTGGAGAAAGGACAGTGGAGAAAGGGAGGTGGGACCTCGTGAGACTGACATGGAAGGACGGCGTCGCGACCGTCGGGGTCGCGGCGGCGGTCGCGCTGTTTCTCGTCGACCTCAACCTGCCCATGATGTCCGGGCCGCGGGCGCTCGCCGGCGCCGTGTTCGCGCTTGGCATCGTGGCCTGCGCGCTCGGCGGCAGTAACACCATGGACGCGGACTCGACCCCGCCGGCGTTCTGGACTCCGGTGTTTGGAACGCTCGGCACGGTGACGCTTCTTGTCGGGCTCGTCGCAATGATCACCGGCAACGCCGCTGCGCTGGCGGTCCTCGTCGTCGGCACAGTGGCGCTGTGGCTTGTCGCAACGGCGCGGCGCGCTCGTGCCCGCCCCGACAGGGTCACCGACCGCGACCTTCACCGGCTTATCGACCAAGAGCGCCAGGCGAAACCTCGTTGAAGGGGTAACTCGTTAACGGGGGAATTCGTCATCCATGACGAACCGGAATGCCTGCCTCGACACCACGCAGAATCTCCTCGACGCGCCGAAGGTGCGCTTCGTTCCCCGAGAGGCTGGATTCGGCGAGGAGGCGCACTGCCTCCGCCAGAGCACGGATCTTCAATTCCAGCAGGCGAACGCGCTGGTCGATGTTGGTCGTGTCCTCCGTGTGAACATACAGCTGCCTTGCCATGGTGATCGCCTTCCGGGATGACCGCTCCTTACCCGCTACAACGAGTGTTCGGCGATGATGTGGCAGCGACCAGAGGCCTTCGTACGCGGCCTTCGGGCCCTTCGACCCGACGTTCAGAGTTCCCTTCGCGCACCGAGCGTCGTGGCGAAAATGACCGCGGCAAGCGTCGCAAGAATGCTTGTCGCCGCCGCTGGGAGATAGTCGACCGCGCTCCCTTCGCGAACGAGACCCGCAAGGGCGCCGGCCAGGTTCGTCGGCAGCCATCGAGCAACGGACGGCAAGCTGCCGACGAGGGCCAACGCGAGGAGGAGAACCAGGGTTACTCCGGCGGTAGCCAGCACGCCTCGGACGATGGAGGCGACGAGCGCCGTAACGGCGACCGCGAAGATGAGGAACAGCGCGCCGTACGCGATACCGGCCAGCATGCTCACCGGCGATAGGCCGCCCAGAAGCACGGCGGTCTCATACCAGGCGGCCAGTGAGCCCACCACGAGGCCAGCGACGGCCGCGCCCGCATTGACCGCGTACGCGGGGACGACGATCTCGCGGACACGCCGGACCCGGGTACGCAGGAACACCGCCATCTCGCGTCGGGCGTCGAAGGCCAGGGCCGAGGCCGCGACCATCACGACCACCAGGAGGCCTATCTGCGAGGCGTTGCCAACGAACTGGGAGATGCCGTCGGCCGGCACCGGGTCCGGGAACTCAATGCGGATGCCTTCGGTGCCCAACCGGCCGAGGATCGCGCTCAGGTACCGGGCCGTGAGCGGGCCGGTGAGCCCGAAGAACAGGTAGACACCGACGATGATCAGGAGCCGGTGCGTGCGTACGAGACGTAGCCATTCCAATCGCCAGAGACTCATGACGTCAGCTCCAAGAACACGTCCTCCAGGTCCGGCGCCTGCGGCGCGAGACTGATCACCTGGGCGCCGCAGCCGGCCAGCGCCTTGGGCAGGCTCCGCTCGGCCTCGGCCAGGGAGCGCACGCCGATGTGAAGCGACTGGGTGCCGTGTAGCTCGACTCCTGTGATCCACTCCTCGGCCCGCAGACACTCGGCGACCGCGTCGACCGGCGGGCGAAGGTGGACCCGGTAGGCGGGGACCGCTCGACCGACCAAGAGGGTCTCCAGCGGACCTTGGTAGATGAGCTGTCCCGCGCGCAGGATGCCAACGGTGTCGCACACCTCCTGCACATCGGCGAGGACGTGGCTGGAGAGCAACACGGTCGC
>JAXIPB010000200.1:0-9308 GCA_045403155.1 Micromonosporaceae bacterium
TGTGATCCCCCGCCCCCCTCCCCACCACGCCGCTGGGTCCGTTTGGGGGACCCGCCACGCGGCACCCCCAACCACTGATCTATCTATTGGGTGTACGCGTCTTTCTGTGCGGTGTCCAGATCGGCCAGGACCTGGTCGACGCTCTTGGTTCCGTTGGTGAGCGCGACCATCCCACGCCAGAACGCGTCGTTCATTGCCGTCGGCATGAGGTCAGACGCGTCGAAGGCGAAGATCTTCGCGTTGGAAAGAACCGCCGCGGACCGCTTGCTGATGTCGTCCGGGTAGCCCGTCGCGTTCTTGTTGGCTGAGAGGGCTCCGCCGATCTTCACCCAGATGTCCTGCGCCGGCGCCGTCACCAGGTAGCGCATGAGTGACTTGGCCGCAGGCGTGTCGTGGAACATGCCGAACAGGTCGCCAGCTCCCTCGACCGCACCGGCGTACTGCGGGTTGATGTCGGGCATCGGGAAGAAGTTGTAATCCGTCCCCGCCGCCTTCGACTTGAACCCACCCAGACCGGTGATGAAGCTCGCCTGGTGCAGGAACTGGCAGCCGGGCGTCGCGGCGAACAGCGGGTCGCCGGCGACCTCGAAGTTGGTCGCCACCGCCGTCCGAGGGCCGCCGTATGCCTTGGCGACCACGTCGTTGGCGTACATCGTGAATGCGTTCTTGATGGCCGGGTCGGTCCACTTGATCTTGCCTTGGTACCACTGGGTGTAGACGTCGGGCCCCGCGGTACGGAGCACCAGGTCCTCGATCCAGTCGGTGGCCGGCCACCCGGACGCCGCACCGGACTCGATGCCAAGACACCACGTCGCTTGGGCATTCCCCTTGTTCGCCGTCGCCTGACTCGCCAGGTCGGTCCACGACGCCGGCGCGCTGGAGGCGTAGTCATGCAGCTTGGGGTTGTACCAGATCAGGCCCTTCACGGCGGCCTTGATGAACACGCCGAAGACCTTGCCCTCAACCTTGCCGAGCTCGACCAGCGCCGGTGCGGTGTCGCTCTGATAGGTGGGAAGGTCCAACACCCCGTCGAGCGGCAGCAGCTTGCCCGAGTTGGCATACTCGGCCATCTGGCCCGGGCCAGGCAGGCCGGCCAGGTCCGGCAGTACGCCGGAGGCTACGCCGGTGGTCAGCACGGTGTTGATGTCGCGGGTGCCGGTGTACTGCACCTTCGCCCCGGTCTGCTGCTCCCACGGCTTGACCATCTCGAGGAAGGCCTTCTGTTCGTCGCCGCCCCAGGTGCCGATGACGGTGACGGTCTTTCCGGTCAGATTCGTGTCGTCTCCCGAGTCGCCACCACTGGAACAGGCGGACGCCGCAAGCGCGACGACGGCCAATGGAACCAGCCTTCGCAGCCACGGATTCATGGGTACTCCTCACTAACTACAGTCGGTACGTCGCGCCAACGGCGCGCCAAAGCACCGACCTCGGCACGTTGCCGCGGCCGGTATGCGCGGGACCGATACTGCTCTCGGCGATCGAGAACCTCCGATATATCGAGAACCTCCGATATTCTGAGTTCATCCAACCCCTAGTCACGCGTGCTCGCAACTACCTGATACCGGTTCGTGATCTTTGCTACATCCGATCTAAATAATCCGGTTCCGTTGGGCTCGCGCCGCGACGTCGGCCGCGCCTTTGTCGGCCGCTCTACGCGTGCGGCCCAGCTAGGGTTCACCCAGGGAGGATGAGATGGGTCGGGCCAGCAATCGGGAGGCCAGCAGTCGGGAGGCCGGCAGTCGGTGGGCCGGCAGTCGGTGGGCCAGGATCGGGGCGGCCGCGACCGCCCTGCTGCTGCTCGGCGGCTGTCACCGCGGGCCGGGCGAGCCTCCCTTCACGCCACCCAACGAGTTCGGTGCGTTCGCGCCCGGCGGCGAGGGACTGGGCGACCCGTACTACCCGAGGGCCGGGAACACCGGGTACGACGTGGTCAGCTACGACCTCGACCTGAGGTACGACCCCGGCTCGGACAAATTGACCGGCTCGGCGACCATCACCGCCACCGCGACCACGAACCTGTCACGGTTCAACCTCGACCTGCGCGCGCTCGAGGTCGAGCAGGCGACGGTCGATGGGACCGCCGCGGAGCATTATCAGTACGACGATGAGCTGACGCTCACTCCGAAGACCGGTATCGCCAAAGGCTCCAGGTTTGTCGCGAAGATCACCTATGGTGGGGAGCCGTCGGACTACGAGGGCGACACCCTCGGCGTCGGGGGATTTCTGCACACCCGCGACGGCGCCGTCGCGATCGGGGAGCCGGAGGTCGCCGCGGCGTGGTTCCCGGTCAACGACCACCCGCGGGACAAGGCGACATATACGGTCCGGATCTCCGCGCCCGACGGGCTCGCGGCGATCTCCAACGGCGCACTCAAGGGCAAGACGTCCGCTGAGGGCTACACCACGTGGACGTGGGTGGAGAGCAAGCCGATGGCGCCCTATCTCGCCACCATCGTGATTGGACGGTACCGGGTGCAGGAGGGCGTGTTCGAAGGCAAGCCGGTCTTCATGGCCGTCGAGGCGTCACTGCTGACCAATGTGGACACAGAGATCGCCAGGACCCCGGAGATCGTTGATTTTCTCGAGACGCAGTTCGGTCCGTACCCCTTCGATGCCCTCGGCGGCATCGTCATCGGGGACGGCCGGATCAGGTATGCGCTGGAGAATCAGAGCCGCCCGATCTACGGCTTCTTCCTGTTCGGGCCGGGCCAGGATCCAACACAGGTCATGGTGCACGAGTTGGCGCACCAGTGGTTCGGCGACAGCGTCTCGGTACGCGAGTGGCGAGACATCTGGCTCAACGAGGGCTTCGCGACCTACGCCGAGTGGCTGTGGGCCGAGAAGAGCGGCACGAAGACGACTCAGCGCATCTTCGATGAGTACTACGCGGATCCGACTTCAGAGATGTGGCAGGTGCCGCCGGGCAGTCCCGGGCGGGATGCGCTCTTCCACAGATCGGTCTACACGCGCGGGGCGATGACGCTGCAGGCCCTCCGGGTCGCCGTTGGCGACGATGCCTTCTTCTCGATCATCCGGACGTGGGCGACCGAGAACGCGGGCCGGAATGCCACGACCGACGAGTTCATCGCGCTCGCCGAGAAGATCTCGAGCCGGCAACTGGACCGGCTATTCCAGGAGTGGTTGTACGGAGCGGCCCGCCCGGCACTGCCGCAGGTCTAGCGTTGACGTATGTGCCGCTGGCTTGCCTACTCGGGATCGCCGATCCTTCTCGAAGAGTTGCTGTATAAGCCGAAACACTCGTTGATCGACCAGAGCCGCCACGCGCACCTCGGGGTGGACACGACGAACGGCGACGGGTTCGGCGTCGGGTGGTACGACGCGGATAAGGGCTACACGCCGGCGCTGTTTCGCGGCATCGGCCCGGCGTGGAGCGATCGCAACCTGCGCGACCTGGCCTCCCATGTTCGTTCGCCACTCTTTCTGGCCCACATCCGCGCGTCGACCGGCACGGCCGTGCAGGAGACCAACTGCCACCCGTTTCGCTTCGACCGGTGGCTGTGGATGCACAACGGTTCGATCAGCAACTTCCCCCTCGTCAAGCGGGACCTGGCACTCGAGGTCGAGTCCTCGCTGTTCCCGCACATCGAGGGGTCGACCGACTCGGAGATCATGTTCTACCTTTCGCTCACGTTCGGCCTTCGCGACAATCCGGCGCCGGCGGTGGAACGGATGGTCGGCTTCGTGGAGTCCGTTGGACACAAACACGGGATCGAGCATCCGATTCAGATGACGGTCGCGACCACGGACGGGGACCGGGTGTGGGCGTTCCGGTACTCCAGCGCACACCAGTCACGGTCGCTGTTCTACAGCACCGACGTGCGCACGCTGCAGGAGACGCATCCGGATAATGAGGCTCTGCAACAGCTATCCGACGAGACGCGGATCGTCGTCTCAGAGCCGCTCGGCGCGCTCGCGGGCGCATGGAACGAGGTGCCCGAGTCGACGTACGGGGTCATTCAGGAGGGCGAGGACGAGATGCACCCATTCCGACCGCGCGTCGGGCGTTAGTCGGGAAGCATCGGCACAGTCAGTCCCGGATCGTGGCCGAGCAGGGTCGCCCGGGTGACCGCGGCCGAGCCGAACCGGTCGCGTACCGCGTCGAGGGCCGCGTCGAGATCGGCACCGCTCTGCTGATCGAACGGCAATGGCGGCTGTATGCCGAGGTCGTCGTTGTCGAGATTGCCGACGGCGATGCCGACGAGGGTGAGACCCCGGCGCTCGATCATCGGCATCGCGGCGTTCAGGAGACCGCGGACGGCGTCGAGGATGGTCTGGGTGTGCGCGGTCGACCAGGTCAGCGTGTGTGACCGGGTTGCCCGGGAGAAGTCGTCGAAGCGCAGACGCAGGACGACGGTGCGCCCGACCCTTCCGGCGCGCCGCATCCGGCGGGTGACGCGGTCAACCAGCCCGGCGACGTGCTCATCGATGGCATCAGGCGATCTCGGACCGCGACCGAGCGCGCGCTGCGACCCGATCGAGCCGCGACGGCGGCCGACCTGAACGGGACGTGGATCGAGGTTGTGGGCGAGCGCGTGCAGGTGCCGGCCGGACCATTGACCGAGGATCGACACCAACGCCGGCAGACCGAGGCCGGCGACCTGGCCGACCGTCCGGATGCCCAGGTCGCGCAGCTTGGTGGCCGTAACCGGGCCGACACCCCACAGTCGTTCCACCGGGAGCGGGTGTAGGAAATCCAGTTCGCCGTCGGGTGGCACCACGAGCAGACCGTCCGGCTTGCCGACCCCGCTCGCCACCTTCGCGAGGAACTTCGTCCGGGCCACGCCCACGGTGATCGGTAGGCCCACGCGCTCCAACACATCGCGGCGCAGTCGTACGGCTATCTCGGTTGGCGTGCCGGAGATCCGCCGCAGCCCGCCGACGTCGAGGAAGGCCTCATCGATCGAGATGCCCTCCACCAGTGGGGTCGTCTGCTCGAACACCTCGAAGACCGCCTTGCTCGCCTGGGAGTAGGCCGATATTCGGGGCTCGACCACGATCGCGTGTGGACACAGGCGCAGCGCCTGCCGCCCGCCCATCGCCGTCCGCACGCCGCATGCCTTCGCCTCATAGCTGGCTGCGAGCACGACCCCGACCCCGACGATCACCGGGCAACCGCGCAGGCGGGGGTCGTCTCGCTGCTCGACCGACGCGTAGAAGGCGTCGAGGTCGGCATGCAGGATCGTCGCCTCGCCCGGCACGAACATATGTTCGCACATTTCCGGGCTCGGCGAAAGCATGATCGCCGCATGACCGCCCGCAACTGTTTGACACCCGCCCACTTCAGCGCCGTGCAACCGGGCAACTGTCGTGCACTCGCGGCGATCTTGAGGGGCGGCTGCTATGGTGCTGGCCCTGAGTGCCAACTCCCCCGTTGCTACTGATTTGGACCTTTTGAGCGTTATGCCCCGTAAAGCCGCCTACATGGCGATACTTGCATGCGTGTTGCTCGCTGCCGGATGCACGGGAGATCCCGGCGCATCCGGCGACTCGTTGCCCACGCCGACGTCCTCAATTCCGACCGCCGCCAACGACCAGCCGGAGCCTCGCGCCGCCCTGCCGACGAGCATGACGAGCGTCGTTGACGGAGCCACGCCCGCCGCGTTGGCGCTCGCGACCAGCCTCGCGCTGTTCGTACATTCGCCCGCGGTCGTTCTCGCGGCGGAAGACGACGGGGCCAGCCAGACCCGGGCGGCCACCACGGCCATCGACCTCGGCGTACCGCTACTCCTCACGCCGTCGGGCACCGGTGCGGGCGCGACCGAACTCACCGCGGAGCTGACCCGGCTCGCACCCAACTCCGTCGTGACCGTCGGCGCCGCGGCGACCGCCTGGGCGCAGCGCCAGCCCGGTACGCCGTCCGCCGGCACGCCGGCCGCCGGGGTCGCGGTCGTACCGGATCTGGGTGACGGCGGGGTCCTGCCTGCCGTCACGCCCGCCGCACCGCTTGACGAGTTGCTCGTTCTCGCGCTGGACCGGCCGGAAACCGGTGCAGCGCTGGCCACGGCGCGAGCCGCCGGCGCCCGCGTGCTGCCGCTCGCCAATCCCGACCCCCGCGTCAGCGACGCCACCATCAAGGCTCTCGCCGGCCAGTCGACCGAGCGCGTGCTCGCTATCGGCGGCGCATTCGGACCCGCGGAACAGCTTCGTCGCCGGATCAACACGGCGGCCACCGGAATCCTGCTGCCGGGCGGCGGACAGGTGCTCTTCCCTGGCCGCCGCCTCATCGCGCTGTACGGCCATCCCGGTGACACCCGACTCGGGTCACTCGGCGAGCAGTCGCTCACCGGGGCGATCGCGCGGGCCCGGACGGTCGCCGCAAGCTATCGCTCGCTCGTCAGAGAACCTGTCGTGCCGTGCTTTGAGATCATCGCAACCGTCGCGTCCAGCGGCGCCGGAACCGACGGCAACTACTCGAACGAGACGGCGATCTCGCATCTGAAACCATGGGTCGACGCCGCCCGGAAGGCCGGCATCTACGTGGTGCTCGACCTGCAGCCGGGGCGCACCGACTTCCTCACCCAGGCCAAGCGGTACGAGCAGCTGCTCCGGGAACCTCACGTCGGTCTCGCCCTGGATCCGGAGTGGCGGCTCAAGCCCGGGCAGCGGCACCTGGTGCAGATCGGGTCGGTCACCGCGGCAGAGATCAACAAGACCGGAGCCTGGCTCGCCGAGCTCACCCGCCAGCACAACCTGCCGCAGAAGGTGTTGCTGCTGCACCAGTTCCGGCTCGACATGATTCCAGACCGGGCGAACGTCCGGACCGACTACGACGAGCTTCGCGTGATCATCCACGCGGACGGATTCGGTTCGGCGGGCGAGAAGTTCAACACGTGGCGGAACATGCAGCTGAATCCACCGCCCGCCGTGTGGTGGGGCTGGAAGAACTTCTACGACGAGGACAAGCCTACGTTCACACCGCGCCAGACGGTGGCCGTCAAGCCGTCGCCGGTCTATGTCTCGTACCAGTGAGCCAGGCGGTCATGGGCTCATGCCGGGATGCTGTGATGCGACCATTGGTCGGCCTGGAGGATGGCTGCCCCCGCGGTGGAGGCGGCCGCCCTGTTGTTCACCAGTTCGCCTGCACGGGTGGCACAGGCAGTGCATGCCCCGGCGGATGCATCACGTAGACGACGCCGCCGCTGCTGTTGAGCCAGGCGTTCTCGAATTCGGCCCGGCTGAACACCTTCTGGACCGCGTCATTGGTCGGTGAGAACGGGTCATTCACGACGGCATCGCCGTTGCCGGTGAAGCCGACCACGACGAGGAGATGGCCGTTCGTTGTGTAGCCGGCGCCGGGTACCTCGTTCTTCTTCATCGCCAGCGAAAGGACGAGCGGGATGCCAGAGCCGATGAACTGCTCAACCTCGGACATCGAGCGCAGCCGCGTCACGAAGCCATCGATGCCGAAGCTCGACGCGTAGGCGGTGTTGAAGGGCCAGTTTCCGGCCCCCTGGTAGTTGTAGTCGTACGTCATCCGGGCGGCATGATCGACCCACGGATCGGCAAAGGAATCATCGACCCACGCGTAGTCGGCCGATGTCGGTCCGCTCTCCCAGAACGAGAGGACCATCGACGTCGAGGTCGGGCTGCACCACGCCTCACCGCCGCCGTCGAACTCCGGGTACTCGCCGACGTGAATCTCCTGCGAGTACTGGGGCACTCCCAGCGTTGTCACGACGCCACCGCCCGGTCCCGGGACGGGCTTGCGCTTCGGACCCGGCACTCGCGAAGCCATGGTGCCGACGGATCGTAGCGTCGGGGTCAGCGTCGTGCCGGTCGGGCGGTAGAGCGTCACCTGAAGCTGGTACGACGTGAGAGCGTGGCCTTCAGCGGCGGCAAAGGTGTCGATGAAGACCGTTCCGTCCGCGTCCCCCTGGCTCGGGACGGACGTGCGGTGCATCTCCTCATCGCTACTCGCCCACCGCCCGAGGATGTACCACTTCGTGGTCGTGCCGGCCTCTGTCGTACCGCGCAGGTCCACCTGCAGCCATGTGCCGACCGGAGTCGTCGCGTTCCACGACGCGATCGCCTCCGTTGCGGCGAAGGCGACGGGGACGGTCGGTGAGGTCCATGTCCCGAGGTCGTATTCCCTGGCTCCGGACGTGCCGAACGGGTCGGTGTAGCTGAATGTGCGTATGGGAGTGCCCAGCGTCAGCGAGTCCGCGAGCACCGTGGTTCCCGCCGTACCGCCGGCAGCAAATTCTGCGCCCGTAGTCCACTCGTGGTAGGTAATGTCGCGGGCGGTCGAGTCATGGCTCGCTGCGACCACCGAGGCCGCTGCCGGAGCGTAGAGGCTCGCGGCCGCCACCGTGGAGGCCGCGAGTGCGACCGCGATGCTGAGGCGTAGGTACACCTGTCGTGACCGAACGTTCACTGCTCCCCCTCCGAGTTGATCAGGTCCATGCCGCAACGTAGGCCGTCCAGGCAACCACGTCAACGTCTGCATACGTTGCGCCTCTGTCGTGCGACGGTTGCCGTAGACATGCTCGTCGCCAGGAGACTAAGAAGTCCAGAGGTCCGATGCCGGCGCCGGCGTCGAGCGGAGAGGAACCGCCCGCGCGATGCGCTATGTTCGTCACTCTGGTGCCGAGCTCCCCGGGCATGTTCGCAGGTCAGACGAAACGGTGTCCCTCTACTGTAGAGGTTGCGAAAGAAATCTTGTCGCAGTTACTTCTTTCTCTGCGTCGATGGGATATGCTTGACACATGTGTACGACCGGTGAGGCGGACCCGTTGCAGCTGCTGCGGGCCGGCCTGACCGGTCTGGCCGAGGCGGACGCGCTCGACCTCTCCGACGAGCAGGTCCGCGCCGCCCTGCCGCAGCTGCTGGCCGCGGTCAACCAGCTCGCCGCGCTCACCTCGGCGGTGGTGGGCACGTTCGACGCGCGCGGCCTGTCCGAGGTCGATGGGCAGCACAGCACCCGGACCTGGCTGGCCGCGTTCGGGCGGATGTCGCAGGGCGCGGCCACCGGCTGGCTGTCTCGGGCCCGGCTGCAGCGGGAACTGCCCGCGCTGGCCGCGGCCGCCGCCGCCGGGACGGTCTCGACCGAACACCTGGCCAAGGTCAAGGAACTGGCCGACCGGGTCGGCCTGGCCGAGGTGAAGGCGTTCGACCAGATCCTGGCCGACCTCGCCTGCGCCGGCGCGCCGGCCGATGTGGCCAAGGCCTGCGAACGCATCGCCGCCCATCTCGACCCGGACGGCAAACCCCCCGACCCGGATGGCGACTTCGCCAAGCGGGAGGTGACCCTGTCCCGGGTCGGCGCCATGATCTACCTACGCGGCCGG
>JAXIPB010000049.1:0-13003 GCA_045403155.1 Micromonosporaceae bacterium
TGGCCCGGTCGAGATGTTCGCGAGCAGCGGCGGCGCCGTGACCGCGCTCGCGCTCGTGGCGGCCTACCCCGACGACGTGGTCACGTTGGTGGCACACGAGCCCCCGCTGATCCCGGTGCTACCCGACGCCGCGGCGGCCGAGCGCGCCCGCGACGGCATTCGGGACGCGTACGAGGCACGTGGGTCGAATGCGGGCATGGCTGCCTTCATCGCAATGACGTCGTGGCAAGGCGAGTTCACCGACGACTACTTCGCCCAGCCCGCGCCGGATCCGGTTCTGTTCGGGATGCCGAGCGAGGACGACGGCTCTCGTGACGATCCGCTGCTCTCCGACCGGTCCTGGGCGGTCAGCGACTATCGCCCTGACGTCGACAGGCTGGCCGCGGCGCCGACCCGCGTCGTGGTCGCTGTGGGCGAGGAGTCCTTGGGCACGTTCACCGGACGCGCGGCCGTGGCCACCGCCGAACTGCTCGGTCAGCCGGCGACCCTGTTCCCGAGCCACCACGGCGGCTTCCTCGGCGGCGAGTTCGGATACGCCGGTCAACCCGAGGCCTTCGCGAGCAAACTGCGCGACGTCCTCGCCGTTTGAGAGTGGTCGAGGTCTCTGCGGTCCGGTCGTCGCTGCGAGGTCGTTCCCGCTATCGGGACTGCTCGGCGGAGTCGTATTCGTCGTGCCAGATCCACCAGCGTACGGGGGCGATTGGGGGTAGCTCTCGGGCGAGTCCTCCCAGTCCTCCTGGCGTCCGAGCGCGGTTAGGTCGAGGTAGCTCCAGGTACTTCCCATCGCTTCGTCGCCGCGGTTGTTGATGAAGTACGTACGGAACACGCTGTCGCCGTCGCGGATGAACGCGTTCGTACCATGCCATTCGTTCACGCCGAAGTCGGTATCGAAGTCGTCGGTAATTGTGTACCAGGGCATCTGCCAGCCCATCCGCGACTTCACGCGCTCGATGTCCGGCTGCGGTGCGCGCGACGCGAAGGCGAGAGTGGTGTCGCGGGCGTGTAGATGGGCGACGTCGGCGACCTGATCCGCGAGCAGGGAGCAGCCGACGCACGCGTGGTCGGGCCAGCCGGACACGCCGGGCTCGAAGAAGGCGCGGTAGAGGATCAGCTGACGGCGGCCTTCGAACAGGTCGAGCAGGTTCGATTTGCCCATAGGCCCGTCGAACTCGTACTCCTTCGTCACGGCCAGCCACGGCATGCGCCGACGCTCGGCGGCCAACGCATCGCGGGCGCGGGTCACTTCCTTCTCTTTGACGAGCAGCTGCTCGCGCGCGGCCTCCCAGTCCTGTTGGGAAACGATCGGAGGTGTCTTCATCGCGAGATCCCACTTTCGGGTCTGATCGTTCAACCTCAGGATACGTCTCGTGCCGCGGCTGGCTGACAGATCGCCCAGGACATCAGACGGGCCGGCAGGACGCGCGCTCGACCAACTCGGTGGGGAGACGTACGTGCGGATCACGCTCGACGCCCTCGATGAGGTCGACGAGTAGCCGTAGCGCCTCGGCCCCCATGCGCTGCAGCGGCTGATTGATCGTGGTGAGCGGGGGAGAGGCGAGCGCGGACTCCGGCACGTTGTCGAACCCGATGACGGACAGGTCGTCAGGCACGGCGAGCCCGAGCGCGCGGGCGACCTCCATCGTCGCTATCGCAGACAGGTCGTTCGTGGCGAATACCGCGGTCGGTCGCTCGGCGTGCCTCAGCAGCTCGCGGGCCGGGGCCGCGGCGGTTTCGGGTCGGTATCCACCGACTCGTACGAGCGCCTCGTCCACGGCCGCGCCCGCGTCGGCCATGGCCCGGCGGAAGCCGGCCTCGCGCAGCCGCGCCGACTCCAGGTCCTGACGGCCGCCGAGAAAGCCGATGCGCCGGTGGCCCAACCCGAGCAGGTACTTGGTCGCGAGCACCGCTCCCGCGAAGTTGTCCGAGTCGACGGTCGGCAGTCCAGAGGGGCCCGTGTGAGGGTCGACGGCGACGACATGGATGCCAGGCTTGGTCTCCACGACGGTCGGGGTAACTATCACTGCGCCGTCGATCAGGGTGCCGGACAGCCGCGATAGGGATCGCCGCTCCCAGCCGACCTCCGCCCCGCGGGCGCCGCCGGAGTAGGCCAGAAGCTCATACCCCGTATCCGCCACCGCGCGCGACGCTCCTTTGAGTAGCTCGGTCGAGAATGGCTCGAACTCGGACACGAGGATGCCCAGCACGTTCGTACGGTGGCTGCGCAGGCTCTGTGCGCCGAGGCTCGCTTCGTAGCCGAGCTGCTCGATGACCTGCTGCACCCGGTTCATGGTCGCCTGTGAGACCCCCCATCGCCCGTTGACAACCTTAGAAACGGTTGCCACCGAGACTCCCGCCGTCCGGGCGACGTCGGCCATCTTCACGCGCTGCATGAACTCCACGCCCCGGATCATAGAGCCCGCCTGGTAACGATGACGAAAACGTTATCGAGAACGATTGACACGCTCTCGGAGGGCTGTAAAACTCCGGTCGTCCGGGTGTCCTCACCGACGACTGAGGGCGACGACCGATGGCAAAAAGGCGCCGCACTGGCGCAGTCATGGCGTTGATCGCGACGTCCCTGTTGGCCACAAGTGCGTGCAGCAAAGGCGAGACTCCGTCCGGAGGCGATCTGTACAAGAACCCAGTGACCCTGACCTGGTGGCACAACGCGTCTCAGGACGGGCCGCTCAAGACGTATTTCCAGAAGGTAGCCGACGACTTCACCAAGCTCCATCCGACGGTGACGTTTAAGATCGAGGCGATCGAGACCAACGAGCTCCAGCGCACGCGTATCCCGGCCGCCCTGCTGACCAGCTCCCCGCCCGACATCTTCTCGGCCTGGGGCGGCGGCGAGATCGTGGACTAGGCCGCGGCGGGCTATGTCAAGGACGTCACCGAACAGACCAAGTCCGAGGTAGCGGACATCGGGGGCTCGGCCGGGATCTGGGCGGTGGACGGCAAGCAGTACGGCCTGCCGTACCGGATGGGCATCGAAGGCTTCTGGTACAACAAGGCGATGTTCACCCAGGCCGGCATCTCCGCGCCGCCCACCACGCTGGCCGAGCTGAACGCGGCCGTGGTGAAGCTGAAGGCCATTAACGTCGTGCCTATCGCGGTCGGCGCCGGTGACAAGTGGCCCGCCGCGCACTACTGGTACAACTTCGCGCTGCGCGACTGTTCCGTCGACACGCTGAAGAAGGCCGGTACCGACCAGGTATTCGACGATCCCTGCTTCGTGCTGGCCGGCAGCGATCTCAAGACGTTCCTCGACACCAAGCCGTTCCAGCCCAACTTCATCGCCACGCCGGCCCAACAGGGCGCGGGTAGCTCGGCCGGCATGGTCGCCAACCGCAAGGCCGCGATGGAGCTCATGGGCGACTGGAACAAGGGCGTCATGGAGAGCCTGACCGAGGACAAGAAGGGCCTCGGCTCAGATCTCGGCTGGTTCCCGTTCCCGGCGACAACTGGCGCCGGCGACCCGAAGGCGGCTCTCGGCGGCGGCGACGGTTTCGCCTGTTCCAAGAATGCCCCAGCGGAGTGCGTCGAGTTCATCAAGTTCCTCGTCAGTCCCGATCAGCAGAAGGCGTACGCGGGCACGGGCGCCGGCATCCCGGTCGTCAGGGACGCGGCGTCCAACCTCGGGGATCCCGTGCTGGGTTCAATCCTGACGGCCACAACCAACGCGAGCTACGTGCAGCTCTGGCTGGACACGACGTACGGCAGCACTGTCGGCACCGCGATGAACGACGGCATCGTCGCCATCTTCGCGGGCTCCGGGACGGCGCAGAACGTCGTTGACAAGATGAAGGCAGCCGCTCAGAAGTGACCACGAACGGTCCATCCGTGGACCTCGCCGATCGCGCGCCCGTGCGGTCGGCGAGGCCGCGGCCCGCCGTAGCCTCGTCAACCCGCGCCGCTCGGACCCGGCGCAAGTGGTACGAGCTCATCGGGCTCACCGCGCCGGCGATCGCCGTCTATGTGATGTTCGTGCTGGTGCCGATGGGCTTTGCGGTCTACTACAGCCTCTTCCGGTGGCGGGGGGTCGGGCCGCCAACCGACTTCGTGGGGATCCGTAACTATCGCTTGGCCTTCGAGGATCCCATCTTCCTCAGCGCGCTCAAGAACAATCTCATCATCGTCGTTGGTTCGTTGCTGATCCAAGGCCCGATCGCGCTCGGCATCGCGCTGTTGCTCAACCGCCGCTTTCGCGGGCGCGCGGCCTTCCGGCTCCTCGTGTTCGTGCCGTTGGTCCTCGCCGAGGTCACCGTCGGCATCATGTGGCGGCTCATCCTGATGCACGACGGTACGGTCGACGCGCTGCTGCGGTCGTTGGGAATGGGCGGCCTGGTCCAGCCGTGGCTGGCCGGCCAGGACGTCGTCATCTGGACTTTGCTGTTCGTCCTCAGCTGGAAGTACGTCGGCTTCGCCATCATCCTGTTCCTCGCCGGCCTGTCGAACGTGCCGGAGGAGCTCAGTGAGGCCGCCGCGATCGACGGCGCGAGCTGGTGGCAGATCCAGCGACACGTCACGATCCCGTTGCTCGGCCCGACGATCCGGATCTGGGCGTTCCTGTCGATGATCGGCGCCATCCAGGTGTTCGACGTGATCTGGGTGGTCTCGGTGCCCTCGATGCGCTCGCTCGGCGCCTCGGCCACGATGGCCACCTACATGGTCGACAACGGCTTCTTCGCGCGACTGTGGGGCTATGGCAACGCCGTCGCCGTGATCTTATTTGCGATCGCGTTCGTCGTGGGGTTGCTGTTCCAGCGGTTCGTGCTGCGCCGCGACCTCGAGGGTGCACTGACCCGAGGGGTGAGCTGAGCATGGCCGCGCCCGCCGTCGTGTCTCCCCGGCACCGCACGTTCCAGAGGAGCAGTCTGCTCACCTACTCGCTGGCGCTCGCGGTAGCGGCCGTGTCGATCGCGCCGGTGGTCTATGTCATCCTCGGCGGTTTCCGTACCACTCCGCAGATCAACGCGGAGCCAGTCGGGCTGCCATCGCCGTGGGTATGGAGCACCTACGGGCGGGTGCTGTCGCAGGGGAAGTTCTGGACGCAGGCCCTCAACAGCACGCTCATCTCCGTCGGCACCACGCTCGGCGTCGTCGCACTCGGCGTATGCGCGGCCTTCGTGCTCGCCCGGTACTCCTTCCGCTGGCGGGAGGTGCTCTACACCTTCTTCACGCTCGGTCTGCTCTTTCCGGCCGGCGCGGCGATCCTGCCGCTCTACATCATGCTGCGCGACCTCGACCTGACCAACAGCTACTACGGCGTGATCCTGCCGCAGGTCGCTTTCCAGTTGCCCGTCACCGTCGTGATCCTGCGTCCCTTCCTCATGGCCATTCCTGGCGAGTTGGAGGACGCCGCCATGATTGACGGCACCAGCCGGCTCGGCTTCCTCTGGCGAGTCGCGTTGCCGCTGTCGCGGCCCGCGCTCGTGACCGTCGGGGTCCTCGCCTTCGTAGCGAGCTGGAACGCGTTCCTGCTGCCGCTGCTTGTCCTCAGTGACGCGGGCCTTCACACACTGCCCTTGGGTGTTCAGAACTTCTCGAGCCAGTACACCTCCGACACGGCGGGAATCCTCGCGTTCACATCGCTCGCGATGCTGCCCGCGCAGCTGTTCTTCACGCTGGCCGAGCGCCAGATCGTCGCCGGCCTGCAGGGCGCGGTCAAGGGGTAACGGAGACATGGGGAGGAGAGGCACAGCATGACTGAGGTCCGCGAGTCGGCTCGACCGGCTCCGCCGCACCAACCGCACCCCGGCCAGACCGACGACGCGCGCGTAGTCGAACTGCTGGGCCGGATGGCCCTGGCGGAGAAGCTCGCGCAGATCGTCGGCTTCTGGGAGAAGGCGGACGGTGAGGTGGTCGCGCCGCTGCAGGGCGAGTTCCACGGCGTCACCGACCTCGAGGAGTTCTCCCAGCACGGCCTGGGACATCTCACGCGCCCGTACGGCACGCGCCCCGTCGATGCCGGCACCCGCGCGACCTGGCTGTGGGCGTTCCAACGCGGACTCGTGAAACGGAGCACGCTCGGCATCCCCGCGATCGTCCACGAGGAGTGCCTCACCGGCCTCTCGGCGTGGGGCGCCGCCACGTTCCCGACCCCGCTCGCGTGGGGCGCGGCGTTCGACCCCGACCTGGTCGCCGACATGGGCGCGGCGATCGGCGCCACGATGCGTGTGTTGGGCATCCATCAGGGGCTCGCGCCGGTGCTGGACGTGGTGCGCGACCCACGTTGGGGCCGGGTCGACGAGTGCATCGGCGAGGATCCATACCTCGTCGGCACGATCGGCACCTCGTACGTGCGCGGACTTCAGTCCCGCGGTGTGCACGCCACGCTCAAGCACTTCGTCGGCTACTCCGCCTCGCGCGCCGGTCGTAACTTCGCGCCCGTGCACGCCGGTCCGCGCGAGCTCGCCGACGTGCTGCTGATTCCCTTCGAGATGGCCATCCTCGACGGCGGTGCCCGTTCCGTGATGCATTCCTATACGGACATCGATGGAGTACCGGTGGCCGCCGATCGACGTTTGCTCACCGGGGTTCTTCGCGACGAGTGGGGGTTCGACGGAACGGTCGTCGCTGACTACTTCGGCGTCGCCTTCCTTCACCTCCTCCACCACGTGGCGGTCGACCACGGAGACGCGGCCGCCCAAGCGCTCGCCGCCGGCGTGGATGTCGAACTGCCGACCGGCGACGCCTTCCTGACCCCATTGGCCGAACTCATCCATAAGGGCACAGTGGACGTTGGCCTCGTCGATCGGGCGGTGCTACGCGTCCTGCGACAGAAGCTTGAGCTTGGGCTGCTGGACGCCACGTTTGACGATGAGCCGCCGACCGGAGTCGATCTCGACTCACCCGAGCACCGCCGCCTCGCTCGGCGGCTGGCCGAGGAATCGCTCGTGCTGCTGTCCAACGACGGCACGCTGCCGCTACGGCCGGGGCGGCGCATCGCGGTCATGGGACCGAACGCGGACCGAGCCGGCGCACTCTTCGGCTGCTACTCGTTCATCAACCACGTGCTCGCCCACCACTCCGGAGTTGACCTAGGCATCGAGGTCCCAACCGTGGTTGACGCGATGCGCGAGGAGTTCGGTGCCGCCTCCGTCGTCGCGGCGCCCGGTTGTGAGGTGGATGACGCCGACCGATCCGGCTTCGCCGCGGCCGTCGCGGACGCGGCCGGAGCCGACGCCGCGGTCCTCGTCATGGGCGACCGAGCCGGAATGTTCGGGCGCGGAACCGTCGGCGAGGGCTGCGATCGCGACGATCTCGAGCTCCCGGGCGTTCAGCGCGAGCTGGTCGAGGCCGTGCTGGCCACCGGGACGCCGGTGGTCCTCGTTCTGGTGGCGGGGCGGCCGTACGCGGTCGACTGGGCGATCGGGCGCTGCGCCGCCGTCCTGCAGACGTTCTTTCCGGGCGAAGAGGGGGCCGGAGCCATCGCCGGCGTGCTCTCCGGACGGGTCAACCCGTCGGGCAAGCTGCCCGTGAGCGTGCCTCGCTCCGCCGGCGCCCAGCCCTACTCCTACCTTCACTCGCCACTCGGCGCAGTGACCGAGGTCAGCAATGTCGCGACGACCCCTGCGGCGCCGTTCGGTCACGGACTGTCCTATACGACGTTCGAGCACACGGACCTGACGGTTCCGCCTCTCGTCGCGACGGCCGGACCGCTGCCCGTCACGGTGCGCGTGACGAACACCGGAGCGGTCGCGGGCGACGACGTCGTGCAGCTGTACGGCCGCGATCTCGTCGGGTCAGTGACGCGCCCCGTGGCTCAGCTGCTCGGCTACCGCCGAGTGCACCTCGCCCCCGGCGAGTCGGTGATCGTCGAGTTCACCGTCCCGACCACGCGCCTTGCCTTCTCCGATCGCTCCTTGACCCGCGTGGTGGAACCGGGCGATGTCGAACTCTGGGTCGGCACCTGCGCGAGCCGGGACACACAGGCACTGACTACATTGGTGGGTGAACTTGTTGCCATCACCAAGTCCTCCGCCCGGTGGACGACGAGCTCCGAGATCAGATGACTGTCACTCGCCGTGACATAGCCATCGTGTGAGGAGACCCCGGTGTTGTTCGATCTGCCGCTGCCCGAACTCCAGCGCTACCGTCCCGACGTCACCGAACCGGCTGACTTCCGCGACTTCTGGAACACGCAGCTCGCGGATGCCCGGACGCATCGGCTCGATGCGGTGTTCGAGCCGGCACCGACGCGCGTGCGTCACGCTGACGTGCTCGATGTCGAGTTCGCAGGTTATGGCGGCGACCGGATCAAGGGCTGGCTGTTCAGCCCGCACGAGCTCGCCCCCCATCCCGTCATGGTCGTTGAGTACATCGGATACGGGGGCGGGCGGGGACTTCCGCTCGACTGGCTGACCTTCAGCTGCGCGGGCCACCCGCATCTGGTGATGGACAGTCGCGGTCAGGGCGGAGGTTGGCGCGCATCCGATACTCCGGACCCCCACGATGTTGGCGCTCCGGGCGGCATCGGCTTCCTGATGCGGGGCGTCCTCGACCCTCGGCGGCAGTACTATACGCGCCTGTATATCGACGCCGTTCGGGCCGTCGAAGCGGCGCTCGCGCATCCCGTCGGTTCTGGGCGCCCCGTCGTCACGACCGGGATCAGCCAGGGTGGAGCGCTCGCGCTCGCCGCGACGCATCTGGCCGATGGTGTGGCCGCGACCATGCCCGACGTGCCGTTCCTGTCCAACTTCGAGCGCGCCGTGCATACGACACCGTCGGCGCCGTACAAGGAGGTCATCGAGTTCTGCGCCGTGTACCCGCACCACGTGGCCCGGGTGTTCGAGAGTCTGTCCTATCTCGACATTGTCAACCACGTGAAGCACATCGATCGACCCGCGCTGTTCTCGGTGGGTCTCATCGACGAGATCACCCCCGCGTCCACCGTGTACGCCGCGTACAACCACTACGCTGGCCCGAAGGCCATCGAGGTCTACCCCTTCAACGGTCACGAGGGCGGCGGCACGCGTCATTTGCAGGCCAAGCTCGACTACCTGCACGCGCTGCCGTCGGCCTAAGTCGCGGTCAGCCTTCCCGACGCTCGGTGACGAGGTCGCGGGCGTTGGCGTACGCGTCCCGTATGGACGGTTCCGGCTCCGCCTCGTACGTTCGCGTCCCCGGCAAGCTCCACGGTGGAGCTTGCTCGGTTTCCAGCGCGATCCAGGCGGCCTGCCGGGCGGCGCCGTCGGCCACCCATTCGCCGGCCGGCGGCACGTCGACCGGTACTCCGAAGACGGTGGGCGCGATTGCCCGCACCGCGGCCGACCGGGCGCCGCCCCCCACGAGCACCACCCGCCGCAGCGGTACGCCGTGGGCGACCAGGGCGTCGAGCCCGTCGGCCAGCGCGCAGAGCATGCCTTCGACGGCGGCCCGGGCGAGGTAGGCGCGGGTGGAGTTGGCCAGGCGCAGGCCGTGCAACGCACCGGTGGCGCGTGGTCGGTTCGGTGTCCGCTCGCCCTCGAGGTACGGCACGAGGACCAGCCCGTCAGCACCCGGCGGCACCGACAGCGCGAGGGAGGACAACTCGTCGTGGTCGACGCCGAGCATCGTGGCCGCGACGTCGAGCACGCGCGCCGCATTGAGCGTGCAGACCAGGGGCAGGAAGCGGCCGCTCGCGTCGGCGAACCCGGCCACCGTTCCGGTCGCGTCGGCGGTCGCGGCCGTGGCCACGCTGAACACCGTTCCCGACGTGCCGATGGAGACGATGACGTCGCCGACCTGGGCGCCCAGGCCGAGCGCCGCCGCCGCGTTGTCACCCGTGCCCGGGCCGAGTCGTAGGCCCGAAGGCATCACGCCGGCCGGGACCGGGCCGGACCCGGTCAGGCCCGCGGGCATCGGGCCGGCCGGGGTCACGCCCGCCGGCGACCGCGGGCCGAGCACCGTCGGCAGGTGCGGTACCCGGCCGAACGCGACGTCGAGCAGGTCCGTGCGGTACTCGCCGGTCGCCGCGGACCAGTAGCCGGTGCCGCTGGCGTCCCCGCGGTCGCTGGTCACGGTCGTGGGGTCGCCACCGCCGGCCAGGCGCCACGTGAGCCAGTCATGCGGCAAGCACACCGCGGCGGTTCGGGCGGCGTGGGCCGGCTCGTGCTCGGCCAGCCAACGCAGCTTGGTGATCGTGAACGAGGCGACCGGCACGCTGCCGACGGCCCGCGCCCAGGCCTCCGCTCCCAACTCGGCGACCAGGTCCGCCGCGGCCCGGTCGGAACGGGTGTCGTTCCACAGCAGCGCCGGGCGGACGACGGCGCCCGACTCATCGAGGCACACCATGCCGTGCTGCTGGGCTGCGACGGCGGTCGCCGCCACGTCGTCGAGGCCGCCGGCGGCCCGCAGCGCCGTGGCCAGCGCGGCCCACCAGGCCTCGGGGTCGATCTCGGTGCCGTCGGGGTGCGGCGCTCGTCCCTCGCGAACGAGCGCGCCGGTCTCGGCGTCGCGGATGACCACCTTGCACGACTGGGTGGACGAGTCCACGCCGGCGACGAGCGGCACGGGAAGCTACCGCGCGCCGATGAGGTGCTCGACCGCCAGTTGGTTGAGGGCCACGAAGCCATACCCACGGGACGCGACCGCGTCGGCATCGAAGTCCTCGTATGCGGACCGGTCGGCCAGCAGGTCGGCCAGCGTCTCGCCGTCATCCAATGTGGAGCGCCGTAGCTCGTCCACTCGGCTTGCCCTCATCGCCTCGCGGACCTCGGGATCGGCTCGGAACGCCGCGACCCGCTGCTTCAGCAGTAGGTAGGTGCGCATGTTCGCCTCGGCCGAATCCCACACCCCGGCGATGTCCTCGGTGCGGGAGGGCTTGTAGTCGAAATGACGCGGGCCGTCGTATGCGCGGCCGCCGTCGGGCCCGCCGGACTCAAGCAGATCCACCAGCGCGAACGCGTTGAGCAGGTCACCGTGACCGAAGACGAGGTCCTGGTCGAACTTGATGCCGCGCTGGCCATTGAGGTCTATGTGGAAGAGCTTGCCGTGCCATAGCGCCTGGGCGATGCCGTGGACGAAGTTGAGCCCAGCCATCTGCTCGTGGCCGACCTCCGGGTTGAGGCCGACCAGCTCCTGGTGCTGCAGAGTCGAGATGAACGCCAGCGCGTGCCCGACTGTCGGCAGCAGGATGTCGCCACGGGGCTCGTTCGGCTTAGGCTCTATGGCGAACCGCAGCCCGTAGCCTTGGTCGAGGACGTACTGCGTGAGCGCGTCCATCGCTTCGCGGTAGCGGTCGAGGGCGGCCCGGACGTCCTTGGCCGAGTCGTACTCGGCGCCCTCCCGGCCGCCCCAGAGCACGTACGTACGGGCACCAAGCTCCGCTGCGAGATCAATGTTTCGCACCACCTTGCGCAGCGCGAACCGACGCACGCCACGGTCGTTGCTCGTGAACGCCCCATCCTTGAACACCGGGTGCGTGAACAGGTTCGTCGTGACCATCGGCACGACGAGGCCAGTCTCGTCGAGCGCCTTGCGAAACCGTCCAATGTGGTCGGCGCGGGTCTCGTCATCGCTGCCGAACGGGAACAGGTCGTCGTCGTGGAACGTCACGCCGTAGGCACCGCGCTCGGCGAGTCGGTGCACGGTTTCGGATGGATCGAGGGCCGGCCGGGTCGGGTCGCCGAACGGATCGCGGGCCTGCCAGCCCACCGTCCACAGCCCGAACGAGAACTGGTCCTCCTTGGTGGGCACGGGCAGGTCAGCCATGTCGTCTCCTCCCACAATTTGTATTGTGGATGAACTTATTGCCGCGGTATGGCATTGTCAAGCGCATGGCGACCGAAGCGAACCGCGACGAGCCGGTGCGCCAGCGAAGCTTGCGTGACCACAACCTCGGGTTGGCGCTGCGCCACGTGGCCAGCAGCTCCACGCCAATGTCGCGGGCCGACCTCGCCGGCGCGACCGGGCTTACCAAGGCAACCGTGTCCGCTCTGGTCGACGAGCTTCTCGCTGGTGGCCTGCTGGCCGAGGTCGCCCCACCGCCGCGTACCGGCGCCGGCCGCCCTCCAATCGGACTGACTCTGACGACCGAGGGCCCGGCGGCGCTCGGCCTGGAGGTCAATGTCGATTATCTCGCCGCATGCCTGCTGGACCTCACGGGCGCCCAGCGTCGGTTGGAGGTCCGGCGCGGCGATCAGCGCGGTCGGCCGCCGGGGCGGGTGCTGTCCGCCCTGGCTCGGTTGGCAGCGGAGACGATCCGATCCGCCGACGACGAGGGCTTGCGTGTCGGCGGGATCGCCGTCGGGGTACCTGGGCTGGTAACGGGCGGACTGGTCCGCCTCGCCCCCAACCTCGACTGGCGGGGGGTTGAGGTGACTGCCGCGCTCATAACCCGGCTCGGCTCACTCGGCATCAGCGTGGCCGATCACCGGGTGAGTGTCGACAACGAGGCCAACCTCGCCGCAGTGGCCGAGCTGCACGCGGCCACGCAGCCGCGACCCAGCTTCGTCTACATCTCGGGGGAGATCGGCGTTGGTGCGGGCATCGTGCTGGACGGCAGGCTGCTGCGGGGAACCCGGGGGTACGGCGGCGAGCTTGGACATGTGACGATCCGCCCGGACGGTCCGCTGTGCCGCTGCGGCGCCCGTGGGTGCCTTGAGGTGTACGCCAACCAGGAGACCCTGCTGCGCGCCGCCGGCGTCGACCCGGCGGCCGGAGTGGACCGCCTGGTCGAGCTCGCCCGACGTGGCGCGCGCCGCCCACTCGCGGCCCTGGCCGATGTCGGCTCGGCGCTCGGCGTCGCCGCGGCGGGGGTGGTGAACCTGCTCGACGTGGACACGGTGGTGCTTGGCGGCATATACGCGCCGCTGTCGGCGTGGCTCGCGGAGCCGGTCTCGCGCGAGATCGCGCAGCGCTCCATAACGTCGTCGTGGGCGCCGGTCACCGTACGCGCCTCGGTGCTGGGACCGACCGCCACGGTTGTCGGCGCGGCCGGATCGGTGATCCGGGCCATACAGGACGCTCCCGCGCTGTGGCTCGCTCGCGGCTCACGGTGAAATGGCGCGGGCCAAGC
>JAXIPB010000300.1:0-6318 GCA_045403155.1 Micromonosporaceae bacterium
GACGTAGCTCTCTCCACTGCGGACGATGCCGTCAACGGGCACCCGCTCTCCTGGTCGGACGACGATCTCATCCCCGACCGCAACCTCCTCGAGCGGAACCTCGATCTCGTCTCCATCGCGGCGTACCCGCGCGGTGGGCGGTGCGAGCGCGAGCAGGGCCTCCACCGCCCGGCCGGTGGCAAACCGCGACCGCATCTCCAGCCAATGCCCGGCCAGGCTGAACGTGGTCAGCATCGCCGCCGCCTCGAAGAACACGTCATCGGCGCCGCCGGCGATGGTCGCGACGGCCGAGTACACATAGGACACGAGGATGCCGGTGGCAATCAGCGTCATCATGTTGGCCTCACCCCGCCGGGCTGCCCGCCAGGCCGCGGACAGGAACGGCCATCCGCCCCAGAACACCACCGGGGTGGTGAGGATGAGTCCGAACCAGGCCATCGACAGCCCGAACGGCGGCTCCACATCGAAGCCGACGCTTGCCCCGATCGGGGAGAACAGCACGACCGGCACGGTCAACACGGCTGAGACCACCAACCGGCGCAGCATGTCGGTCACCATGTCTGAGCCGTGACCGGCGTGCGCATCGTGGCCTACCGGCGCCTCATGGCTGCCCTGGTGACCGGCGGGCATCTCGTGGACGGCCTGCCCCGGCGCGGGTCGCGTCTGCGTCGCCTCCCGGGAGGCCTGCCCGTGCAACCCCGCATGACCGGACCCATGTCCTGCCGGCCGGTCCTGGGTGGTTCGGGCGTCATGCGGGTCGACGCACGGATGGCCCGGCTGGCAGCACGAGTCGGGACACTCGGCGCATTCGCACGGATACCCCAGGGCGTCCACGTGGCGGCGCACCGCATCCGCCGACGTCCGGCTCGGGGCGAAGCGCAGATGGGCCACCGACCGGGTACGGTCCACGTGCACCCCGACGACCCCGGTCAGAGCGGCCAACGCCCGCTCCAACCCCTCCAGCTCCGTGGCACAGAAACAGTTCCGCAGCGCCACCTCGATCACGGCCGTCTCCGGATCGCTCATCACACTCCTCCTATGTCCCACGATCCCAGATTGGATGCCGGCCAGGTCGCAGTTTAGGCGGCCGCATCGAAGCCGCCACCTCGCCCCGGCAGCCGCGTGGTCACCGCGCGGCCTTGAAAGCCAGACCGGCGGCCCCGCGACATTAGCGGATTCGAATGCCTCGACCGCGCACCACTGTCCCGCGCGTGGGCGTGATCTGCAGCCGTGGCGAGGGTGTGCAGTACAGCGACTGACGCCCGCCGCTGTGCTAGGAGGGCAGGTGTGTGCGGACCTGGTTGAGCAGGTCGGCCGGAGCCAGGTACATCGACGGGTACTCGCCGTACCAGCGTTGGATTCCGTCGGTATCGATGAGCACGAAGCTGTGCCCGGGCAGCCCGGGGTGCATGCCCTTGCCGAGGGTGCCGTAGGCCTCGGACACGGTGCCGCCGGTGTCGATGAGGAACGGTGTGCGCACGCCGTTGGCGGCCATGTCGGCCTTGACCTGTTCGGCGGTGTTCATGACGATCGGCAGCACGGTGATGTTGGCGGCGGTGAACTGGGCGGCGTGGCGTTCGATGTCGGCCATCTGGTAGAGGCAGGACTGGCAGCCGGCGCCCTCGTTGAAGTAGAGCACGACGTTACGGCCGCGGTAGTCGGCCAGCCGCACGGTGGCGCCATTGGTGTCGGTGAGGGTGAAGTCCGGTGCGGGACGGCTGGTGGCATCCGACGTGGCCCGGGCGGTCCACATCATCACCCCGACGAGTGCGGCAACGACGACGAGGGCGACGCCCCACACCAGGAGCTGATTGCGGCGCCGTCGCGTGGTAGCGGCCCGCGCGCGTTCGGCCTTGGCCCGACCGGCCGGAGTGGTCCTTCGGCCCCGGGATGGGCCTGGGCGAGGCGCGATCTTAGTGGTCATGGCTGGCTCTCCTGAGTGCGGCCGGGCTGGGCTGCAACGGCGGTGTCCGGGTCGGTGGTGTCGTGGCAGGAGGCGCCCGTGTCGGCCACATACGGGGTCTGGGCGGTGGCCTGATCGGCAACACGTCGGCGGTCGCGGCGCCGGTCGATGAGAGTGGCGTAGACGAACAGCCCGGCGATGGCAGCCACCAGCAGCCCCAGCACGGGCTCGGGAACCGGCGCCAGCCATTGCTGTATCTGTTCGAATTGGCGGCTGAGCCAGCGCCCGATGGCGACCTGGAAGCCGGGACCGGTTGTCATCTGTGCGGAGCCAGCGAGGTAGATGACGAACCCGCCCATGACCGCGAAGCCGGCCGCGACCGCGACGTTGACAGTGTTCGTCATCACCGTGTAGCCGGCGAGTCGCAGCCGGATCGGGCGAGCCCTGAGCCACGACTTTTCGCGCAGGTGCAGGCGGTCCCAGGCCAGGGCCATGACAAACAGCGGCAGGGTCATGCCGAGCACAAACGCCAGCCCGAGCACGGTGCCGCCGACCGGGGAGCCGGAGAGCGCCGACAGGGTCATCACGCCGGCCAGCACCGGGGCGCAGCAGCTGGAGGCGATGCCGGAGAACACGCCCAGGGCGAAGAAGCTGGCCGAGTCACCGCGACGGGTGTCGGGCGCGTGCAGAAAGCTGGGCAGGCTCCACATGTGTCCGGACAAGGAGTACGCGGCGAGCAGCAGCATCAGCGCCCCGCCGGCGTAGTAGAGCGGTGCGTGGTACTTGGCGACGGTGCCGGCGACCAGGCTCATGCCCAACGTGATCGGCACCATGATCACGGCGAGGCCGGCGGCGAAGACGAACGTCAGCGGTAGCAGCCGCCAGCGGCGGTTTTTCACCGCGGCGGCCAGGTAGCTGGGGGCGAGGAAGACGATGCAGCACGGGGCGAACAGGGCCACCATGCCGGCGAGGAACGCGGCCAGCACGCTGCCCGTGGTCAGCAGGCTCATCGCGGGCTCACCGCTTGCCGGGAACTCAGCAGTGCCCGCATTTTGTGGCGCGGTAGCCGTCCCTGACTGAAGAACGCGCCGTTGACGAGCACGAGCGGGAATATCGTCGGCCGGTACGTGGCGACCAGGGCCAGGCCGGCGGCGCTGTCGGCCTCGATCGGCTCGACCTGGATGTCGTCACCCAGTGCCGCGAGGGTGTCCAGTGCGTCGACGCAGAAGTGGCAGGCCCGGGGTGTGCACCACCGTGATCGTCGGAATCGACATCTCGGCTCCCTTCGATCCTCCGCGTCGGTTAGGCCGAACCGCCCGTACGGTCAGGTGTTCCCGAGCTGACATTGCGTCATCGCACGGAGCGTCTCGCGCGTGAAATCGGGCCAACAGGGTCCTACGATCTCGGTCATCAGGTCCTTCGGCTCTCCTTCGAGTCGCTGGGCACGGCGCCGACCACGCGGAGGCCGGAGGGACGCTGGCTCCGCGTCCTACGCCGACCCCGGGACTCAGATGTGGTGTCCGTTGTGGTCCAGTGACGGGCTTGGCTGTTCGTCTCCGGGGTTTGACGGCGTGGTCGCCGGAGCGTCGTTGGCGCCGCTGATGGCTGGTCCGATGACGAACGCGGAGAGGGAGAACATCGCCGCGAACACGGCGAGGCCGATCAGCGCCGCCCACCAGCTGTGGAAACGGCGCCTCAGTCGCAGCAGCAGTGGGATAGACGCCAGCAGACCGAGGGCGCCGAAGAGGACCGTGCCGCCGGTCCCGGCGACCAGCGCCGCGCCGGCCAGGAGACCGACGTGATGCAGCACGTGAGGGGCGAGCCCGACCACGGTGCCGATGGCGCCGGTGATCGCGCTCCACCACGCGGGCAACCGCCCGCTGAGTGGGGCCGGGGTGTCGGTGTCCGCCCGCGTCGTCGTCATGGGCGGTGTCCATCCCCTGTGGTCGGCGATACCGGGGATGCGGGAGTCGTTGGGCGGTGGCGCGGAATGAAGCCGGGTGTGATCGCCGCGTAGGCGGCCCAGTCGTCGCCGAACTGGGCGGCGACGTCGCGCTCCTCGGAGCGGGCCAGTCGCATGTAGACGTACAGCAGGATGGGGAACATGACCAGGGTGGGGATGGTCGGCCACTGCAGCAGGAATCCGATCATCACAAGGAGGAGGCCGTCGTACTGGGGGTGACGCACCCACGCGTACGGGCCGGTGGTGGCGAGCTTCCCGGTGCGGGCGGCCTCGAAGAGCACCCACCAGGCGGCGGCGACCAGCCAGAACCCGGCGCCGATGAGCACGTAGCTGGCCAGGTGGAACGGAGATAGGTGTGGGTCTGCGGTCCAGCCGATGATGTCGTTGAACAGGTGCCCGCCGGCGTGGGTGTTCAGGCCGGGGATTCGCGAGCCGAGCCAGCCGGAGAGCAGGTACACGGTCAGCGGCACGCCGTACATCTCGGTGAACAGGCCACCAGGAAGGCGGTGAAGCCGCCCATCGCGCGCCAGTCCCGTCCGGTGCGGGGGTGGAAAAGCTGATGGCGAAGATGGCGAACAGGGCGGTGTTGCGGATGACCAGCGGCCAGAGGCCGTACGCGGTGTCGGGCCATCATCGCCTACTTTCGGTCGTCGAGCCTTTCGAGTGTCGTGAGTGGACAGTGGCTAGTGGAGCGTGGTGGTCCGTGCGGGTCTGATGCCGCGGCGGTAGGTGAACGTGACCGCGGCGCTAAGGGCGATGAGCCAGGCGATGCCGATGAGCAGCGGTCGGTTTTCGTCGAAGCCGGCGGTGAGGGCGCCGTCGAGCAGGATGCGGGAGCCGCCGTAGCCGGGCAGCAGCTGGGACAGGGTGGTTGGTTCGGGGTGCAGCATCGGGCTCTGGACGATGCCGATGTCGAGGAACGGGATGAGGAACACCAGGAACACGCCGCCGACCCGGCCAAAGATCGGGGCGATGAGCGCGCCGATCAATGCGTACGTCAGCGCGAGGAGCACGTTCGCCAGGGCGTAGGTGGGCCAGCGGACGGCGTCGAACACGACCGCGGTGGCGGCGAGTGAAATGGCCGTGGCGGCCAGCGCGGCGACGGTGAGCACGCCGAGCCGGGCCGCGAGCAGTGCACCCACGCGCATCCCGGCAAGGGCGGCGCGCCGGTCGCCGATACGGCTATCCGCCACGGCGAACAGGCCGACCAGCGCCGCCAGCGCCGCGATCGCGATCGGTGCCATCGTGGCGCCGTGTACGGCGGGCATCGGGTAGGACGTGGCGATCCTCTTGCCGGCCTCGGTGAGCGTGAGCGTGATCGGCTCGTTCGGGGTGACGGCGTCGGCGGTCCAGATGAACACCACCGGGACGATCACGAACAGCGCCCACAGGGCCGGGTTGCGGCCGGCGTCGTGCCATGTGGCTCGGCTCGCCGCCAGAGTCTGGCCGGCCCGCGCTCCCGGACGGAGCCGGCGCGCGTGCCCTCCGATGGTTCGGGTGCGCCACACCGCGACCGCCCAGGCGGCGCCGACGGCGGCGATGGTCCAGGCTAGTGCCCAGCCGAGGTCGCCGGGGCGTCCGCCGTGTCCGGAGGGCAGGTCCACCATCCACAGGGTGACGAAGTGGGTGGGCAATCCGCGGGTGGCGATGAGGTCGGCGGCGCCCATGGCGGGGCCGAAGAAGACGTCGAGAATCCAGACGAACAGCACGATGACGGTGCCGTTGATCGGGTTGCGCACGAGCGTGCCCACTACTGCGCCGATCGCGACGTAGATGACCGCGAACATCAGGGTGCCCGCGACGACCCGCGCCGGTGCGTCCAGGCCGACCCGCAGCGCGAGCGCGGCGAGCGCGATGGCGCTGGCGAAGACGGCGAGGGCTGCGCCGGTCAGCAGTCTCGCGGCGACCAGTCGGGTGGCCGGCAGGCCGGCGATGACCACGCGCCGGTCCACGTCGCGGGTCGCCGAGGTTTGGAAGTACATGGCTGTGCCGGCGAGGAAGGCCGCCGCCCATCCGGCCGTGGCGGTCTCTACCGCGGGTCCCCCCGGCCCTCCGAGCAGGAAGGCCGCATCGGCCATGCTGGCGGCCACCACGACCACGAACACCACCGGCACCACCGCGAGCAGCAGCAGGTTCACCGGGTTGCGCACGTAGTCGCCGAGAAACCGGCGCACGAACACGAGAGTGGTCATCGTGGCACCGCCTTGCCGTCACGCACCTCGACGACGCGGTCGAAGCGCTGCGCGTCGACGACGAAGTGGCTCACGATCAGGACGCTGCGCCCCTCCTGCCGGCGCTGGGCCACCAGCTCCCAGAACCGTTGGTAGGTGTCGAAGTCGAAGCCGGCGTACGGCTCATCCAGCAACAACAGGTCCGGGTCGGGCAGCAGCGAAAGGCCGAGGTTGAGCTTGGCGAGCGTCCCGCCGGAGAGTTGGTCGGCCCGGGTCCGGGC
>JAXIPB010000101.1:0-2272 GCA_045403155.1 Micromonosporaceae bacterium
CCACACGAAGAGTCGGTACGGTACTCATTGTGGTCCCCTTCCGTCGGGTGTTCCTTGGTCGGTTCACCCGAGACCTACCACTCGGAAGGCCTCAGGTGGGGGACCGCCACATCAACTTCCACGAAGATCGGGACACGCTCATGCTGCCACTGGCCGACATTAGTGGCGGCGCCAGCGACTGGCGCCAAGCCCCGCTGATCAAAGCCCGTCTCGTCGGCGGCTGCTGCCTGCGCACCGCCGCCCAGGGCCCGTGCAGCTACGCCAACATCTGCGAACACTGCCCGAACCTGCGCACGGATGCGACCTTCCTGCCCATTCTGGCCGCCCAACGCGCCGACGCCGACGCCTTGGCCGCCGACGCCGAAGCACGCGGCTGGACCCAGGAAGCGGCCCGGCACAGCAAGCTGATCGAACGCATCGACACCCTCATCAACCGAACGTCATCATGAACACCGACCCGGTCCACCGCGTCGAACAGGCCTGCCTCGACCTACTCGACACAGGCCATCCCGTTAGGTTTCCGCCATCGCCGCCCGCGCTGAGATCGGCCGCCCGGTTCTCTACCGGCGCCCCGAGCTACACGCACTCGTCGAGGAGAACCGCCAACACGGCCGAGACGTTCTCACGCTGACCGGACTCACCGTCCAGATCGACCAACTCCGCGCCACCATCGACGCCCTCGCCGCCAAAGTCCGCCGCCACGAAGAACAAATCCGCCAACTCAACCGACGGAAGTAACCTCCCACCGCCCGTCATCAGACATCTATAACTGTCGAATATCCGGTTAACCTCAGGGGACGCGGAAGGCTTGAGGGTCCTTGCCACTCGTCACCGACCTTGCAGGCAAACAACAGATGGTCCGGCCGAACGCGTCATCGATCGCCTTGGCTCCCGGATTTGCACGTACTCAGGGGTGGACGATTCCCTCATGCCTCCAGTCTGGTCGCCGGGACCGGGGCGGAACCGGTCGAAGGTCGGCGCTTGCCGGGCAGTCGGCCCGCGACCGCCGGTCGCCTACCGGGTCGACGAGCCTGGCCACCGCGCTGATCGAGCCGCCCACCTCATGCCGCTCCGGTCGCCGCCCCGATGTCGATCGCGCCATCGCCAGCCCTGATCACACCCGCTGTTCCTGACGGCGGACAGCTAATCCATCGTGCCGTCATCAACGTGCTCGAGCTGGTCGCGTGGGTCGGCAATGGTGGTCCAACGATCGGCGACGCGGCGCTCCAACTCTCCCATTGTGGTGTATTCGAGATCGTCCAACGCGAGCCGGTGCGGTTCGAACGGGCCATGCCGACGCAGGTAGTCCATAGCCACATTGGCTTGCGCGCGAGCCCGGTCGAACGACGGGTCGTCGAACAGGTCCCGTGGACCGAGCAAGTGGCCGTGATTGATCTGGAAACCAAGGGCGACTATGCGTGGGGGTCCGTCGAAGCGGGCCGGGTGGGCCTGCTCCAGGGATACCGGCATGATCGGTGCATGGTGCGAGCCGCGCATGCAGCCCGCGACCGCGAAGGGGAAGGCAAACGGCTCGAGGACCTCGCCCACCGCCGGCAGCCCGGACTGGCAGCGCACGATCATGACCGGATCGTCTTTGCCGACGTACTTCCCGGCGATCAGTGACAGCCGCTGGGTGGAGGTTGCGGCGGCGGTTTCGCCGAGGGTCGGTGAGTCGACCTGGTGCACGACGTACCGGGCGGGTGCGCCGATGAACATCAGCAGGTCGTAGAGATCCTTCGGCGTGTCAAAGCTGATGCGCTGTTCCTTGTACAGGTCATACACCTCGAACCGGAACCCATCGTGCATCTTTGAATCGATGACCAGACCGGGCGTGTTGAACGGATCGGCGAAGATCTTGTACAGCGGTAGGTTCCAGGCTCCGGGTTCGGTCTTGTCGGCGAGGAAGCAAATGACAGGCTCGCTGGTTCGCTCGGTGAACGTCAGCTCCGCGTAGCCCGGACCCATGCCCCGCAGGTTTTCACTGAACGCGTCCGACAACAGGTCCTGGCCCGCGCCGTACAGGCCCAGCCGGCGGGCGACCTCGGTCGTACGGGTAAACACATCCCAGGCGAAGGCATGCACGGCCTGGGCGTCGACACCGTGGCGGTGGGTCATGATGAGTGACAGATCATCTCCGCAACTGGCCACCTGGCCGTCGATGAGCAGGTCCGACCCGACCGCCGCGCGAATGGCGGCTCCGGCCTCGACGATCATTGCCGGATGCACAGCGGAGTGACCGACGTACCCGCCGGTATCGGCCTTGATGATGCTT
>JAXIPB010000121.1:0-3748 GCA_045403155.1 Micromonosporaceae bacterium
GCCAGAGGCAACCAGCCGTTGCGCAGCGTACGCCCGGAGACTCTCCAGCAGCCGATACCGGCGCGGGCTGCGACCAACGGTGGACACCAGCGACTTGTCTACCAGTCGCGGCAGGAGGCCTAATACGGCCGAGTCCGGGGATTCGTTGGTGCGATGCACCGCCTCCGCGGCCTCGAAGTCGAAGTCCGCCGGGAAGACACCGAACCGGTCAAACAACTCCCGCTCCGGGTCGTCGAGAAGGTCGTAACTCCAGTCGATCGCGGCGCGAAGCGTCCGGTGACGCGGCGGAGCCGTACGTGCCCCGGCGGAGAGCAACTCGAATCGCTGGTCCAGATGCCGCAGCAGCTCGGCCGGGTCGAAGCTTCGCACCAGAGCCGCTGCCAGCTCGATGGCCAGCGGAACCCCGTCGAGCCGGCGGCAGATCGCCGCGATATCGGCAACGTTGGCTGCGGTGAGCGCGAAGCCGGGCGACACCCCCGCCGCCCGCGCCACAAAGAGGCGTACGGCATCAGAGTCGGCGGCCTCGGCCAACGACGCCGGTACGGGCATCGGCTGCACCTGGTAGGTGGCCTCGCCGGCTACAGCAAGCGGTTCGCGACTTGTGGCGAGCACCCGCAGCTGCGGGCCGGCGACCAATAGATCAGCAACGATCTCTGCCGCGGCCGCGATCACATGCTCGCAGTTGTCCACCAGCAGCAGGCACCTCATTCCGCCAGCGACATCGCGCAGCACCTCGCGAAGCGGCCATCCGGGTTGCGGTACGACACCCAAGGCGCGGGCCACGGTATCGGCAACAAGGTCAGGCGTAATGGGTGCGAGATCTGCGAGTCGGGCGCCGTCCGGGAACTCGTCTGCCACCTGCCCGGCGACGTGCAGCGCGAGGCGGGTCTTGCCTACACCGCCGGGCCCGATGAGCGTGACCAGCCGATGGCTGGCCGCCAGCGTGGTGAGCTCGCTGGTCTCGTTCTCTCGGCCGATGAGGCTGGTCAGCGGCATCGGTAGCGCCGCCTCCGCGCGGACCGACCGGCGTAGCTCGACCCCCAGATCGGCCAGCGCGGTGCGGTCGCTGACGCCGAGCTTTCGCAGCAGGGAGGCGATGTGGCTCTCCACGGTCCGGACCGAGACGTACAAGCGTTCAGCGATCTGGCGGTTGCGCAGCCGCTCGGCGACCGCCGAGAGCACCTCGGCCTCACGTTCGGTCACGCCGGCGCGGGTCAGCCGCTCTGGCATGCGAACACCGTCGGCTGCCATGCACGCATTGTCCGGCACGGCGCCCACCGCAGCTTACGGAGGTCACATCCGTACCCGGATCCGTACGGCGCACGGATGTGGTGTCGCCGCCGGTCGCCGACGCTGGGTCCATGCCTATCGACCGCCACCGTTGGGATGTCGTCGTCGTCGGCGCCCGTGCCGCCGGGTCCGCGACCGCGCTGCTCCTGGCCCGAATGGGTCATGACGTACTGCTGCTGGACAGGGCTGTCTTCCCGGCCGACGCACTTTCCACACATCAGATCGCCCGGACCGGCGTGGTGCAGCTGCACCGGTGGGGGCTGCTTCAGACGGTGCTTGACAGCGGTGCACCGGCCATCCGACAGGTCACCTTCAGCACGCCGGCTGAGTCGACCACTCGACAGATCAAATACAAGTCTGGGGTCGACCTGCTCGTGGCGCCCCGCCGCTACATTCTCGACCCCATCGTCGCGCAGGCAGCAGCCGATGCTGGCGCCGAGCTGCGGCTCGGTGTCACCGTTACGGGCCTGCACTTCAACGACGCCGGACGCGTCACGGGTGTGTATGGACACGACCAAGCCGGAACACCGCTAGACGTCCAGGCGCGGTTCGTCGTCGGCGCCGACGACTTGGGCTCACGGGTCGCCCGCGCGATCGGAGTGGAGGTTACGTCGTCCCGCGGCGACGGCGGCGCGGTGCAGTACGCCTACTACGGCGGGATCCCGTGGCCGGGCATTGAGCTCATCGCTGCCGACCGAGCCCTTACCGGCGTCTTTCCAACTCACCACGGCGAGGCCTGCATCTGGATCTGCAGCCCGTCAATCGATGCGCACCAATCTCGCCGTGGTGCATCGTCGCGCGAAGACGCGTTTACGACCTACCTGGACCGCACCGCGCCCGAGTTGGCGCAACGGCTGCGCTCGGCCAGGCGCACGTCGCCGGTTCGGGGCATGCTCCGTACGCCCAACTTCGTCCGCCAGGCGCATGGACCGGGCTGGGCCCTCGTCGGCGATGCCGGCTACCACCGCGACGCCGTCACCGGCCACGGCCTCAGCGACGCCTACCGGGACGCTGAGCTGCTCGCCGTCGCGCTGCACCGAACGCTTCGGGGCGAGCTCGACGACACCACCGCCCTCACCAACTACCAACTCCAGCGGGATGAGTCTCTTCGCGAGATCTATGACCTTACTTGCGCGTTGGCGAGCTACCCGCCCGTACCGGAGTTCGTCGAAACACAGAAGCGGCTCAGCGCCGCCATCGATGTGGAGGCCGCCGAGGCATCCGCCCGCCCGACCCCAGGCGACCGCGAGTTTGCCCCCGCGTAAACCCGTCCGCTCTGGCCAACCACCAGCCTGCGCGTCCGCGCAGCACCACACCGAAAGGAACACGCACGTGACCTCAACGGTCAACGAGTCGACGCGCAATGGCGTCGACACCGCCACCCTCTTCGCCACCCTCGATGCGGTCAAGGCTGCGCCGGAAGCCGCCAAGTTCCAGTTCCGGACCGGCAACGAATGGATCAGCGGCACCCATAGCCGCGGCACCATCCACGGCTTCTTCGGCGTCGGCGAAGAGCGAACCCACGAACGCAGCTTCCACTTCGACGCCGACCATCCTGCCGTCCTCGTCGGCCGGGACAACGGCCCGACCCCGGTCGAATACGTGCTGCACGCGCTGGCCGCCTGCCTGACCGCCGGACTGGCCAACATCGCCGCGGCCCGCGGCATCCACCTCACCGAGGTGCGTTCCACCATCACTGGTGATATCGACCTCAACGGCATCCTGGGGCTGAACCCCGGCGTCCGCAACGGTTACCAAGGCATCGCCGTTCGCTTCACCGTCAAGGGCGACGCTGCGCCCGAGAAGCTGCGTGAGCTCGTCGAGCAGTCCCGGGCCCCCTGGGCCGTCTACGACATTCTCACCAACACCGTGCCGATCACGATCGACGTCGCGACCGGTTGAGCCCATCGTGGGGGCCGGGCGCGGCGTCGCTCGGCCCTTTCAAGCCTCAGAACGGAGAATCTGCATGTCACACGGCGCCAAGTACCTGCCTGCTCAGGCAGCGGATCGGGTAAACGGCTGGATCGGCTTCCTCCGGGTCCCCGAAACGAGTCCGGAAGCGCAACGCAGCTTCGAGGAAGACGTCGCCGAGCTGGGATATGTCATGAACACCTCCCGGTTGTGGGCGTACCAGCCCAGCACCCTGGCTGGATTGTTCAACCTGCTGCGACAGGCAAATTCCACGGACAACCTCACTCTTCGCCAGCGACAGATTCTCGTCACGGCATGCGCGTCAGCCTTCGGCGACTCCTACTGCTCACTTGCATGGGGTGGCAAGCTCGCCAAGGCAAGCGATGCGAACACGGCCGCCGGGGTGCTGCGGGGGCTCGACGATCGATTGAACGCCAGCGAACGGGCCATGGCCAGGTGGGCGCGAATGGTGGCGAAGGATCCCAACGCCACCACCCCAGGCGACGTGCAAGACCTGCGTGACGCGGGTTTCAGTGACTCCGAGATC
>JAXIPB010000054.1:0-17115 GCA_045403155.1 Micromonosporaceae bacterium
CTCGTCGGTGAGCGTGTCGGCCGACTTGAAGGTGATGTGCTGGGCGCTGAGCTGATCGGTGACGTAGTTATTGGCGAAGCTGGCGTTGGCGGTCAGGACGAGTCCGGCGATGAGGAGCAGGCCGGCGATTGCGAGCCCGCCCACGCTCATGAACACGTCGAGGGTTCTGCGCTTCATGGGATCACTCCGTCTGGTGTGGAGCTTGCCCGGCGGGCTTAGCTCGCTGTTGAACGTTGACAGAGTGATGATGGCCGGTCTTCGAGATCGAACGGCAGGGCGGGAAGTCCCCATTCGAGTAGGGACCTATGGCTCTACTTGACGGGACCCCTGTTCCAGATAAGGGCTCGCCAACTCTTGCTGGCCGCGGGACATCGGCGCCTTGGTCATCCCGACACTAACTCGATCATCCCGTGCCGGGGTCCGCGAAATCCACGCAAGTGGGGATTCTTCCGGCGTCGTCGAAGGCGAAGATGGCGACGGCAACCGGGTCCGGCGGCACCGGCCGGCCCCCCGAGCCTTCGCCGCGCGAGATGACCACGACCAGCAGGCCGCCGCCCACCGGGTAGTCCGAGGAGTGGAGGGTGACCGTGTTGCTGGTGCCCAACCCACGACTGATGGTGTTGTCGGGGTGGAGGTCTGCGGGGTTGATGTCGTCCGACTTCGTCAGGCACCCCGGCGTGATGTCATTGATGACCCGGCCCGCGATGCCGGCCTCGCTCAGGGCCTGCGTCGCGACTGCGGTGTCGAGCACCTCGGTGGCCGTGAAGGTCACGCTGCCGTCCGCGTTGATGTGCACGGTGAACGCCGCCGGTTGGATCGCCGCCGGGCCACCGTCGCTGGCGTCCGGCACACCGTCGGGGCCGCCCAGCAGGACCGCGCTCGCCGCCACCACCGCGACGCTCGCCGCCACGAGCGCCGGGGCAACCCAGCGGCGCCGCGCGGACGGAGCCGACCGTGGCACCGCCCCCGCGCCGGCCACGGCGGCCAGCGCCCTGGCCCGCAGTTCGTCGCTCGGCCCGTCCGCCGGGTACAGCGCGACCTTCAGGTCGGCGAGCCGGTCCATATCGTTCATTGTCATGTGTCCTCTCCTCAAGCCTCGTTGCCGAGCGCCGCCCGCACCTTGCGGCGGGCGCGGTTCAGCCGGGACGCGACGGTGCCGGGCGGGATGCCCAACGCCTGGGCGACCTCGTCGTAGCTCAGCTGGCCCCAGGCGACTAGTAGCAGTACGTGCCGGTCGGCGGCATTGAGCCGGCTCAGCGCGGCGGCCAGCCGCCCCCGCTGTGCCTGCGCGGTGACCTGGTCGGCGACCCGGTCAGCGATCTCGTCCAGGACCGGGTTCTGCCACGCCCGCGCGTGCGCCCGGTAATGGATCTTCTCAGCTCGGCTGCGTTCGGCGATGTTGTTGGTGAGGATGCCGAACAGCCAAGGCCGCGCGCTGCCGCGGGCCATGTCGTAGCCGTGCCGTTGCGCGAACGCAGCGAGGAACGTGTCCGCCACCACATCCTCGGCGGATTCCCGCCCGACCCGCAGGCACGCGTAGCCGTACAACACGCCCACGTATCGGTCGTAGAGCGGGCCGAACCGGTCCGGGCTGTGCCAGGACGCCCGGATGACCTCCGCGTCCGTAGCCTCCCCGACCTGTCCGGCAGCTAACGCCGTCACCATCGCACTCCCATTTGCCGTCCGCCTTTGTCACCACCTTGTTTGCACAACGGCCCGAAACTCTTCACGCCCAACGACGAGGACACCGGGCGTGACAACCGATCGCCGCGCCGAAGCCCAACGGTCCGTGCCCTTCGCAGAGTGGCCAGCCGACATCCTCGGGAAGGGCGGGCAGATCACCACCCAACCTGCCCGCGCCAAGCTCGTGCGCACCGCCGGAACGGAGACCCAACCCCGGCGGCAGCAAGGCTACCCACCGGCCGGCAACCGCAGGCGGTGGGTGCTGGTAAGCCAACGCGACGAGGGCCGGAGCCCATACCGTCACGGCGGTCATCCTCTCAACCCTGCACCGGCAGTCGGTACCTAGGGTTGGCCGGCGATCTCCGAATTGTCATGTCCCGAATGGCGCTCACCCGTAGCTGGGCGCGGCCTTCTTTGTCGGGTCCCCGCCGCTCCATTGATCATTTCACCATGGTCCGCCGGAGTCGGAGCGTTCCGATTTCTGAGCACGGTCCTGACGAGGGTGTCACGGTCGCGTGGAACTTCGGTGACGATGCCATCTGGGTGTTAGGCGGCGGCACCGACAGTTTCGGTGCTTCGGGCGGTGATTGGTTGGGCGTGTCTATGTGGCGCGGCGAGGCGCTGCGGCTCGACCGGCGACTTTGACATGACCCTTGGCGTGATCCACGTCCGGGAGACCAAGTTCGGCAAGTCCCGAGAAGTGCCGCTGCACTCGAGCACCGTCGATGCCCTCATCGCCTACGCCCGTCACCGCAACCAGTTCTGCCCATACACCCGTGACCAGGCGTTCTTCATCTCCACCGCCGGCACCAGACACCGCTACTGCAACGTGTTCCTCGCTTGGCAGGGCGCCGTGCGCGACGCCGGGCTGCAACGCCGCTCAACCACATGCCGGCCCCGCCCGCACGACTACCGCGGGGCGCTGATCCTCGGCCGCGAACCGGTCGTACGTAGCCAATGGCACCTCATTCCCGTCGCTGGTGCGGGCACGGGGGCGGGTCACCGGTACTCGCCGCCCACCCAACACCACTGACCCGCGCCCGCCGCCGTGCCGCGAGGCGGTCCGGTCCGGGTTGTGCTTGCCCTTCGGCCCGCACGCGGCGGTGATCTCGGCGTCGAACATCGTGCGCATCACCGCCATTCCGGCGGCCTCGCTCATCGCCAGCAGCCCTTCCCGCGCTACGCCGGCGATGCCAGCCAGCGCGATGCGGACCTCATCGGACAGATCCGGCAGTTCTGTGCACTCAAGGCTGGACACCACACGCAGACTCGGCACGGTCTTCATGGACGGTCCCCTTCCTTCGGTGTTCTTTACGGATCACCCGAGCCCTACCACTCGGAAGACCTCAGGTGGGGGACCGCCACCTCAACTTCCACGAAGAACGGGACACGCTCGTCCTGATGTCAGGAAACCATAGTCGGGTAGGCGGGACGCATTGCTGCGCCCCGCCCCCCTAAGAACCGTGCGTGCCACTCGTCGCGGCACACGGCGCAAGCAAGCCCCGCGGGCGACTCAGGTGTAGATCCTTCGTCGCCTTGAAGGTCCTGCCCCGTAGCCGCCGTACATTGTCTTCGTGCAGCCGCCAGCCAATGGGCGTCCCACTGGTGGACAACGTCCTGAGGTCCGTTCACTCCGACATTGACTTCGAGAGTCGCCATCGCGACATCGAAGGCGAGAGCTGTCATCGCGTCTAACTTGCCCTTCGGTTCGGGTGGGTTCGGTGCGTCGTCGTCATAGGCTCATCCGCCACACGTCAGCCCGCTTTCGCGGCCGGACACCAGGCCCGGTATCCGGCCAGTTATACGAGTGCGACCGGTCGGAGGACCAGCCATACGCTCCCGCTTTCCCGCTGCCTTTCGGCCACCGGCATTCGCTTCTTGGGCGTCCTGCTCCCGCCAAAGCCATCCGACCCGGAGAGTTGCCGTCACGAGGCATCAACGAGGGTTCATTCGCATTCACCCGGTCGGCCCTTCCCCTCACCTGTAACACCCCGGACGGAGCGGATGCCCTTGGGCTTTTCCCTAAGCTTCGCACCCGGCCATTACTGGCCACGCACGTCAGGGCGGGGATAGGTCACGAACACAAACCGGAAGCTACGTCTCGGACATTGCCCGAACTCCAATCGACGTACCCACTCAACGCGTGCGACCTCGTGTCGCACCTCAATTCGGCAGATCCGGTCGTCCTGCCCATCACCTGGCGGCGACCGACTCGCGGCTACTTAGCATTCGCGGTGTGGCCCCGGCCTGGCGAGGCTTGGTCGAGGTGCCCGGCGGGACGCGCTGACCGGCCCTCTCGTCGGGACCTTCGGCCCACCGGGACGGGAGTTTCGGCCCAGCGTGGTCGGCGAGCCGAGCGCGACGCTTAATACGGCACCCGCCGACGAGGAGATTAAGGACTGGGGCAGCAGCGAGACGGGAGTCGCGGCATCGATCCGCAAGACCCACCATCGCCAAGATGGGTCACCTGCTGCACAGCGTCTTCACCACCGACCGACTTCACGGTAGCTGTAGGGGCGCTGGTCAGCGGTTGCGCATGTCGGATGGAGGCGACACCGATGATGATTCGTACTACACGGATGGTGGCCGCGGCGGCGGTCGTGGCGCTGACCGGCGCCATCTTGGTGGCGGTGAACCTGCAGGGCAGCGCCCTGGCCGCGGTGAAGGCGCAGGTCAGCGCGTTGGTGGACGAGCCGCCGGGGGGCAGCTTCACCGGGTTGGCCCCGGCTCGCCTGCTCGACACCCGGTTCGGCATCGGTGGCCCAGCCGGTATCGTCCCCGCGAACGGGTCCAGGAACCTCACCGTTGGCGGCGTCGGCGGCGTGCCCGCCTCCGGGGTGTCGTCGGTGGTGCTCAACGTGACCGTCACTCGATCCACCGGCGCCGGGTTCGTGACCGTCTACCCTACCGGCGCGACCAAACCCAACGCGTCGAACCTGAACTTCAAGACCGGTCAGACGGTGGCCAACATGGTCGTGGCCGGGCTGGGTACGTTGAACCGGCTCACCCTGTTCACCTCGGCGTTCACCCATCTGCTGGCCGATGTCACCGGCTACTTCTCCACCGCCGCCACCGCGTCAGACCACGCCGGCCTGTTCCATCCACTGCCGCCCGCGCGGATCGCCGACTCCCGAACCTCATTCGGGTTTGCCACACCCGGGCCCAACGTGACCCGCACACTGTCCGTGACCGGCGCCGGCGGGATACCCGCCTCCGGTGTCTCCGCGGTCGTGCTCAACACCACCGTCGCCGGCCCCACCGCCGCCGGCTACGTCACCGTCTACCCGTTCGGGCAGCCCAAACCGGCCACCTCAACTATCAACTTCGCCAAGGGCAACGTGCGGGCCAACCGAACCATCGTCGCAATCGGCACCGACGGGAAGATCTCCCTGTTCAACGCCACCGGCTCAACACCACTGATCGTGGACGTGGTCGGCTGGTTCAGCGACAGCAAAGCCCTACCCGACGCCGGCGGCGCCTACTTCGTCCCCATGACCCCGGTCCGAGTGATGGACACCCGCTTCAGTGTAGGCGACGTCATCGGACCCATCCACGCGAGCGAGAACGAGACCTTCACCCAGACCATCGCCACCCGTGGCGGCATGCCGTCGGGAAACGGTAACGTGTTCCCAGTCGCGGTCGTGGGCAACCTCACCGCTGTTGCCCCCACCACCGCCGGCTTCTTGACCGCCTACACGCCGGGCTTCAATTTCATTCACGACGGGGTGGCGAGCGTCTCCGACGTCAACTTCGCCAAGTCCGATGTGGTCCCTAACATGATCGTCACCCAGCTTCACCCCGGCTTGCTGGGTCTGTACTGCAGCGCTGGCGCAACCCACGTGATCCTGGATGTGAGCGGGTACTTTGGCCTGCCAGTGCAACCACTGACATTGACGCAGATCGCGCCCGACGCGAACGACCAGGTTTTCCTCGACATGTCGGGGAACGGCGATTTCTACGCCGCGGTGAGCTGGGCGAGCAACCTGGTGCCGGGCGACACGAACGGCGTCGGCGACGCATTCGTCATCAACGAGGCGGGCAACGCGACCCGGGTCAGCGTGAGCTCAAACGAAGTACAGGCCAACAACCTGAGCGGGGAGGCTGTCGTCTCAAATGACGGCCGCTACGTCGCGTTCACGTCGTACGCCTCGAACCTCGTCCCCGGCGACACGAACAACCAGCAAGACGTGTTCGTCCGAGACACGGCTGCCGCCACGACGACTCGAATCAACGTCGGTCCGCTCGGCGCACAGGCGGACAACCTTAGTTCCGACCTCAGCATCTCCAACGACGGCTCCAAGGTCGCGTTCAGGTCGCTCGCCACCACGCTCGTCACCGGCGACACGAACGGCAGTCCCGACGTCTTCGTCGCCGACATCGCCGGCGGTACCGTGACGCGGGTCAGCGTCGACTCTGCCGAGGTCCAGGGCAACGGCTACAGCACCTCCGGAATCATCTCGGGCGACGGCGGCCACGTCGCGTTCGTCTCGTACGCCACCAACCTGGTTCCCTTCGACACCAACACCGTCGACGACCTGTTCGTCCGTGATCTCGCGGCCGGCACCACCACGCGGGAGAGCGTCAACACGGACGAAGAACAGGCGATAGCCGACCTAGGTAACATCCTGGACTTGTCTATTTCGGATGATGGCAACGTCGTCGTCTTCTCCAGCCGCGCCGCCAACCTGGTGGAGTCAGATACTAACGAATTCTTCGATGTATTCATCCGGAATCGCTCGGCCGGCGGAACGACGACGCGAATCTCCGCGCCCGGCGGCATTCAAGCCAACGGGTATGGCGCCAGGATCTCTGGTGACGGCTCGACCATCGCCTTCTCGTCGAGCGCTGACACGCTCTCCGGCCTCTGGAGCGACAGCTTTGGCAACACCCTCTACATCCACAAGACCATCACCGGGGCCATCATGCCTATCCGTGGGTATGACTACCTCTCCGGTACGAGTCTCACGACAGACGGCACCGAAATGCTCGCCTTCTCCGACGTCGTCCGCGCCGAGACCGGCGTGACCTGGGGCGCGTCCTACCGGATCGTCCTCCCCACCTAATGTGGTGTCTCGTTATTAGCCGGTGATTGATGCGAGTGCGACCGGCCTTCGTGCAGGGGTCTGTGCGGCATGCCAGAACCGGAAGGGCGACCAGCAGGGAACCCGCAGTTATCCGAGGCGCCGTAGCGCTGTCTCGATAGCGACCTCGACCCGGGAAGTCATGCCGGGCACATCGACGGGACGGCGCCCAGCGACCTGACTACGGATCCACTTCGGCCCGCTATCGTCATAGTACAGCAGGGCATACAGGTCCCACCACGGATCGAGAGTCACCCCGGCGATCGACTCATAGAGCGACCGAAGCTGCTCCGACCACTCGGGCGAGTAGAGCGCCGCCAAGTATCGCCGACAGTGCCCGACGTCAATCGCGCGCGCCCCCCGATGGATGGAGTTCCAGTCGGTCAGTCCAGTAATCCTCCCGCGCGACCACAGCATGTTGACAGGCAGGAGATCGCAGTGCAGAAAGACGGCAGTGTCCTTTGGCGGCGGCGCCGCCATGACACCAAACGCCGCCTTCCACACAGCCGGCTTCTGTGCGTCGACCGGCACCTGAAACCCGTCTAGAGGAGCGATCCAAGAATCCGTCCAAGGTCTGAACATCTTCGCGGGGAGATCGAGGGAATGCAGCAATACAGCAATCTCCGCGATCCTCGTCATCCACGACCGAGGTTCCGCCGGATTGAGGTGAACATGCCCCTGCAACCGTGTCATCAGCAACGATGGCGCGCCCCCCGTCGAAGCACCAGCAACATCAGTAGCCAGGATGCTCGGAACCGGGAGCCCGCTTCCCGCCACCACACCAAGGTTGGCGATCTCCTTCTCCAAGCTCCCCTGCAGGCCAAGCCCGCCCGGGTACTGCCGCAGTACGACGAACGTTCGCATTCCACGTCGCTCGACAGTCAGCCGATTCACGGCCGAGCAGACGCCACCGGTCAATCGGCGATAGCCAACGATGCGACTGCCCCGACCCATCGACGCCGCAACCCAGGCGAGAGTCTCCACGGAGGGCCGACGCTGCCTGAACCCGCCATCCCTCCAGTCGCCGTCGGTCATGAGCGCCCCCCAGTCGCCGTCGGTCATGAGCGCGAGCCTATTCGTCAGGGGCCTGCGGCGATACGGGTTTTCTAACTAACCCGCCAGAGGCAGTGACCCGGCTGCTGGATGGCCGTCACCATCTGGAACGGTTCGCGATGGAGCAGGCGGGTGAGGTGGACTACCTGATCACCTGGAGGGACAACGAGGTCGTCGGACGGGTGAGCCTCACACCGTGTCGTCGTGCGGGTGCGAATCGACGGTGCTTCGCATTCCCGAAGTCGCCTTCGTGCCTCCGGCTGTGCTTACACCCCCCGCCCTCATGAAGTAGGCGATCCAGCGTGCGGCGCCCCCACAGACTCACCAGCGGATTACTGACCTCGTAGTACCAAACGAGGCCCATGGCCTGTTCAAATGCCTATGCCATGCCGCGCCGCCACTGCACCTCACCGGGGTTCAATCTTGCGCGCACGACGTTGCGCTGGGTCGCGGCCAGGAGATGCCAGACTGAAACCAGGTCGAGTGCCGGGTCGGCCGCGCGGAACCCTCCGGTATCTAGTGTGGTGTCTCGTTATTAGCCGGGATTGATGCGAGTGCGACCCGGCCTCGGCTGACTTTCTCGAGGATCTCCTCTGCCGTGGCGGTCCATACGAACGGCTTGGGATCGTTGTTGTTGGCTTGGAGGTATGCCTCGATCGCAGCGATCAGGTCGGGCACCGACTTGAAGACACCGCGGCGGATGGCTTTCTCGGTGAGCTCGCGGAACCAGCGTTCGACCATGTTCAGCCATGAGTTCGACGTCGGGATGAAATTCAGGTGGAACCGGGGATGCTTGTCCAGCCAGGCCACGACGTTGTCGTGGGTGTGGGTGCCGTAGTTGTCGAGGATCATGTGGATCTGGAGTCCCTTGGGGACCTGATGGTCAATGGTGCGCAAGAACTTCAAGAACTCGCCGTTGCGGTGCCTGGGAAGACATTGGCCGATCACCACTCCGGTCAGCACGTTCAGCGCGGCGAACAGGGTCGTTGTCCCGTTGCGCTTGTAGTCGTGGGTCATGGTTCCGGCCCGGCCTTTCTTCAAAGGCAGCGACGGCTGCGTCCGGTCGAGCGCCTGGATCTGGCTCTTCTCGTCCATGCACAGCACCACCGCCTTGTCGGGCGGGTTCAGATAGACGCCGACCACATCGATCAGCTTCTCATCGAAACGGCGGTCATTGGAGAGCTTGAAGGTGCGCACCAGATGCGGCTTGAGCCCACGAGCAGACCACACACGCTGCACCGTCGCTGGGCTCACCCCGGCCGCCTTGGCCATCGACCGGCAGCTCCAGTGCGTCTCGCCTTCCGGCTTGGACTCCTGGGTCAACCGGACGATCTCGTCGATCTTCTCCGCCGAGATCTGCGGCTTACGCCCCCGGCCGGGACGAATCCGACCCAGCTCGGCCAGCCCCTCCTGCGCGAAGCGACTCCGCCAGGCCACCACACTCGACGGCGAGACCCCGACCTCATAGGCGACAGCCGTGCTGGCAAGACCATCGGCTGCCAGCAACAGCGCCTTGGCCCGGGTCACCTCCCGATGAGCTGCCGTCTGGGACTTCGCCAAGCTCTCCAGGATCTCCCGCTGAGCATCAGACATGACCAGAGCGGGGCTCGGAGCGCGCACGAACACACCCTACTACCAATCCCCACTTATTTACGAGACACTACACTAGCTGATCAGTACCTGCCGGCGTTGCGTTCTCGGATGAGTGACACAAACCCGCCGCCATCTCGTCCTCTCACACTCGTTGGACGGCTAGGTGCGCAGCCGCTCCTGCAGCCGGCTCGCCTTAGCTTCGATGTCGCGACGGTTGGCCCGTCGCAGCGCGGCGGCGAGCTGGGTCCGAGACAAGCCGCGGCTCGTTCCGGGTCGAGGGCGCGGCCGTGCACCTCCATCGCGTCCGGGGCGGTCAGGTCGTCGAAGGCGGAGGATCGAGCAGCAGCTACGCGACGGCGGAACATACATGGACTTCACCTGGGCGCTGATCCTGAACGGCCTGCCTGGGCGTCGCATGCGGCTGCTGGTGCGGACGCGCTCCAACTACGCACCGTCGGCCTGAAATACCTGTCATTGCCGTGAGGGCTTTTCGACGCGACATACGGTGTCGCGGTGTTGCGCGCGATCGCCAGTCGTGCGGAGAACCTCGATTCGCTGACTCCGTGGTCCCTCGTCAACCGGGAGCCTGAGTCCCGCGGGACGGGGTGATGTCCGTAATCGGCACCGGTGTGCGCGCCGCCGCTGATCCCGACGGAGGCCTTTGATCGTGGGTTCTCAGGAGTATCCGTCGGTTCGCCCGGCCGGTGTCAGCCCTCCCGGCGGACCCGCCTGCGCAGATTGTGGAACTGACGGGTCTGCAGGATGAAGTGCACCGGTTCGCCTATCAGCACACCCAACGGCCGGGCTAACAGTCGCGGGCGGCTCCGGCTCCGCGTGCGGACCACCAGACGGGTCCCGCCCCCGGGAGCCGGCCGCAGATGGAAGCCCCAGATCCCGTCCACGTACGCCGGTGGCTGGGGACCGGACCGCGGATCGAAGGAGTGGCCGGAGGGCAACGTGTAGCTTGTGTGCAGCACCAGAGTGCGGCCGGGCTCAAGAACCACCACGATCCACGAGTTCGGGCCCTTGGGCACCCGATATAGATGCTGCCCCTCTTGTAGACCCTGCCACTCGGGCACGATGCGATCCGCGCTCGGCTCTCCGTTGTTGTCCAGCCAGTCCCAGCTGTACCAGCCACCGCGGTCGCCTCCCATCTGGGCCAGCCAGGGCCAGACGCTCTCGGGCGGCGCCGGAAGGGTTGTGGCCATTGTCGCGCCGCCGTCCGGATCGGGAACGAGTTGGTCACCGGGGTAGGCCCAGGTCATCTCGCCTCGCGTTGTCCCCCAGGCCAGCATCCGCGGTCGGATCCGCCGGGCGTAGAGCAGTGAAGCAGCAGAGGCCGCTGCGAGCGCAGGCAGACGGACTCCTGCTCGTCGCCGACTCATGTCCTTAGTCTGGACCCATGTGCACGCCGGATCCGAAAATACCCAGGGTGGCCGGCCCTCGCCTCGGGATCATTTTCACGAGAGAACGTCCGCACATCAAGCATGATCGGAAGGTCTGTCAGATTCGGATAGGCCGTCTGCGGCCATCTGGAGCATCGGATGGCAGCGGGCCATGACCTTGCCGCGCATGGTCAGATTGACGCCCTTGACGACATGCGCACCCCACCGGACACGTCGGCGGACAGTGACACCGCCGTGCCGTCGATGTCGATTGTCGGCTCGGTCCAGTGCGCCTTCAGCTGACCTGGCGGTATCGGCTGAACGATCGCTCGTGCCAGTGCGGATGTGCCTCAAGGTTGGTCAAAACGGACGCATTCACCACCCGCGTGCGAAGGTCGCGCACGCAGTCCCAGCTGTACTGGAAGATGAGGTCTGGCAAAATCATGTGTTCTCTCCTCGGAGGCCGCGCGCCGCACCCCGGCGACCGGGGCGGATGCGGTGTGCGTCGATCGGGCGCGTGGAGCGTCCGTAATGCCGGTGGAAGGTCGGCTGAAGCTGGGCACAATTCCGACTGAAATGGGGCATCGGCCGTTGACTCTCGCCGGGCGAGGTGCGGCATGGTGATCGGACGTGCTGAGCACATCGATCGCCCGCGGCAGCGACGTCCGGGTAGCGATTGAGAGCGGAGCCGTCCGCCGTCAGCTGCTCGCCGCGTGGTGCCGCGCGCGGACTGGGTCGTGCCCCTCCGGCGATGTGCTGCCTGTTCTCGGGGCAGGGCGACGAAGAAGTCGCCGGATGCCGACCGAGGGTCCGCGCGAGCGGCGGTGACGTGGCGGGTGGACGGTGCCGTCGACCGCAGCGATCTGGAAGGCCCCGCTCCCGGCTGGGGGTCGAGCCGATGAAGGAACTGTTCGCCAGGGTGTTCCACCCGGTCGCCGATCGCGACACCCGTGGCGCGTACTACCGCCGCGCGTGCTCCAGAGAAATGGACAGATCGCTGAGAACCTGGCCATGACAAACCACGAAGAAAGGCGCCACGGCCCAGGTCAGCGGAGTCCCGCCGGACAACACACCGAGAACCTACACTCAGACGATCCGCCTACCGCGCCTCCGTGTGCGGCAAACCCCAGACGACGCGGGCCTCCACGGTAAGGTCGAGCCGGTCGTCGATGCGGCTGATCTCGCCTGCTCGTACGAGATCGTCGAGTGCGTTCCGAATCGCCTCGTCAAACGCGGATGCGCTGCCCGCTTCCATATGGGTCCGCGAAAAGCCGCGTTGGGAGTGGCGGAACTCCAGGTACTCTTCCACGGTCGGGCGCCACGCCTCCGGTCCACAACGACGCTCACCCACGCGCGTAAACAGGCCACGCCGTTCGATCTCCTCTACCACGTCCATCGGGCGGAAGTCGCGCACACTGCTATACCGGGCGAAGATCGGACGCAACCGAGCAGCCAAACCGGGCGGCGCGTCCCAGTCCCGCTCGACCACCGCAACGACTCCACCCGGAAGCAGGGTGCCGGCGAACCGGGGAAGCACAACCTGCCAATCCATCCAATGCAGGCTCTCGCCGGCGGTCACCAACGCATACGCTGGTGCCAACTGCGCCACCTCGGCGGCGGCCAGTTGCCAGCGCACATGCGGATGGTCACCACCGGGAAGCTGCTGGCCCTTGGCGAGCATCACGGCCGAGGCGTCCACTGCATCGACGCGGTCCACGTGCTCGGCGAGCCGCCGCGCCAGATCGCCGGTTCCACAGCCCACGTCCAGCACCGTACGGGGCGTTCCCGTTACGAGATCAACGAGAAGCTGGATCGCCTGCTGCGGATACGGCGGCCGGTGCGCGTACGCATCGGCGATCCCTTGATCGCTGAACCCTGCCCCGTACTCCGCACTCCAATGCGAAGGCTTGGACTCCACGGCGTCAATTCTCGCAGCCGCATCGAGGCGAACTCACGCACGCCAGCCGGCCGACGGACCGCCGGCACCCGTCACACGACACCGCAACCCTGTGGACGGGCGTGTATCGCCAACTGACGGCAGTGTGCGGCTGGAGCGATGCATCGAAACTACGTACGTGCGACGCAGAATTCGTTGCCCTCGGGGTCGGCCAACACCAGGAAGCCGTCGTGTTCGGCTAGCACCCGCGCACCAAGGTCAATCAGTCGCCGCACCTCGACGTCCGGGTCGTCGGCCAGCAGGTCGAGGTGTACCCGGTTTTTGACCGTTTTCGGCTCGGGAACAAGTTGGAAGAATAACCGTGGGCCGGTGCCGTCGGCACGTTCGACCAGTACCGTCGGATCATCCTCGACGTCATAGATTCCGTTGGCGCGCAATCGGGCCATTTCGGCTTCGTCGTATGGCGCGACCTCGTAGCCGTCCAACGCGGCAGCCCAAAACCGCGCGGCCGATGCAGGATGCCGACAGTCAACAACGATGTCGTGGAGGTGGGCCATTTTGCCATTGTCCCCGCCGATTCGGCCGCGAGACACTACCACCCCCACAGGGACTGGATCACGAACGCAACGACCGGATCTGCCGCAGATGGATTTGGGACACTGGTCTGGGAGGGGCCGCATGGCGCGCCGGGCCCGCTGGATGAAGAATATCCCCGTGAGTTCCAGAGAGCCACGGCACGCGCACTGGCCAGAACATCTTCCCGTCGGGGCGTTTCGTGTCGTGCGGTGGAGCGCGCGTTACGACCAGACTGTCATCTTCTACCGGGACACTATCGGGCTACCGGTCCTAGAAACCTTCCAGAACAGCTACGGCGTGGACGGGACGATTCTTGGCTTGCCGGGCGGCCCGGTTCACTTAGAGATCGTCCGTTTGAGAGATGCGCCGCAGCCAGCACCTGGGCGCGATCAGTTTGTGTTCTACCTGCCGGATGTCGCCGCCCAAGAGCGCATCAAGGCACGGCTCACCGCCGCCGGTGTCCACCCGGTTGTGCAGATCGACTACTGGGAGGCCAACGGCGGCGTCACATACCAGGACCCGGACGGGCGAGAAGTAGTGTTCGCGTCCTGGGTCTATGGCCCGCCGAGATCCTGATCTGCGCTGAAGGCGCAAGATTGCACGCTCATGGCTACCCTTCCGCCGCGCCGCGAACATGGAATTCGGCCACGAACACCGCTCACGCCCCAAGGCCGGCGGCGCGGGCGGCGGCGATCGCTTCGGCTCGGTCGGCGACCTGCAGCTTGGCGAAGATGTTCGAGATGTGGTTGCGGACCGTCTTGGGGCTCAGGTGCAGCCGCGCGGCGATGTCGGCGTTGCGGCGCCCGGCGGCGATATGCTGCAGCACCTCCCGCTCGCGGATGGTCAGCTCCGGGAACGCCGGTGGCTGCGGTCGAGTATGCGCGTCCGCGAAGAATGTCAGCACCCGCTCGGCGATGCCGGGTCCGAACACCGCCTCGCCGTGCGCGACCGAGCGCACCGCTCGCAGGATGTCCTCAGGTCGCGCTCCCTTGAGCAGATAGCCGCGGGCGCCGGCCCGCACAGCGGCGAAGACCGAGTCGTCGTCGTCGAGCATGGACAGCACCAGCACGGCCACGTGCGGGCTGGCGGTGACAATACGGCGGGTCGCCTCGACACCACTCAACTCGGGCAGGTGCAGGTCCATCAGCACCAGGTCAGGCTGCAGCCGCTCGGCTGTGATGACCGCCTCGCGGCCATCTTCACAGTCCGCGATGACCTCCAGGTCTTCCTCTGTGGACAAGGTGCCACGCAGCCCTTCCCGGAAGATCGGGTGATCGTCCACGATGAGCACTCGGCAAGGTTCGTCGTTCACAGCGCACCTCCGGTCGGCAACGGCAACACCGCCCGGACCAGGGTGCCGCCCTCGGCCCCGGGCCCGACCTCGCACACACCGCCAAGTTCGGCAGCGCGCTCCCGCATCGACTGCAGCCCGACCCCAGCCCTCGGCGTTGCCGATGGCCCCACGCCAGCGTCACGCACCTCCAGCCGCAACGTCGGAGCCGGCCCGTGGTGGACGCTGACGCGTACCGTGGCGTGTTCGGACCGGCTGTGCCGGGCGGCATTGACCAGCGCCTCGACCACGATCCGGTAGGCCGCCACTTCGACCGCCGCCGGCAGGGGAGTCAGTTCCGCCGGTGCGTCGATGCTGACGTGCAACGGCGACATGGCCGCATGCTCCCGCAGTGCTCCGAGCAGGCCCAACTCGTCCAGGGCCGGCGGCCGCAGGTCGTCCACGATCCGGCGGATGTCAACGACCGCCGCCCTGATGCCCTCCTCCAACTGGGCCACCCAGCCGGCCACCTCCGTCAACCCCGCGGGCAGTGCCCTCCTGGCATTACCCGCCTGCAGCGCCAGCCCGGCCAGCGCCGAGCCGATTCCGTCGTGCAGATCCCGGCGGAGTCGGCGGCGCTCCTCCTCCCTGGCCAGCACCAGCCGCTCCCGCGAGCGCTGGAGATCGTCGGTCAGTCGCACCGCGTGGGCCGCGACCGCCACCTGCCGGGCCATGTCGTCGAGCACCCGCAGGTCGGCCGGGGTGAACTGCTCGGTCGTCGAGCGTTTGTTCAGAACGAGCGTCCCCACCCGCTCGCCCTGGTGGACCAGCGCGACCCGATGCGGCTCGCCATGCGGCGTACCGTACACCGCCACCGGACGGGTGCCGCCCTCGTCGCTATGGCGGCCCTCGTCGCGGTGGTCGCCGTCGCTGGCGCGGGCGAGCTCGACCGCCACGTACGGTAGCCGCAGCGCCTGCCCGATCGTCTCGGCGACCGCCGGCAGCAGCGCGGTCGGGGCCAGCGTGTCGGCCACCCGCCGGGCCAGCCGCGACATCGCTACGCCCGGGTTGTCCCGGTCCCCATACATGAGCCGGTTGACACCGCGCTGCAGCCATTCGCGCACCGGGTAGGCGAGGATCGCCACGGCGGCCACCACCAGCACCGACCACTGCCACCTCAGCGAGATCGGCGCGGCATGCGAGGCGGCAAGGACAACCAGGCCGTAAACCCCCAGCACCGCGCCCGTCAGTCCACCGTAGACGACCGTACGGTTGATGATGACATCAATGTCGTAGAGCCGGTACCTCACGATGGCGATGCCGACGGCGACGGGCAGGAGGGTGAGCGGCCCAAGCATGAGCACGGCAGCGAGCAGGTTCCACTCGCCGAGCAGCAGGCCTAGCGTCCAGCCGACCAGCACCACGCCCACCGCGTACAGCAGCCAGCGCAGCTGCTCCCGCTCGTCGCCGACCGCCCGCCGTCGGCGTACCAGCACCGCCGCGAACGCGGTACCGATCGCGACTGGGGTGAGTAGGAAAGGGACGGCCAGCACAACCGCCCACGACACGCTCACCGGGCTGGTGAGGTCGGGAAAATCTTCGAGCGACCCCGGCAGGAGGGCGAAACCGGTCGTGGTCACGGCGATCCACACCGCCCCGCCGTGGGCGACCGGTCGCCAGCGGCGGCTCGGTACTCGCCCGTGCGGGAACAGCAGCGGGATGAAGAACAGGGGCACCATGGCGCTCGGAAACCAGCTCCAGCTGGCCACCCAGGCCGCGTACTCGGCCCAGGGTAGCCGGACAGGGCGAAGGTAGAGGCCGTAGACGGCGTACCCGCGGGCGATCGCGTCGACGATGATGGTCCCGCCGGTGGCGCACATGATCCAGCCGATGAGGTGCTGCGGATGGCGGGCCAGGATCACTGCCCCCACCGCCGGGAACGCGGTCGCCACCACGACGCTGCCGCCGTAGGCGGCGAGGTTGTCGGTCACGTGGTCGGGCAACTCGTCGGGGTAGCCCAGCAGTAGCGCCATTAGCCCCGCCTGCGAGGCGAGGGTGGCCGCGGCGATCCCCCAGGCCAGCAGCCCGATGCGTCGCGCCTTCATCCCACCCTCGCCTCGTCGGCGGAAGTTACGCAGCCGGTGCCGTGTCGGTCTTCATCATCGTGCTGACGGCCACCAGCCAGACCAGGAAGACAAGCCACGGGATCATGAACAGAATCCATGCGTACGGCAGCAAGGGTACGAGCACGAACCCGACCCAGGCCAGCCAGCCGGGAACCTGCCGTGCGCGACGGGCGCCCAGCGCGACCGCCCACACCAAGACCGCCGCACCGACCCCTTCCACAACGAACAGCCCTCCGGCGAGCAGCATCAGCGCTACGCCGGTCCGCGGGTCGGCCGGGTACCGGCCCTCGGCGCCGGCGGCTACCTCCCTACCGAAGTGGCCGACCACGGCCGAGACGGCCATGGCGACCGCCATGAGACCGCCGCCCAGGGCGGCCGCGGCGCCGGCAACCGACGCACCGCCGGCCGAGCGGTCGAGGCTGGTCCGAATCCGGGCCAGCGTCCAGACGAG
>JAXIPB010000146.1:0-67195 GCA_045403155.1 Micromonosporaceae bacterium
GGCTACCGAAAATCCGCTTAATGCACCCCTTCCCGGAGGTGCGCTTTGCCGCCAGAACCTGAGGCAGGAGCCCAGTGCGGTAGTGCCGCACGCTGGGATCTGTGCGGGGGGCCGCCCGCAAGGGCGGTCCCTACCGCGACCGCGAGCGCCGCCGATACCCGTCGATCATGACCTCCAAATCATGATCGACGCTTATGGGGGGCGCAGAGGTCATGATCGGAGGCCATGGGGGGTGCGGTGGTGGGATGCTGACGGCGTGGATGGCCGGCCGCTGCTCGTCGTGGACGGGGCGAACGTGGTGGGTTCCGTCCCCGACGGTTGGTGGCGTGATCGCGCTGGCGCGGCCCGGCGGCTACGGGAAGCGCTTGGTCCGGTCGCCGACGCGGGGATCCCCGACGGGCCACCGGATTTCTCGGAGCCGCTGGATGTCGTCCTGGTGGTGGAGGGGGCCGCGCGCCGGATCGCCGACGAGACGCCCGATGGCGGGACACCCGGTGGCGGCGAGACTTCCGGTGGCGGGACACCCGGTGGCGGCGGGACCGGTCCGACTGCCGTCCGCGTGATCGCCGCACCCGGGTCAGGTGACGACACGATCGTCGACCTCGTGCGGGGGGCTGCCGGGCGGCGGATCGCCGTCGTCACGGCCGATCGCGAGCTTCGAGACAGGGTCACCGCCCTGGGCGCACGGGTGCTCGGCCCGCGCACGATCAATCGTGGAGCTCGCGCCTAGAGCAGGGTTCGGCTCGCCGTGTCGAGGGGCGCGGTGCGCCGTTCACGCTCCCCCATGAGCATGCGGTAGGCCCGTTCGTACCGGCGCGCCATCAGCTCGACCGAGAAGGAGGTGCGGACGTGCGCGACGCATTCGGCCGGGTCGAGGGTCTGCGCTTCCTGCAGGCCGTCGGCGAGCTCGGCCTCGCTGAGGCAGACGACTCCGGTGCGTCCGTGCAGCACGACCTCCGGGATCGACCCGTGGCGCATCGCGACGACGGGCGTGCCCTTCGCCATGGCCTCGATCATGACCATTCCGAACGGCTCCTCCCAACGGATCGACATCAGCAGCGACTGCGCCTCGGTCAGCAGCGCGTCGGTGCGAGTTCGGTCGGCGTTGAGTACCAACTCCACATCCGGACCGAGCATCGGCCTGATGACCTCGTCGAGGTAGCGCCACTCGTCCCGCTGGTTGCATTTTCCAGCAAGCACAAGCGGGAGGTCCGCCTTACGGCAGGCCTCGATCGCGAGATCGGGCCCCTTTTCCGCGTCGAACCGGCCGAGCCAGAGCACCGGACCCGTGGAGGGCTCGGTTTTCACCGGACCGTCCACTTCGATGCCATGGTGAATGGTCGCCGACCACGACAGGTTGGGCGCGACCCTGCGTTGCGCGTGAGATATCGCGATCAGCGAAACAGCACCGTCCACTTGCGACAAATAATCGTTGAGATCGCCCGTCGGGCATCCGTGCACGGTGACCACCGTGGGCGCGTTCCGCTGGCCGGCGGTGACAGGGCCGACCGCGGTGTGGTCATGCACGATGTCGAACGTCTGCCGCTCCAGCATTTCGTTGACCTGCGTGACGTGAACGAGTTCCGGCATCGATTCCAGCAGGCGCGGGTACTGAAGCTCCGGATTCGTACTGATAAATCTGGCCTTGGTGCCGGTCCTCGTGCCGGCCCCGAACAGGGTGACGTGGTGACCAAGATCGATAAGGCCGTCGATCAAACTTGCGCAGACCCTTTCCAACCCGCCGTAGCCGGCTGGCGGCACCTCATACCACGGCGGCATGATCATCGCGATCCTGAGTGGCCGGGGAGGTGCCGTGCTGGCTAAGTGATCCTCTTCTGCGTGACCTCTGTGTCCATTCGGGGACTCCATGATTCACCTCTGCAGCCGAGCGGACCGGCAGTCCGACCCATCGCACCTATGATTACCTAGAAAGACCCCCGCAAAACGTGCTATTACTCAGATTAGTGGCGCCGGTCGACCCTGCGGGGAACCGGCCATAACTGTATGCGCAGCCCGCTGTTATCCCCAGAGGAGGTGGAGTGGCCGAGCAACAGATCAGCATCCTCAAGGGCTCCGCATTCGTCGTCAGCGACCGGCTCGGCGACGTCACCAGCGCGGTCGGCAACCCCAACGGGCTGTTCTACCGGGACATGCGCCACCTTTCCCGCTGGCAATTGCGCCTCAATGGTCGCGAGTTGGACGTTCTGTCCGCGGAGACCCTCGAGTATGACGAAGCGGTCTTCTTCCTCATTGAACCCACTGGCACAATATATCGCAATCCAGCGATGTCTCTCATCCGTCGCCGTCAGGTCGCCGACGGTATGCGCGAGCACCTGGAGCTGCACAATCACGGCCTCGACCAGGTCGACGTAGAGATATCGCTCCTCTTCGACGCCGACTTCGCCGATCTCTTCGAGGTCAAGGATGACCTCAGCAAGACCGGACAGCTGTATCGGCAGTGCGAGCACCATGGCGTCACGCTGGGCTACGTTAGGGACGACTTCCGCCGTGAGACCTACATACACGCGCGGGACGCGTACTTCACCGAGCAGTCGTTGACCTTTCGGGTGTCGCTTTCACCGCGCGAGTCGTGGTCAGCGACCGTGGTCGTGACCGTCGGCACGGCCCGGGACGATCCGCTGCCGCAACAGATGCACCGGCCCGAGATGCCAATGAGCCTCGAGGACTGGCTGGCGGCTGCGCCCAAAGTGGACACCGACTGGCACGAGCTGCGGCAGGTCTACAGACGCAGCCTCATCGACCTCGCGGCGTTGAGGTTCTATCCGGAGAGCGTCCCGGAGTCATCGTTGCCGGCGGCCGGCCTGCCCTGGTTCATGGCGCTCTTTGGCCGGGACAGCCTCATCACCAGCTACCAGGCGATTCCGTTCGTGCCCGAGCTGGCCCGCACGACGCTGCTCGCCCTTGGCGCGCATCAGGCGACCGAGTGGGACGACTTCCGCGACGCCGAGCCGGGAAAGATCCTGCACGAACTCCGGCACGGTGAGCTGACCCATTTCGGCACCCGCCCTCATTCGCCGTACTTCGGGTCGGCCGACTCGACCCCTCTGTTCCTGGTGGTGCTCGACGAGTACGAACGCTGGACCGGCGACGCGACCACGGTGCGCAAGCTCGAGGGGGCGGCGCGGGCGGCACTGGGGTGGATCGAAAAATATGGCGACGCCGACGGAGACGGATACATCGAGTATCAGACGCGCAACCCGGAGACCGGCCTGGAGAACCAGTGCTGGAAGGACTCGGCGAATTCCATTGTGCACCCCGACGGTCGGATCGCGTCCCTTCCAAGGGCGTGTTGCGAAATCCAGGGATATGCATACGACGCACGGCGACGGGCGGCGCGCCTCGCCCGCGAGATCTGGCTCGACGATGCCCTGGCCGATCGGTTGGAGCGCGACGCCGCGCAGCTGCGGGCACAATTCGATCGGGACTTCTGGCTTCCGGAACTCGGCTTCTTCGCGCTGGCGCTGGACGGCGAAAAGAACCCGGTGCCGACGCTGACTTCCAACATCGGGCATCTACTGTGGAGCGGCATCGTCGCCGACGAGCGAGTGGAGTGCGTCGTCGCTCACTTGGGCGGGGAACAGATGTTCTCCGGATGGGGTGTCCGCACGCTGGCGGACGGGCAACCGGCGTACAACCCGATCGAGTACCACAACGGCACGGTCTGGCCGCACGACACGGCGCTCATCGCGGCCGGCCTGGCCCGATACGGACGGCGTCAGGACGCCAACCGTCTCGGGGTCGCGCTGCTGGAGGCAGCGAGTCATTTCGCGTACCGACTCCCGGAGGCGTTCGCCGGGTACGGCCGCACCGCGACCAAAGTCCCTGTCGCCTACCCCACCGCGTGCTCGCCCCAGGCCTGGGCCGCTGGCGCCCCGCTGCTTCTGCTGAGCGTGATGCTCGGCTTGGAGCCGACCGCGAGTGGCTTGACGGTACGTCCGTACCTGCCGGCGGAGGTCGGCCGGCTCATGGTCCGGGGGTTGCCTGGTCGGTGGGGCCGGGCGGACGCGGTCGCCATGCGCGAGTGAGGCCTACGGGTCCGATATGTCCGCCACGGTCGCTGACGGTACGAACCAGACGCTCGGCGACCGCCGGCAGTCCGACTCCGAGGTGGGTCGCCGCGTCGTGAAGCTGGCGCAGCGCCTGCTCGGGCGCGCAGCCCCGTTGCGCCATGATGATGCCGATCGCTCGCTCGACGGCGGCGTCGGCCGTCCGAACCCCGCTGACCTGGGCGAGCAACTCCTCGTGCAACTCCTCCTGGATCAACTGCCGCATGCGTACCCTCAACAGCAGGCTCGAGTGGTCGGCCACCAGCATCGCGATGATCGGCATATCCGACGAGAAGGCGTCGGGCCGGTCGGCGTAGACGTTCAGCGCGCCGAGCACCAATGCGTCCACGTCGAACGGATACGAGAGGACCCCGTGCACGCCGTGCTGACGGGCCAACGCGGACCAGGCGGGCCAGCGGGCCTCGTTGCTGAGGCTCTGGCACATGACGATGTCCCGAGTGCGCACCGCCTCCATACACGGGCCGTCGCCCGCCGCGTATGTGGCCTCGTCGAGGAGTTCCACCGGGAGTCCGGTGGCCGCGAAAGTCGCGGGTTCCCCCTCGCTGATCAGCGTCACGCCGCATCGGACGTGCCCCGGGAGGATATCCGCCGTCACCTTGAGCAGGTCGTCAATCGCCTCAGGCAGGGCCGTCGCCGAGGTGATCCGGGCGGTGATCTCCTTGAGTGCCGCAACGATCTCCACGAGGTGCGGCTGGCTCTCGGCATCCACGTGACCATCCTCCCCGACGGACGCCCCGCGGGGTAGCGGGGCACGTGACGAGCCGAAATCTACCGGTGGAAGCCGGCAGGCGGGTGCATTAACCTTCGGGGCGGGGCGGGGCGGGAATCTGGGGGATGATGTCCGAATCACACCGGCTGGTTGCAGGGCGATATCGCCTGACGAGCCAGATCGGAACCGGCGGGATGGGCCGAGTCTGGCTCGCCCGCGACGAGATCCTGCACCGCGACGTCGCGGTCAAGGAGGTCGTCCTCCCGCACGACCTGAGCGAGGCGGAGCGGGCCGACCTCTGCCAGCGGACGCTGCGGGAGGCGCGCGCCGCCGCTCGGTTGAGTCACCCCAACGTGATTGCCATCTATGACGTCGTCGACGCCGAGGACCGGCCCTGGATCGTGATGGAGCTGGTGCGATCGCGCACGCTGTACCAGGTGATCAAGGAAGATGGGCCCGTCACTCCCAGGCAGGCGGCCGAGATCGGTCTGGCCGTGCTCGCCGCTCTGCGCGCGGCGCACCGCGCCGGTGTCTGGCACCGCGACGTGAAGCCGGGCAACGTCCTCTTGGCCGACGATGGCCGGGTCGTGCTCACTGACTTCGGCTTGGCGACGTACGACGGGGACGGCATGGCCACCCGGTCGGGTCTCATCCTTGGCTCGGCCCAGTACATCGCCCCGGAGCGGGCAAGGGACGGAGTCTCCGGCCCGGAATCGGATATGTGGTCGCTCGGCGCGACCCTCTTCGCCGCGGTGGAGGGTCGTTCCCCGTACGCGCGGGACTCCTCGATGGCGACGCTGACCGCGCTGGCCACCTTGCCCCCGGACGCGCCTCGGCGCGCTGGTCCGCTGCGACCAGTGCTCATCGGCTTGCTGCGCAAGAATCCTCGCCACCGGATGGGGGCGGCCGAGGTCGAGAAGCTGCTCAGGCGGATCGCGGACGGCGAAGTCAAGGGCCTTGCCGCGGGGCGGACTCTGGCCGCCCGCCGCCGGCGTCCGCCGTCCGCTACGCGGTTCGGTGAGGAGCCGGGCGAACTCGCGCCGGGGAGCGCGACGGCTGCGGCGTTGGCCGACGTCGCCGATCCGGTCGATGGGAGGCTCGACCCGGCGGGCGGCGGCGCTGTGCACGTGGACGGTCGCCCGCCTCATCCGCGAACCGTGACTGAGGAGACCATGCGCCACCAGCCCGGCCGGCACCGAACGTGGCCGTGGGTACTGGCCGGCGTGCTTCTCGCGCTCGTCGTTCCGACCGGGGTCGTCCTGCTGGAATCGCGGGACGCCGGACCTGGCCCGTCGGCGGCGCCCAGCCAGTCGCCGTCGGTCGCCGCCGGGCTGACCCCGGCAATGGGCGTTCAGGCCTGCGTGGAGCAAATCCCGCAGGCCGGGGTCTCGGTCCCCGACGGCGGCCAGGCTCGTCCCGGGGAGTATCAGCTGATCTCAGGCTGGCATTACTACCGCGATCCGTCCGGATTCCGCATCGGGGTGCCGGCCGGCTGGGAGTTCTCCCGCATCGACTCGCTCTACTGCTTCCGGGACCCGAACAGCGCCAAGGCGATCGCCGTGCAGGTCAACGGGGTCGTGGACGGGCATCCGATGGACCTCCTCGCGCGCGGCGAGGCGGAGTGGATCGACGCCGCGGGTCTCGCGAACTACAAGCGGGTACGAATCAGCGATCTGCACTTCGATGAGGGAGCCGCGGATCTCGAGTACACGTATACGCGCGACGGCCTTGACCTGCACGGCATCGCCCGCATGATGCGTTGGGAGGGCCAGGTCTACACACTTCACTGGCTCACGATCGAGGCCTACTGGCTGTCCGATCGCTACCTCATGGACGTCGTTCATACGAGCTTCGGCTTGGATCCGTAACGCCCAGATGTATACTGGCCGCGGTTTTGGTGCATGTATGACCTCTCGCGGCGAGAACCATTCGCCGCTGTCCGTGTTCTTCTCCCAGCAGGAAGACCGGGGCGCGATCGAACATGCCCCCGGACGCGCAAGGTGCGTGTTCGTGTGTAAGCCACCAAGGAGAGAACATGGCCCAGGGAACCGTCAAGTGGTTCAACGCCGAGAAGGGCTACGGCTTCATCAGCACAGACAACGGCGGCGGCGACGTGTTCGTGCACTTCAGCGCCATCCAGGGCGACGGCTACCGGTCGCTCGAGGAGAACCAGCGCGTTGAGTTTGAGGTTGCCCGCGGACCCAAGGGCCCGCAGGCCGAGTCGGTGCGCGTCATCTAAGTTCCTTGCCGGATTGTCGGCGATCAAAGGCTTGTGGCCGTGGTCTGATCTTCAGATCACGGCCACAAGTCCTTGATCACGCGAGCCGGGGCGATCCACAAGGGAGGATCGATGAGTGTGGTCGGCGGTGTCGTTGTCGGCTTGGATAATGGCGGGACGGCCAACAACGCGACCGTGCTTGACGCAGCCGGCCATTTCCTGGTCGACCGGCTTGTAGAGGTGCCGAGCCGGGTTCAGGAGGGCCCGGACGTCGCCGTCGAGGCGCTCGCCTATGCCATGGATACCGTGCTCGAGGTGACCGGAATCGCGCGCGACGCGGTGCGCTGCGTCGGCCTCGACTCACCCGGGCCCGCGAGCGCGGACGGCGTGATCTCATCGAAAGGGTCGACCAACTTCAACCAGCCGGCGTGGCGTGGCTTCGATTTCCGCGGCGCGCTCGAGGATTGCCTGCGGATCCCGGTGGTCTACAACAATGACGGCAACGCGGCCGCACTGTACGCGCACTATTCTCACTTCGGCCGGTTGGCGCAGGCTAACTCGTCGGTATCGGTGATCGTCGGCACGGGGCTCGGCGGCGGCGTCATCGAGGCCGGTGGGGTCATCAAGGGCGCGGCGGGCATGGCGGGCGAGTTGGGTCACGTCCACATCCCGATGGCGGGCCTGCTCGCCGACGGTCAGCCGACACCGCAATGTAACTGCGGCTTCGTCGGGGACGCCGAGAGCGTGGCGTCGCTGACCGGCATAGAGAAGAACCTGCTGCCGTTCTGGCTGACCCGGTACCCGGACCATGAGCTGAACGACGCCGGGTCGTTGGGCAAGGCGGCCCGGCTGGTGCGCGGCTACGGCGAGCGTGGCGATCCGCTCGCGCTCAAGATCTTCGAACAGCAGGCGATGGCATTGGGCCGGCTGTTCACGATCGCCGCCAACTTCACCGACCCGAGCGCGTACTTCGTTGGCGGAGGTGTCGTCGAGGCCGCGCCCGATTTCCGGGACTGGTTTCTTGCCACGGTTCGAGAGCACACGGTCTTCCGGGCGGAGCAGGAGCGCGTGGTGAGCTTCGCCCTCGTGCCCGATCTTGACATGGCGGGTGCACGCGGCGCGGCCCTCGCGGCCCTCGACCTCATTACCCCTTGAGCGCCCCTTGAGCGCCGCTTGAGCGCCGATCATGACCTGGAGGTCATGATCGGCGCGGTTCTGCGACAGCCAGCTCATGATCACGGCGATCTTGGCGCTCCCGGCGCGGCTCCGCGGCCGGGAGTTGCCTGGATGCTACGAGTGGCGGTGGCCGACGGGTGTTGTGGCCGGCTGGCCGGAATTGACCACGACGAACTGGCCCATCATTCCCTGGTCCTCGTGGTACAGGACGTGGCAGTGGAACATGAACGGCGCGGCCGCGTCGGCGAAGGAGCCGAACGGCACGATGATCTCGTACGGGACATTGGGGTTCAGAAAGAGCGTGTCCTTGTAGCCGAGCAGCTGCGGCGGCGGCGTTCGACCGCCGACCGCGAGCACCTGGAACTGCACGCCATGGATGTGGAAATTGTGCGGCGTACCGTCGTTGTTCTCCAGGCGCCAGATCTCGGTGGTATCCCGCGTCACGGTGGCATCGATCCGGGACATGTCCATGCGCTGGCCGTTGACGGTCTCGTCGCCGAGGTGGAAGCTCCGCCGCTGCACGGGCTGCGGCGCACGAAGGCGCGGCACATCTGCCAGGCGCTGCGGCACACTCGCGCTGGCCGCCAGCCGATCGGCGGCGCGCAACTGCAGGATGTCCAGTGTGTCCGCGCCGCCGGAGAAGCGCCGGCTCAGCGGGTCCAGGCCGAGCGGAGGCGGGGTGCTGCGAAGCACGGCTCGCTCGCCCGGACGCATAGTCACGACGATCTCGGCCCGCTCGCCCGGCGACAAAGCGATTCGGTCGGTCACGTACGGCGCCGCGAGCAGTCCGCCGTCGCTGGCCACCATGGAGAACGCGCGATCGTCGGCGAATCCAAACTCGTACGAACGCGCGTTGGACGCGTTCAGGAGCCGCAGCCGGGCCCGCTCCGTTTCGATGTCGAGGTACGGCGCCACCGTGCCGTTGACCGCGATCGTGTCGCCCAGGATGCCGATTCCGCCGAGGAAGGAGCTTCCCTCGTCAAGTTCCCCGGCATCGGTGAACTGCTTGTCCTGCACGATGACCGGAATGTCGTCGACGCCGTAGCGGTGCGGTAGGGCCGATATCTCCGCGCCGCGATCATCCAGGATGAACATTCCAGCCAGGCCGCGGTAGACCTGATTCGCGGTCTCGCCGTGCGGGTGCGGGTGGTACCAGAGTGTGGCCGATGGCTGGTCGATCCGCCAGGTTGGCGACCACGTCGACCCCGGCGCAACCGTCTGATGCGGCCCACCGTCCATTGTGGCTGAAAGGTGCATCCCATGCCAGTGAACGGTTGTCGTGTCCGGCAACGCGTTGTGCACCTGTACCACGACCTGCTCGCCGCGGGCAGCCCGAAGTGTTGGACCCAGGTAACCGCCGTTGAAGCCCCAGGTCGGCACGGCTCCCTGGCCAAAGTCATGCACGCCCGGCGCGGCGGTCAGGTCGAAGACCCGTCGACCGTCCTCGTCAACAGTGGACGGTGCCAGCGGCGGGATGGTCAGCGGGTTGACGAACTCGATCCGTCCTGCCGTGTTCAAAGTCATTCGGGTCCAGACAAAGGTGCCGAGGCCGACGCAGCCGCCGCACACCAGGAGGACGATCGACAGGGTCAGACTAAGCGCTCGCCGAGACATGCTCCACCCCCGTTAGCTTGGCGTTCTACATGTAGCGTGCCTACGTACCATAGTCAACTGTACCTGCCTACGTGTAGGCTGTCTACATGAAGGCGGACGCATTGCGCGGGCATCTGGATGCGCTGATCCTCGCTGCCCTCGAACAGGAGCCGCTGCACGGATACGCAGTCATGGAGGCGCTGTTGCGGCGCAGCGGCGGCGCGCTCGATCTCCCGACCGGCACGCTGTATCCGGCCCTGCGGAGACTCGAACGTGCCGGCTACCTCCGCGGTGAGTGGGGCAGCGTGGGCGGTCGCGAACGACGCACGTACCGGTTGACCCCGGCCGGCCGACGGTCGTTAGTGGCGGCCCGGACCGAGTGGCGCGATTTCACCGCGGTGATCGAGAGCGTCCTGCATCCCGCACCGTCCAAGGCCTAGCGGGGGATCACGACGCGGCCAGGCAGCGGCGACCGGACACCGCCACCCAGGCGAGCGGAAGCACCAGGACGGCGGTCGCCATCGGTAGACCGGTCGCACTGAACAGCGGTGCGGGCGCGAGCGCGGTCAGAAATATCCCGCACGCCGCGAAGACGGTCGACACGACGACGGCGAACAGGCCGGTTGCCCGGGTCAGCGCCCGTCGTACACCAAGGAATCGAACGCCGACTCCGCAGGCAAGCGCAAGAACCAACGCACCCGCCATCGCCGCGCCGCCCAGCCAGCCGATGATGCCCTCGAACGTCACAAACGCCGTCGAGCCGGGCCTCGCGGGGCGGTCGGCGAAGTCCCACAAGATGTCCTGCGGGGCGAGCACAAGGCAGACGAGCAGCGCCGTTCGCACACTCTGTGCGCAACCGAGCTCCCGCTGGAAGCCGGGCGCGATGCGGGCCACCTCGCCGAATTCCGCGACGGCGGTGCGCTCGGCCGACGCCCGACTCAGTCCACGCTGCTCGTGTGCCTCGGCCGCATCGATCAGGCTGTCTCGGGCTTCGGAGAGCAGATCGGTCTTCGCACGCCGGGGCCCGTGCAGCGCGCGGGCGAGATCGGCGACGTACGCATCGATGACAGTCATCGCCCCCTCCTCCGCCGGCGGATATCCGATCAAGTATGAAGGGCCTGGGCGGCTCAGATCGTCGGGGAAAGACCCTGATTCGTCCCCGATCCCCATGAGTGAACCAACCGGCCACCGTGGACGTATGAAGGACAACCCCTCGGACGAGGCCGGCGGGGCAAGGGCAGCCAGCCCGGCTTGGCCTCGATCCTGGTGCGGCGGGCGCGTCCCCCGTCTCGCGTCCTTGCACCGGCCGGTCCGGCCTCGCGCGCTCCCCCCGCCGGGGCCGGACCTGGCGACGCGTCTTCTCGCTCACGGCCACGACCTGGCAGCGGAAGCTAACAGCATTAGCTTGCGGCTCGATAGCCTCAGTCCGACCTGATCGCAAAGCGTCCGCCGCGGCCCGCGAAGGTGGCAGGATGAGCCTGGGGGCCCGTGATGGACGACAGCGACGCGATCTACGACAACGATCCGTACCCAAAGCCGGTCTCCGATCCCGCCGGTGACGGGCTGCCCGAAACGGCCGATGACGACTCGCACGCCAATGAGGACCTGGACAACTCCCGCGTGGCCGACGGACCGTCGCCCGTCCCGTTGCCGCCCGATCGCGAGGACGGCGCGATGTCGTTGGACGATTTCGGAACTACTGCGGCCGAGCACCTCCGGGGCGAGTCACTCACCGGGCGGCTCACCCGCGAGATGCCGGATTTCGACGCCGAGATGCTGCCGTTCGATCCCGACTCGCGGCTGGCGGAGGAGGTCGATCCGGACGCCGTCGATCGACTCGATGAGGACAGCGAGGTCATCGCCGAGCAGGACCCAATCGATCCGCATCTCGAGTCGCACGTGTCGATGTACGACCGTTACGTCAAGGGTGTTCCCTCAATCGCCAAGGTCGGTCGCCTGGTACAGCCAGACGAGGGCGCCCACGAGGACCTCGAGACCGATGCGGTCGCCCGCGACTACGGAGTATCCGGGGGCGGCTTTGGCTCGGAGGAGTCCGCCATGCACGAGATGCCACCGGACGCGCTCGAGTTGAACGCGGAGCCAGACGGTTGGAAGGTGACCATGCCCATCCGGCGGCTGGTGATCAGAAGCGGAGCCGAACAGCAGTGGGAGCCGGAGGACCTGGCCGTGGCCGAGGGCCGCGATCCGACGCCGAGGAATATCGAGCGCGCTCGCCGGGAGCTGGAGGCGTTGGGCCCGGCCGCCATCGAGAGGACCGTGCCCTAGACTTTCCGAGCGTCGATCATGACCTGGAGGTCATGATCGACGCGAATTCACGACCGCCACTTCATGATCACGGCGATCTTTCTCCGCTGACATGGCATGCTGCCTCCCATGTGTCTTGCCGGAAGCGCGCCGTGACGGTGGTGTCCGTCCTCAACTACAAGGGCGGCGTCGGCAAGACAACGGTCGCCGCGAACCTCGGCGCCGAGCTCGCGGTACGCGGACGCAAAGTCCTCCTCATCGACATGGATCCACAGGCCAGCCTGACGCTGTCCTTCTTCGGCGCGGACGAGCTGGCCAAGGAGTTCACCGACAGCGCGACGCTGCTGCACTGGTTCCAGGCACTCATCGACGCGCAGATGGCCGAACCGCTGGCGAACTACGTCGTGTCGCCGCCGCGGGTCAACGAGGTGCTTCGTCCGTACGGTGGAAGGTTGGATCTCATTCCGTCGCACCTCGGGCTCATCGACATTGACCTCGACCTCGCCGCGTACGTGGGCGGATCGCGATTTCAGGTATCCAGCGCCGGCTACCTCTGGGTGCACCGGCTGCTTGCCGACGCACTCGGCGAGGCGGCGTTTCGCGACTACGACGTGATCATGGTTGACTGCGCCCCGAACTTCAACATGGTCACGAGGACGGCGATCGTCGCCAGCGAGCACATCCTCATCCCGGCCAAGGCCGACTACCTATCCACGCTCGGCATCGACTACCTCCGACGGAAGTTGGCGGAGCTGGTTCGGGACTACAACGCGGTCGCCGGCCCCGGCGCCATCGACCCGGCGATTCTTGGGGTGGTGTTCACGATGATCCAGTTTGTCGGCGAGGTTCCGATCATCGCGGTACGCAACTACGTGACACACACCGAGCAGTACGAGGTGCCGGTGTTCCGGCAGATGATTCGCGAGAGCAAGACCCTCTTCGCCGCGGCGGCAGAGCGCGGAGTTCCGGCCGTACTTCTCAACCAGGCCAATCCGAACGTCAAGCACGAGCTGCGAGAGCTCACCACCGAATTTCTGACTAGGATCATGATCGAGGGAGCCACGTGAGCGCGAGGAGCGAGCGGAGCGAGCCCCGCAGTCGCGATCGAAAGGAATCGCAGTGAGCGCGAGGAGCGAGCGGAGCGAGCCCCGCAGTCGCGATCGAAAGGAATCGCAGTGAGCGCGAGGCGCGAGCGGAGCGAGCCCCGCAGTCGCGATCGAAAGGAATCGCAGTGAGCGACTCGGCCGAACTCACGCACGAGGTTCTCCTGAGGGTTGCGGAGTTTCTCCGCAAGCTTCCGACCGACCAACTCGAGAATCTGGCCGCCGGGACGGCAAGGTTGGAGGTGGTGGCGAAGCCGCCGGCACGTCGATTGCCCGCCCGCGCCGTGACCCCCCCGGTCCCGCTGCCGCGGCCCGTCGACGAGATCGGCGCCGCCCTTTCGGCGCTCGTGGACCGGGCCGCGGCCGCTCGATACCTCGACGACCTGCACCTGACCGCCGTCCAGCTCAGGTCCCTCGCGTTGGCCCTGGGGATCGCCATCGCGAGCAAGGCGACGAAGGCGCAGGCGCGTGACACCATCGTGCAGTGGACGGTGGGCCGTCGGGCCGACGCGACCATCCTCAGCCGGCCGGGTTCACCGCGGCGCCCGTAGACGCACGCACCGGCGTACGGCACCCAGCGCCATCAAGATCGCCGCAGGTGTTCAATACCTGCCCGGATCCAGGCGCCCTAACCGGCAAGTGTTGAAGACTTGCGATGACCTTGGGAGAGGGGTTGAGTGAGCATTCTGACGACAGATGGGGTGCGCACATGAAGGTCCTCTACACCGCTACCGCGACCGCGATCGGGGAGGGGAGGAGCGGGTCGGTCCGCTCCTCGGACGGCCTCATCGACACCGCCCTCGCCGTCCCCGTCGAGATGGGCGGCGCCGGCGGAGCCACGAACCCGGAGCAGCTCTTCGCCGCCGGGTACGCGGCCTGCTTCCACAATGCGTTGCGGGTGGTGGCGAGGCGAGCGAAGGCCGATGTGGACGGTTCCGCGGTCACGGCCGCTGTCAGCATCGGTCCCGCCGACGTCGAGGGGGTCCGGGGCTATCGCCTCAGCGCGAAACTCACGGTGATGCTCCCTGGCGTCGATCGCGAGGCTGCGGAGCGCCTCGTCGCCGCCGCCCATATGGTGTGCCCGTTTTCCAACGCAACCCGTGGCAACCTCGACCTCACCGTCGAGATCGCCTGAACCGGAGCCCGCCAATGCCGAAGAGCCGTGAGATACACCTCGCCAGCCGCCCGACCGGCTGGCCGACCGCCGAGAACTTCCGCCTCGTCGGGGTCGATCTCCCCGAGCCCGGCGACGGCGAGGTGCTGGTGCGCAACCTGTTCATGTCCGTCGACCCCTACATGCGGGGTCGGATGAACGACGGCAAGTCGTATCTGCCGCCGTTCGAGGTCGACCACGTCCTCGACGGTGGAGCGATCGGCGAGGTCGCCGAGTCCCGAAGTCCGGACCTCGCACCGGGCCAGGTCGTTCTGCACGGCTTCGGCTGGCGCGAGCGCGTCGTCGCGCCGGCGCGGCGCTTCCGGGCCGTCGATCCCGCGCGGGCGCTGAGCGTCTCCGCCTATCTCGGCGCGCTCGGAATGCCCGGCCTCACGGCGTACGTTGGCCTGCTCGACATCGCGGGATTCGTCGCAGGCGACGCGGTCTTCGTCTCCGGAGCGGCCGGAGCGGTGGGCAGCCTGACCGGCCAGATCGCGAGGCTGCGCGGCGCGTCGCGGGTGATCGGGAGCGCGGGCTCCACGTCCAAGGTCGAATACCTCACGCAACTGGGTTTCGACGCCGCGTTCAACTATCGCGACGGACCGGTCAAGGACCTGCTCAAACAGGCCGCGCCCGACGGCATCGACGTCTACTTCGACAACGTCGGCGGCGACCACCTCGAGGCCGCCATCTCGCGACTGCGTCCACATGGAAGGGTGGCGCTGTGTGGATCGATCGCGCAGTACAACGCGGTTGAGCCGCCCGCGGCGCCACGCAACCTCAGCCTCGCCATCGGCAAACGGCTGACCCTACGCGGATACATCGTGACTGATCACAACCAACGCATGCCCGACTTCGTCGCCGAGATGGGGCAGTGGATGCGGGCAGGCCAGATCCGGTTGGACGAGACAATCGTCGATGGATTGGAGAACGCACCCGAAGCATTTCTCGACCTGCTGCGGGGCAGGAACATCGGCAAGATGCTGGTCCGGCTCGCCGGCGGAGAGGTATAGCGTGTAGGAATGTCGGAGATCGTTTACCGACCCGTCATCGCCGCGGCAAAGGCGATGTTCCGGGTGCTGGACGTGAGGATCGCGCTCGAGGGTCAGGCGCATGTGCCCCGGTCGGGCGGGGCCGTTATCGCCTGTAACCACATCAGCTATCTCGATTTCATCTTCTGTGGGTTCGGCGCCGTTCCGGCCGGTCGGCTGGTGCGCTTCATGGCCAAGAAAGAGGTCTTCGACAACCGGATCTCCGGACCGCTGATGCGGGGAATGCATCACATCCCGGTTGATCGCAACGCCGGTCTGACCTCGTACAAGCAGGCCCTCGCCGCGTTACGCGATGGCGAGGTCGTCGGCGTCTTTCCTGAGGCCACCATCAGCCGTTCGTTCACTGTCAAGGAGCTGAAGAACGGGGCGGCACGGCTGGCGGCCGCGACCGGCGTCCCGCTGGTTCCGATGGCCGTGTGGGGCTCGCAGCGACTCTGGACCAAGGGCCATCCGCGGTCGTTGACCCGCCGCCACGTGCCGGTCTCCATCGCGGTCGGGGAACCGCTGACGCCGCAGCGAGGCGGCGACTCCGACGCCGTCACGTCCGAACTGCGGGACCGCTTGTCGGGCCTCCTCGACGGAATCCAGCGCGGCTACCCCGACCGACCTGCGGGGCCGGAGGATCTCTGGTGGCAACCTGCCCACCTCGGCGGCAGCGCTCCCACACCCGAGGAGGCGGAGGCGCTCGACGCTCGCCTGCATTGAACCGAACCCCGCCCTCAGTACGTAGCACACAGGACATCCGACGATGTGTATGGGAGTGGGGCGGATGCTTGACATGCCGGGTGCTGACGCTCGCCGTGTGGCGGGGATTCAGGCCGTCGGAACGCCGTCGATGCGCGGCGGTTCGTCGATGAGCGCGGGATCGACCGCGCCGGATGCCGCGGAAACCGGGCACTGGTGGGATCTCGCGGCATGCGCCGGCAACGACCCAGAATGGTGGGGCGACGACCGCGCCATGCGCCCGATGGCGGTACGGATCTGCCTCGGCTGCCCGGTACGTGAGCCGTGCCTGACTGAGGCGGTCGCGCGTGGTGATCTCGGCGTCGTCCGTGGCGGGATGCTCATGGTCGAGGTCCACCGGCGCAGCCAGACGATTTCGCTGGTGTGCGCGCACTGCCACGTGCAACCGGTGCGAGCCACCCGGCACGGGCACGCGCGCTACTGCAGCAGCACATGCCAGTCCGCCGCTTCGCGCAGGAACCGGGAACGCCGGCTTGCCGCCTGAGTCATGATTGGTCCGTGGACCATGTCTATCGGGTGACCGAGATCGTCGGATCGTCGCCGGAATCCATTGACCAAGCTGTACGCAACGCGATAACCCGCGCTGGTACGACACTGCGCCATGTCGACTGGTTTGAGGTGACCGAGATCCGCGGTCACGTGGTCGACGGCGGAGTCGGACACTTCCAGGTCACGGTTAAGGTCGGCTTCCGTCTGGAGGAGTAGCCGCGACAGCCCCAGAGCAAAGCGCCGATCATGATTTGGAGGTCATGATCGGCGCGATTTGGGGACGGCTGGGTCATGATCACGGGGATCTTGATGGCTGCGTGGTTCGCGTGAAGGTACACGCCGATTGCGGCGCGGATGCTTGACTATTTGCAGCGGCAAATCACTGCGGGGGGAGATTGAGGCGCTCTCGGCCAGAGTGCCGACGGAGGCATGGACCTGACGACCGGAATCGACACACTGCTCTATGCGGCGATAGTGGCCGCGCTGGCGCCGTTCGTCGTTGACCTGATTCCGGGCCACTGGGTACCTCAGGTCGTGGTGCTCATTCTCGGTGGAGTCCTGATTGGACCGCAGGCACTTGGCATCGCCAGCCCGGAGAGCATCGTGCTCGTCTCCAACGTCGGCCTCGGGTTTGTCTTCCTGCTCGCGGGCCAGGAGTTGGACATAAAGTTGTTCCGCGAACGCGCCGGACGGCTAGCCCTGACCGGCTGGGGCATATCCGTGGCGCTGTCCTTGGTCGTGGTCGGCCTGCTGGAGACCGCCGGGCTCGTCAGGGCGTTCGTGCCCATCTCCATCGCTCTGACCACGACGGCACTGGGCACGCTGCTACCCATCCTGCGAGACAACAACATGCTCGGCGGAGACTTCGGCCGATATGTCATCGCCGCGGGAGCCACGGGCGAACTGTTGCCGATTGTCGCCATCGCAATCTTCCTCGGCACGACCAGCAGTGTCGGCGCGATAGTCTCGCTGATCGTCATCGGCGGTCTGGCGCTCCTCTTCACCCTGGTTCCCAGACTGATCCGGGGCCGCCGAGCCGAACGGGTCCTGCTCGCCGGCGAGCACGCCACCTCGCAGACGACCCTGCGCTGGACCGTCGTCCTGCTGCTCGTACTGCTGGCGTTCGCGGCACGAGAGGGCCTCGACATTGTCCTCGGTGCATTCCTCGCCGGAATCGTGCTGCGCCAGTGGGCACCCGGGAACATGCGATCGCTGGAGGAGAAGCTTGATGCCATCGGCTATGGCTTCTTCATCCCGGTCTTCTTCGTCTATTCTGGCATGACCCTCGACGTCCGCTCGATCGCCGAGTCTCCGCTGCGCCTGGCCATATTCTTCGTGCTCCTGCTCGCCGTGCGCGGCCTGCCCACGCTGCTCGTCTACCGACGCGCGCTCAATCCGGCGCAGCAAACGCAGCTGATGTTCATCACGGCGACGACGCTGCCGCTGCTTGTCGCGCTGGCTCAGATCGGCCTCGAGAACGGAACGATGTTTCCTGAGAACGCAGCCGCGCTCGTCGGTGCCGGAGTCTTGTCCGTGCTCGTCTACCCAGCGGCCGCCGTCCTCGTCGGTGCCAGGCACAAGGCCGACGTGTCACGCTGAGGCTGATTGATGTCGGCGGCCCCTAGCGTCGCCGCGAACGGGCCTCGGCGGTGTCATCGCTGAGTTGTGGACGCAACCGAGGCTTGGCGTCCACAGTGGTCCGTCCACGGCCGAAGGCGTCGACGGTGCCCCACCGCCCCGGAATGTCGAGCAGGGCGAGGGCTCCAATCGCGGACGGCAGGGCCGGATCCACGACCAGATGCTCGCCGATCGGCTCCAGGCCGAGCATCGTACGGAGGAGCAACAGGGGAGTTCCGGTCGACCATGCCTGCGGGCTGCAGGCAGTCGGGTACTCCACCGGGTACGCCGTGAACGATCGCTCGTATCCCGCGAAGGCCTCGGGGAGTCGACCCTTGAAGAAGTCGGCGGCGTCGAGGATTCCGGCCGCGATTCGCGCGGCCTCCGCCTTGAAGCCGTATCGCCGCAGGCCCCAGGCGATGAAGGAGTTATCGAACGGCCACACCGCGCCCGTGTGGTATCCGATCGGGTTGAACCGGCCCTCGCCCTCGGCCAAGGTGCGCACACCCCAACCGGAGAAGAGCTTTGGCCCCATCAGATGCTTGGCCACGGCCTTGGCCTTGGACTTGTCGACGATCCCGCTCCAGAGCAGGTGGCCGATGTTTGAGGACAACGCGTCGACCTGGCCACCGTCGCCGTCCAACGCGAGTGCGAAGTACTGTCCGTCCGCCACCCAGAAGTCGCGGTTGAAGCGGCGTTTGAGATCGGCGGCCTGCTTCTCGAGTTGGTCGGCGTACGCCGGGTCATTCCAGACGGTCCGGGCCAGCCGAGCCGCGCGGATCTTCGCATCGTACGCGTAGCCCTGCAGCTCACACGTCGCCAGTGGGTAGCTGCCCAACCGACCGTCGCGGTATGAGATCGAGTCCCACGAGTCCTTCCAGCACTGGTTCACCAGGCCGGTCTCCTCGTTGCGTCGCTGATATGAGACGTAGCCGTTACCCTGAAGATCGGCGTACTCGTCGATCCAGGCCAGCGCCGCGCGCGCCTCGGACTCGTGCTCCTGCACGAGCTTGGTGTCGCCGGTCCACCGTTCGTACTCGTCCATGAGCACGACGAGGAGCTGGGTGGCGTCGGCATTGCCATAGTACGGCGAGTGTGGCTGCTCCTCGAACGCGGCGGTCTCGCCGTAGCGCAGCTCGTGCACGATGCGGCCCGGATCCTCCTCGCGGAAGTCGTCCACGCGGCTGCCCTGCCAGGCGGCGAGCGCGCGGATGGTCGTCGCCGCCAGTTCGGGCGCGAACGGCAACGCCTGCAGGCTGGTCAAGATGCTGTCCCGGCCGAAGATGGTCATGAACCAGGGCAGGCCCGCGGCCGGCAGGCTCCCACCCCCGGAGACCGGCGGCGAGAACCGCAGGGCGGCGAGGTCGATGAGGCTGCGCCGGTAGGTCGCCCGCAGCGGCTCCCAGTCGCTGACCACCGAGGGTGCGGACTCAAGCCAGTTCTCCAGACTCGTGTGCATGTCTGGCCGGGCCTTCCTGACCTCACGCCCGTACTTCGGCTTGGCGTGCGTCTCTCCCCAACCGAGCAGCGCGGTCACCACGTCCAGGTCCGTTGTCCAGTCGCTGTGTGGCTCGATGTGCAGGGAGAACGAGACGCCATCCTCATCGAACTGGGCCGGCGCGGATGAAGATATGGTCGTCTCGCGCCGGAACGTCTCCCGTTCGTAGCCGAGCAGCAAGTGCTGTTTGTCAACGCGGTGGTAGTACTTGCCCTTCTTCCCCTTGGCATCCTTGATTTCAAAGAGGTCGGCGAAGTCGCTGCCCGCATCGATGCGAACGTTGATGTCAACGGGCTTGTCGTCGTGGTTGAGGATCGTCAGTTCCTCATGGAAACCGAGACCAACCGCCCGCTGCCTGATGATCGACAGAGTCGCGTTGACGTAGATGGTCCCGGTCCCGGGCACGAGGAAGAAGCGCGTCTCGAAGTACTGAAGGTCATCCATGGAGAGCGGGTTGAGGCGCTGGCCATCGATGGTGAGCACCCACTTCGAGAGGAATCGCGTGTCATACGAGAAGAGGCCGGTGGTGTCCGTCGGCGTCGCCTCGATGTCGCCACGGGTATCGCTGACGACGAAGGTGTTTCCGTCGAGGACGTTCACAAGGTCGGTGCTCATGCCGGTCGTGCCTCCTGAGTGGGTGCGGGCTGGGCGGCGCGGGCGCTGGGCGGCCCGGGGAAGAGACGCTGGAAGCGCACGAGGAGCGATGGATTGCCCTCGGCGGATATCAGGCCTCGCAGAATGGATGCCAACGCGTTCGCCTCGCCTCGAGCGAGCCTGTCGAAGAGCTCCCTTTCGGTGTGCAGCACCGCGTCGGCCTTGGCCTTCTCGGTAGAGACCGAGATATTGCCCTTGTCGATCGCGAGGAGGTAGTGCTCGGTTGCCTTTCCCCGGTCGAGGTCGATCCGCACTGTGCCCGTGGCGGTGCCCATGGGCGGCGGCGTTGAAGGTTTCGAGATTCTTTCGAAGAACTCTGTTGTCGCGTCAGGCATTTCCCCTCCTATAGAACCTTTGGCCGACCGGTCGCGGCGCGTGCCGATACACCCATGCGTTGCAGCAGGTGGTCGCCGACCCGGATCGCGTTCGCCATCGCGGTGAGCGCCGGGTTTACGGCGGAGATGCTCGGAAAGAAGCTCGTATCCACGACGTAGAGGTTGTCCACCTCATGCGTTCGGCAGTTGACATCGAGCACCGAGGTGGCCGGATCCGTCCCGAATCGGCAGGTGCCCGCCTGGTGCGCGACCCCGGCGAGCGGGATGTCGCTCTTCATGTACGCGAAGCGGTGGATCAGGTGGTCGGGATGCAGGCGGAGTCGACCGAGCATCGACTTCAGCTGGGTGTACAGGCGCTCGGCCGCGGTCCTGTTGCTGGACTGGTAGCGGAGCTGGATGTTGCCCGACCGATCGAGCGTGACCCGGTTGTCCGACCGCGGAAGGTCCTCCGTGGAGAGCCAAAAGTCCACGGCGTGGCTGGCCACGTCCTTCAGCGCCCAGGTCGGGGCGAGCTTGGTCTCCAGCTGCTTTTCGCCGCGGAACATCGTCGCCTGCGACTTGCCGATCATCTGGATGTTCCCCATCGGATAGTCGAAATCCGGCCCGCGGAAGTAGTAGTCGTTGAGGCCGAGGGTCTTCTGGAACACCGTCGGGTTCGGCTCTCGGGACAGCGCGAGCACGGCCTGACTCGTGTGGAACATGTAGTTGCGACCGACCTCGTCAGAGCCGTTGGCCAGCCCGCTGGGATGCCGGTCGCTGGCGGAGGCCAGCAGCAGCTTGGCGGAGTTGGCCGCGCCGCACGAGACGACGACGATGTCGCCCCGGTACCGCTCCAGGTGACCCTCGTGATCGACCAGCACCTCGGTGACGGCATTGCCGGATGGGTTGGTCTCCAGCCGTACCGCCTGGGCGTGCGTAAGCAGCGTGACGTTGGATTGCTCGAGCGCCGGTCGTACCCCAACAACCTCGGCGTCGGACTTGGCGTGAACCAGGCAGGGGAAGCCGTCACACGTCGGGCAGCGCACGCACTGGCTGTACGCCATGTTCGCCTCGTTGAGCATGATGCCGCACGGCGCGTGGAACGGATGGTTGCCCGCCGCGGCGAGGTCATCGGAGAGCTGCTGGATGCGCGGCTCGTGCGAGACGGGCGGAAACGCGTACGGCGCGCTCGCCGGTGGTTCGGTGGGATCCTCACCTCGAGCACCGTGCACCTGATAGAGCTGCTCCGCCTGGGTGTAGTACGGCTCCATGACCTCGTACGAGATGGGCCATGCGGGCGAGACGCCGTCGTGGTGCCGCAGCTCGCCGAAATCCTCGACGCGCATGCGATACAGCGCTGCGCCGTACAGCTTGGTGGCACCGCCGACGAAGTAGTGCACCTGCGGCTGAAAGGCCTTGCCGTCGTTGAACCAGGTGTCCTTCGAGATGTAGCGGTTGTTGACGAAGACCTCGGCGGTGTCCCAGTTCTGCGGCTCGCGGCGCAGCCAGTCGCCGCGCTCGAGCAGCAGGATCCGCTTGCCGGAGGGGGCGAGGTGGCGGGCGAGCGTGCCACCGCCGGCCCCCGTCCCGATGATGATGACGTCGTACGCGCTGCCGGCGCTCGTCATTTCGACTCCCCCATCCGCCCGGCCCGGGTGACGACGGCGGTCACGACTCAAGCCAGGGTTCTTGCCAGCGGCCGAATTCGGCCACGAGGTCGTCGGCCGCCGCGGGACCCCACGTACCCGGCGTGTAGGAGTGGATTGGCGTCGGCGCGTCGAGGAGCGGTTGCATGACGCGCCACTGCTGCTCGACGCCGTCCTGCCGGGCGAATCGTGTGCTGTGGCCAACCATCGCGGCATGCAGCAACACCTCGTACGGTGTCGGTGCGTCGCCGCCCTCCCGGGCAAGCTCGCGCTGCAGCGGCATCGACTCGGGCTCCTCGGTGATCGGCGGGCGTGCGTCGAGGTCCAACCGGACGCCGGTCGACGGATCGAGCCTCACCACGAGCTGGTTGGGTTTGGGCGCACGGTGGTCGAATCGCTGTATGCCAAGGCGCGGTGGTCGTTTGAAAATCATCCGAAACTCCGTCTGGGTCGCCGGTAAGCGCTTGCCGGCGCGAATGAAGAACGGGACGCCGGACCACCGCCAGTTGTCGATTTCGAGGCGAAGCGCGGCGTACGTCGCAGTGGTCGAGTCGGGCCCGATCCCGTCGATGCCGAGGTACCCATCGTATTGACCGCGGACGTAATGGGCTGGGTCCGCCTCGATGACCGCGCGCCACAGCGCGACCTGCTGGTTCTTAATCGTGTCGGGGTCCCGGCCGGCGGGTGGTTCCATCGCTCCGGCGGCGACCAATTGCATGATGTGGTTGACCACGACGTCGCGCAGCGCCCCGACCTTGTCGTAGAAGTGGCCGCGGTCCTCAACGCCGAAGCTCTCCGCCATCGTGATCTGCACCGACTCGACGTAGTTCCGGTTCCAGACCGGTTCGAGCACGGTGTTGGCGAACCGAAGGTAGAGCAGCTCCTCAATTCCGGTCTTTCCGAGGAAGTGATCGATGCGGTAGATGCGTGATTCGTCAATGTACTGGTGCAGCTCCTCGGCCAGCGCCCGGGCGGACGCGAGTTCGTGTCCGAAGGGCTTCTCGATGACGACGCGGCCGGTTTGTGTGAGACCGACGTCGGAGAGGCCCTGGACCGCCGGGCCGAACAGGAAGGGCGGGGTCTGGAGGTAGAAGACGGGGTTCGCCGCGCCTTTGATGGTCGCAGCGACGTGCTGGTGGGTGGCTGGGTCGGTGACGTCGCCGGGCAGGTAGGACAGGCGCGCGGCGAACCGGTCGAACACATCGGGGTCGACGTCCTCGCCGGTCGCCTCGATCGACTCGCTGGCGTGCTTGCGGAGATCGTCCGCGCTCCAATGGTCGACCGCGACGCCGACGATCGGGCAATTGAGCAATCCCCGCTTCTCCAGCCGGTAGAGCGAGTGGAACGTCATCACCTTGGCCAGGTCGCCCGTGATCCCGAAGATCACGAGGACGTCAGCGGGCCGTGTTGCTACGTCAGTCGCCATGTTCCTGTCCATCGCCTCGTCAGCTGGTCTCCCAGTGGATCCGGGGAGTGTCGATCGTGGCCGGGTCGAGGAGTGCGGCCGATCGGTGGTGCGGACGAAGGTAGAAATCCTCGGCCCAAGCGGTGAACGCCTTCAGCTCCGCGCCCGCGTTGGCCATAAGCTCCGCGTGGACGCCGAGCCACGCGGCGAACGCGAACCGGCCATGCAGCTCGTGGCGGTGCTCACCGATCTCGGCCACGGCGGCCTTCCGGCCGATCATCGCCATGATCCCCTTGTCGCGGTAATGAAACGGCGTGCCCGGCATGTTCTCGGCGGCGGCGAGAATGTTCTGCGCCGCCCAATCCCCGGACTGTTGGGCGACGCTGCCCAGTTGAGGCAGTGCCGGCTCGTCGCCGTACGGGATGTTGGCGAAGTCGCCGAGCGCGTACACATTCGGATGTCCGGGCACGGTGAGATCGGGTTGCACGGAAAGGCGACCGCCGCGGCCCTGCGCGATTCCCGTCCGGCCGGCCAGGGGAGCGGCCATCTCCCCGCCACCCCAGACCACGAGATGACTCTTGATCGTCGTGGTATCGCTGAGCGCGACGTGGTCGGCCGCAATCTCCTTGGCGGACACCCCGAGGCGCAGTTGCACGCCACGGCGCTGCAGCTGCTTCGCCCCGTAGGCATGCGCCGCGTCGGAGAATGGGGCCAGCAGAACAGGGCCGAGGTCGACGAGGATTACCTTGGCGCCGGCGACCGCCAGATGCTCGTACACGTGCGGCATGACATCGTGTACGAGCTCGGCCAGAGCGCCGGCCGTTTCGACGCCGGTACAGCCACCCCCGACGACGACGAAGGTGAGCGCGCCGTCGTCGATCAGCTCCGGCTTCGTGGCGGCGTCCTGGAACAGCTGCAGGACACGGGCCCGCACCCTCTCGGCGTCGTGAAGCGAATAGAGCGGAAACGCGAATTCATGAGCCCCCGGGGTGTGAAAGAAGTTCGGCTGGGCGCCCGCGGCGAGGACGAGAACGTCGCCGGCGACCGTCCCGCCGTCCGCCAGAGTTACCGACCGCGCCTCTGGATCGGCCGAGGCGACCTCGGCCGTGCGCACGTCAACGTTGGTGTCGCGATGAAACATCTTCGTCAGGTCGAACCTGACGTCGCTCGGCGTCAATTCGGCGGACGCGACCTGATACAGAAGTGGCTGAAACTGGTGGTAGCCGTTCTTGTCGAGCAGAGTGACCCGGACCGCGGGCTCACCCGCGAGACGCTTGGCGCAGGCGATCCCCGCGAAGCCTCCGCCGACGACGATGACGTGGGTGGCGTCGGGCTGGCTCATCGTCTCCCCCGTAGCTGCGCGTTCCGGGCTAGCGCGCGCTACCGCTCATCCTGATTGGCGCAGGCGTCGAATGTGGCCGAATCGGCGTACTCGGCGCCGTTTCTGCCCCACTCTGGACAATGTCCGTTCCGATGGAGGGTCGCTGGCCAGATGTCGACCGTGGATCTCGCCCGGGTGCAGTTCGCCATGACCTCGATCTACCACTTCCTGTTTGTGCCACTCACGATCGGTCTGAGCTTCCTGACCGCTTTGCTGCAGACCTCGTGGCACCGCAGCGACCGCCCGGAGTATCTGCGGCTGACCCGGTTCTTCGGCACCCTGTTAGTCATCAACGTCGCCGTCGGCGTCGTCACCGGGCTGGTGCAGGAGTTCGAGTTCGGCATGAACTGGTCGGACTACTCGCGCTTCGTCGGCGACGTCTTCGGAGCCCCGCTCGCGATGGAGGGGCTCGCGGCCTTCTTCCTGGAGTCGGTCTTCCTCGGGCTATGGCTCTTCGGCTGGGGTCGCCTGCCGAAGCGAGTGCACCTGGCCACGATCTGGGCGGTCGCGATCGGCGGCGCGTTGTCGGCCGCGTTCATCATGGCGGCCAACTCATGGATGCAGCGACCGGTCGGGTACGAGATCAATTCGACCAACGGAAGGGCACAACTCACCGACATCTGGGCCGTGCTCACCAACCCGGTGTTTGTCTGGGGCTATCTGCATGTCCTGTTGGCCTCGCTGGTCACCGCCGGGGCGGTGATGCTCGGTGTCTCCGCATGGCACCTGCGGCGGCGGTCCAATCCAGAGGTCTTTGAGCGCTCGGCCAAGTTGGCCATCATCGTGCTGGTGCCCGCGTCGTTGCTCGCGCTGTTGGTGGGCAGTCACCTTGGCATTATCGAAACCACGTATCAGCCGATGAAGATCTCCGCGGCCGAGGCGCAGTGGGACACTTGCCAGCCATGCTCGTTCTCGCTCTTCCAGATCGGCGGCGGCAACAACGACGAGACGCCCTCGCAGGTCATCGAGATCCCGCATCTGCTGTCTGTGCTCGCGACGGGTACGTGGGACGGCCAAGTGGTCGGGCTCAATGAGCTTCAGTCCCAGTACGAACAGCAGTATGGTTCGGGCTATTACGTCCCCAACGTCTTCATCCAGTACTGGTCGATGCGGGTGATGGCCTACGGTGGCGCGTTGGTATTTCTGATCGCGCTGGTTGGGGCGTGGCTGCTTTGGCGCAATCGGCTCGCGACATCGAGGCGGTTTCTCTGGCTGGCCGTGTGGACGGCCCCGTTGCCCTTCATCATGAACATCGCGGGTTGGATGCTCACCGAGAATGGGCGCCAGCCCTGGATAGTGCAGGGTTTGTTGCTGACCAAGGACGCCGCCTCGCCGTCGGTGACCACCACGAGCATCGTCATCAGCCTGATCGTGTTCCTGCTGCTGTACGGAGCGCTCGCCGTTGTGGATTTCGTGCTCATGACACACTTCGCCCGCAAGGAGCTAGCGCCGGCCGAGGGCCGTGACGAGGACGAAGTTCCGGAAATCACCTATTAGGACGTTGGATGGCTACGTTCTGGTTCGTCGTAATAGCTCTCCTGTGGACCGGCTTCATGATCCTGGAGGGTTTCGACTTTGGCGTCGGCATTCTGCATGGCGCGGTCGGCCGAGACGAGACCGGCCGTCGTGCCGCCATCGCCACCATCGGACCGGTGTGGGATGGCAACGAGGTGTGGCTGATCGTCGCGGGCGCGGGAATGTTCGCCGCCTTCCCCGGGTGGTACGCCACCATGTTCTCCGGTCTCTACCTTGGCCTGGTGCTGCTGCTGGTGGCGCTCATCCTGCGCGGCGTGACGTTCGAGTTCCGGAACAGGCGGCCCAGTGCCCGGTGGCGCCGAGGCTGGGACCTCGCGCTAATGTCCGGCAGCATCGTGATCCCGCTGCTCGTCGGGCTTGCTCTGGCGGATCTGCTGTACGGCCTGCCGATCGACTCGGACCAGGAGTTCGTCGGCGGTTTCGCGGACCTGTTCAACGGCTACTCGATTCTGGGCGGCATCACCTTCGTTCTGGTCTGCCTCCTGCACGGGGCGGCCTTTCTGATGCTGAAGACCACCAACGACCTACGGGACCGAGCGCGGTGGATCGCGCGTCGGCTCGGACCGGTGACCGTGATCGCCGTCGTCGCGTTCATCATCTGGACCCACGTCCTGGCCGAGAAGACCTTCTTGCTCTGGCTCTTCGAAGTCGCGGCCGTGGTGGCGGTGGTCGCGGCTGCGTGGCTCGTCATGGCTCAGCGGGACGGTTGGGCCTTCACCGCGACCGCGATAACGATGGGAACGGTCGTGCTCTCCATCTTCGCCGGCCTGTACCCCCGGGTCATGGTCTCGACTCTCGGCGACGCGAATGACCTGACCATCTCCAACACGGCCTCCGCGCCGTACGCCCTCAAGGTGTTGACGGTCGTCACGGTCGTCCTGTTCCCGATCGTTCTGATCTACCAGGGCTGGACCTACCATGTGTTCCGGCGGCGCGTCTCTCGTGCGGACGCGGGGAGCCATCATAGCTAGCCGTCGCGGTTATCGATATGGAAGTCATCGTGCGAGCGGGCGCGTAGCCTGCGCTCAGAGACATGACGCGTGCGGGGGTGCGAGATGGTTGAGTCTGACGGTGTCCGGCGCGAGGTTCTGCCCGTGCCGGATCAGCCCTACGTCGGTGTGGTTTCCTTCGACGCGAAGGACCCCGACGCGACGTTCCCGCCAATCGAGCCGTTGCGGCCACCGGCGGGCGCGCCCAATGTGCTCATCGTGTTGATCGATGACGTCGGATTCGGCGCATCGAGCACCTTCGGCGGCCCGGTGAGTATGCCGGTGGCCGAGCGACTGGCCACCGGGGGACTCAAGTTCAACCGTTTCCACACAACGGCGTTGTGTTCGCCGACCCGCTCCGCCCTGCTGACCGGGCGCAACCACCATACGGTCGGCATGGGCGGCATCACCGAGATCGCCACCTCGGCGCCCGGAAACAACTCAATCTGGCCCAACACGGCCGCGCCGCTGGCCCGGACGCTTCAACTGAACGGTTACTCGACGGCGCAGTTCGGCAAATGCCACGAGGTGCCGGTCTGGGAGACCAGCCCGATGGGGCCGTTTCGCCAATGGCCCACCGGTACCGGGTTCGAGTACTTCTACGGGTTCGTCGGCGGTGAGGCGCACCAGTTCTACCCGGCGCTCTACGAAGGCACCAACCCGGTCGAGCCGCCAAAGACACCGGAGGAGGGCTATCACCTCACCGAGGACCTGGCCGACCGGGCGATCCGCTGGGTGCACCAGCAGAAGGCGCTCATGCCTGACAAGCCTTTCTTCTTGTACTTCGCGCCGGGAGCCACCCACGCGCCCCACCACGTGCCGAAGGAGTGGGCGGATCGCTATCGGGGGAGGTTCGACGACGGCTGGGACGCGTTGCGGGAGCGCATCATTGCCCGGCAGAAGACGCTTGGCGTGATCCCGGAGCGCGCCGAGTTGACCCGGCGCCACGACGAGATTCCATCCTGGGACGAGATGCCGGAGGATTTGAAGCCGGTGCTGCGCCGGCAGATGGAGGTCTACGCCGGCTTCCTTGAGCACACCGATCACCACGTCGGCCGAGTCATCGACGCGCTCGCCGACTTAGGTGTCCTCGACGACACCCTCATCTTCTACGTCATCGGCGACAACGGCGCCTCGGCCGAGGGAACGCTCAATGGCACCTACAACGAGATGATCAACTTCAACGGGGCGGCGGCGCTGGAGACCCCCGAGTTCCTGCTCTCGCATCTGGACGACTTCGGCGGCCCGGACTCGTACAACCACTACGCGGTCGGTTGGGCGCATGCGCTGGACACGCCGTACCAGTGGACCAAGCAGGTTGCCTCGCACTTTGGCGGCACCCGCAACGGAACCATCGTGCACTGGCCGGCCGGCATTCGGGCCAAGGATGAGATCCGCACCCAGTTCGCTCATGTCATCGACATCGCGCCCACCGTGCTCGAGGTCGCCGGCATTCCGGCGCCCACCTTCGTGAACGGTGTGCAGCAGACGCCCCTGCCCGGGATGAGCATGGCCTACACGTTCGACGACGCGGACGCCCCCGAACGCCACGAGACGCAGTACTTCGAGATGTTCGGCAATCGCGGCATCTACCACAAGGGATGGACCGCGGTAACCAAGCACAAGACGCCGTGGATCATCGTCGGCGGCGAGCAGATCTCGTTCGACGACGACGTTTGGGAGCTCTATGACACCGGCAAGGACTGGAGCCAGGCGCGCGACGTCGCCGCCGAGATGCCGGACAAGCTGCACGAGCTGCAGCGGCTGTGGCTCATCGAGGCCGCGCGGTACGGCGTGCTGCCCCTGGACGACCGTACGGCGGAGCGCTTTAATCCCGACACCGCGGGGCGACCGGCGCTGATCCGGGGAGACCGTCAGGTGCTTTTCGGCGGCATGAGTCGGCTGTCCGAGAACAGCACGGTCAATATCAAGAACAAGTCCCACGCGGTCACGGCCGAGGTGGTGGTCAACGGCGGGCCGGCGCAGGGCGTCATCGTGGCACAGGGCGGCAGCATCGGTGGATGGAGCCTGTACGCGAAGGAGGGAAGGGCCCGGTACTGCTACAACCTCCTCGGGATCAAGCGGTTCTATGTGGACAGCGATCAGGTCATACCCTCGGGCAAACATCAGGTCCGGATGGAATTCGACTACGACGGCGGCGGACTCGGCAAGGGCGGCACCGTGTCGCTCTTCCTGGACGGTCAGAAGACCGGAGAGGGACACATCGACGCCACCGCGGCGATTGTCTTCTCCGCCGATGACACCTGCGACGTGGGCATGGAGGGAGGAGCGCTCGTCGCGGACGACTACCCGCGGCCCAACGCCTTTACCGGCGAGGTGAACTGGGTGGAGATCGCCCTCGGCGACGCGGCTCAAGACGCCGACCACCTCCTCACACCCGAGGAACGCCTACGCGTGGCCATGGCACGGCAGTAGTTCAAGATCTCCATGATCATGACCTGGCGGCCTCCAAACGGCGTCGATCATGACCTCCAAATCATGATCGGCGGGGACTAACGGCGGCCGTGGCGCCGGCGACCCAGACGGCGCATGCTAACGAAGTGACCAGTCGCGGCCGGAGTCCCTACCCGCCCATCGCCGACTACGCGTTTCTCTCCGACTGCGAGACAACCTGCCTGGTCGCGGCGAGCGGCGCGGTGGAGTGGATGTGCCTTCCCAGGCCAGACTCACCGAGCGTGTTCGCCGCCATGCTCGATCGCGGAGCCGGCAGCTTCCGTCTCGGCCCGTACGGCGTCCGCGTTCCGGCGGCCCGCCGGTATCTGCCCGGCAGCCTCATGCTCGAGACCACCTGGCAAACCCGAACCGGCTGGATGATCGTTCGCGACGCGCTCATCATGGGTCCGTGGCATAACGTCGCGAGGCGTTCCAAGTCGCACCGACGCTCGCCGACCGACTACGACGCCGAACACTGCCTGCTCCGTACCGTGAAATGTGTGAGCGGCTCGGTCGACCTCTCGATGACCTGCGATCCGGTTTTCGGCTACGGCGCGCGCGATGCTGCCTGGACCTACGACGGCGACGCGTACGCCGCGGCGGTCGCACACGACGACGTCGGCAACGCGACGCTGCGTCTGGCGACGAACCTGCGAATCGGTCTCGAGGGCCGCACGGCTCAAGCCCGGACCCGTCTCAAGGAGGGCGACAACGCGTTCGTCGCGCTGGCCTGGTCACAGCTGGCGCCGCCGGCGGAGTGGGCGGACGCGGAGGAGCGGATGTGGCGGACGTCGGAGTACTGGCGGCAATGGATTACCCAGGGAGTCTTTCCTGACCACCCTTGGCGCAAATACCTCCAACGCAGCGCGCTCGCGCTCAAGGGTCTGACCTACGCCCCGACGGGCGCCCTCCTCGCGGCGGCGACGACGTCCCTCCCGGAGACGCCGGGCGGGGAGCGCAATTGGGATTACCGCTACGCGTGGATCCGCGATTCGACGTTCGCGCTCTGGGGTCTCTACACATTGGGCCTCGACCGGGAGGCCAACGACTTCTTCTACTTCATCGCCGATGCCTGCCGCGGCGACCGGAATCTGCAGATCATGTACGGCGTGGGCGGGGAGCACGACCTGGAGGAGCGGGTCCTCGCCGACCTCCACGGCTATGACGGGGCCCGGCCGGTTCGGGTCGGCAATGCCGCGTACCAGCAGCAGCAGCACGACGTGTGGGGGGCGGTGCTGGACTCGGTGTACCTGCACACAAAGTCCCGCGAACAGCTTCCCGAAACTCTGTGGCCGATTCTCAAGCGGCAGGTCGAACAGGCGATCAAGAACTGGCGGGAGCCGGACCGTGGCGTCTGGGAGGTGCGGGGCGAGCCGCAGCATTTCGTCTCGTCAAAGCTGATGTGCTGGGTCGCACTGGACCGGGGGGCGCGGCTCGCCCGGCTGTACGACGAGACCGAGTACGCAGAGCAGTGGCAACTTGTCGCCGATGAGATCCACGCCGACATCTGCGAGAACGGCGTCGATGAGCGCGGCGTCTTCGTCCAACGATATGGCGATACCGCGCTGGACGCCTCGCTGCTTCTGGTGCCACTGCTGCGATTCCTGCCGCCCGACGACCCGCGCGTGCGCGCGACTGTCCTGGCGATCGCCGACGAGTTGACCGAGGACGGGCTAGTGTTGCGCTACCGCGTCGAAGAGACCGACGACGGGCTGAGCGGCGAGGAGGGCACGTTTACGATCTGCTCGTTCTGGCTGGCGTCAGCGCTGGTCGAAATCGGCGAATTGGAGCGAGCGCACCAGTTGTGCGAGAAGCTGCTGTCGTACGCGAGCCCGCTCGAACTCTATGCCGAGGAGATTGACCCGCGTTCCGGTCGCCACCTCGGCAACTTTCCGCAGGCATTCACCCACCTCGCCCTCATCAACGCCGTCATGCACGTGATCCGGGCGGAGGAGGAGACCGAGACGCGCGGATTCCTGCCTGCGCATCTCACCGGCTGAGACCTTCAGTTCAATATGTTGACGGCCCGGGCGATAACGAGCCCGACCACGACGAACGAGATCATTCCCTGCAGGGCCATGGTGAGCTTTGCCCAGATGGCGAGCGGCATCGCGTCGGTCGGGCTGAATGCCAGACCGTTGGTCACGCCGATGTAGAGGTAGTCGACAAAGACCGGGCGCCAATCCGGCGGGCCGGTGCCGGCGTTCATCTGTTGCGGAAAGGCGAAGTCGCCGTACGGTCGCAGTCCGCGCACACGGGCCGCAGGCCCGCCGGCGTCGAGTTCCCAATACAACAGTCCGAAAAGAATGCTGTTGTTGATCCACACCAGGGCACCGGTCGCGAGCAGGACGGACGGCGAATTTGTTTCCGGACCGCCATGGATGAGGTCGTTGGTGAGGCGAATCGTCATCCAACCGCCGCCGACGATGAGGCAGACGGTGAGCCCGATCGCGAGAGCGCGGGCCACGATCACCCGGTCGCCCGTGCGGCTCGGATCGACGAAGGCGAAAGCGATCAGGAAGATCCCGCCGATCGTCGGGAGCAACCACGCCGGTCCGAGGGTCAAGTGTTGCGGCAGCAGGAGTGGCAGGGTGATAAGAACCAGGATTGCCAGGGCCGGCGGCCACCGCCGCTCCCGCCGCCCAGCCGGCGCCGTGCTCGTCGTCGGCGTTGTGGACATTGCTCCTCCTGCCCGGTCTAGCTGGCGGCATTGTGTGGGCCGCCGATCCCCTGCCGATCACCACGTCGGGCCAATGCCTGGTCCTCCACGGTGAAGCGCGCAGAGATGCCGTGATCGAGGCGGGACAGCTCGGCTTCCACTGGGGGGCGGGACGACGCGCTGACGATGTCCAGCAGCGGCTCCAACATCGCCGTGAGGCGCCGGCAGATCTGCATTGACGCGCCGCCATACTCCCGGATCTCGGTGACGGCGAGCTTGAGGTAGTCCTCGAAGGTTCTCGCCGGGACGACGACGCGGACGTTGTCCGCCTCGTCGGTGAGCACGATGTGGTCGTTGGCATCGAGAAACGGAGCAAGGCCACGCATAAGGGCCTCGATATAGTTGATCATCTGGACGCCGGTGGTCGGGTCGTTGACCGCCGGCGACAGGGCCCGAATCGCGATATCGACCATGATGCGGAGGGCGAACGCGGGGTCGTCCTCAATGGAGCGTTCGGTGCCCAGCGCGATCATCCCGACGAGGTTGCCGGCGTCCGGACTTCGATCGGTCGCATACACGTTCATGACGGGAGAAGCCTCTTGCACAAAATCGCCCACCGAACATCTGAGACCAACCACACAGTCGTACTTGGTCGAGACGTCGACGAGACCGCGCACGTTGATGGCGAGAACCGCTCCCCTCTCCCGCATGCCGACGACCATGGTTGGAGTCTGTCCATGCATCGGATTGGCGGCTGTGCTGTCACGCGTCCTCGACCTCGCCGCCGCCGTCTGCGCCTCCCGGAGCCCCCAGCGTCCGACCATCGCGGCGACGCCAACGGGGCGGAGGTTGTGCGCGAACCGGTCCAGGTAGAGCAGGAGCAGGACCAGGCTGCCGCCGAAACCGATACCGGCGAGAGTTATGCCTAGATTGGGCACGGTGTCGCTGGTCACCCGACGGAGCAGGTAGAACGCAAACGTGACCGTGCCGAGAAACGTCGCGAGGACGAGCTTCTGCAAGCGGTCCCGGTACCACAGACGCATGAAACGCGGCGACAGGGTTCCGGTCGCCATTTGAACGACAAGCACGCTGATGGTCACGACGAATCCGAACAGCCCCACCATTGCCCCGACGATTGCGGTCAACGCCCCGCTGGCAGTCTCGGCGGAGTATCGCCAGGCCGGGGGGACGGAAACTACCGTTTCGAGCTTGACGTCCGCGGCGGCGAGCAGGCCGCCAAGCACCCCGCCGAGCAGCGGTACGAACCAGAGGCTGCCCTTGAGCCGCTGGCGGAGTCGAAACCTGCGTGCCCAGGCGAGCGCGGGCACACGGGCCAACGTCAGGTTGTGGTCCTTCTCATTGGCCCCCGCGAGTCGCGTCGCGGACACCTAGGACCGGCCAATGTAGCGAACAACGGTACGGAACACCCGATCGTGCCAGGCGCGGCGGCGCTCATCCCACAGCACGCCGAGCAGGCCAACTATCCACAGTGGAACTAGTAGTAGGCCCACTGCGGCCCGGGCGAACGCCTGGGCGAACGCGACGTCGCCGCCGTCCCGATGTCGGACCACGATGCCGAATAGAAGATCACCCACCGTCTGACCGGTCAGCCACCAGCAGGCCGTGAAGTAGGAGACCGGCAGCAGGGCGGACGCGACCGCGGAGCCCGTGGTGAGCCAACCGGGAACCTCGCGATTCACTACCTGCTCCCAGGCGACCGTGGGCAATGTGCTGATGGCGAGCGCCGTGATGGTCAGCAGCGCGACGTCGATCGTCAGCGCGGCGAGTCGCGAGACCAGCCCGGCGTACGCATTATGCGGCACCGGTTGCGGCGGCAAGGGTCACCGGTCGCTGGAGGTAGTGCCGGCCTCATCGTTGGGCGGCCGGGTCTCGGCCGGTCGCGACTCGGGACCCTCCGGGTCGGCGGTTTGGCTTCGCCCCTTGCGCCGGAACGCCCTCTCGACTTTGTCGTCGGCGTTCGCCGTTGTCGTGCGGAGGCTCTGAGTGGCCTCGTCGACCGCGCCCTTGCTCTGTTCGAGCATGAGCTCTCGCAGGCGCGGGTCGTGCGTGAGGTCGTCGATCACGGCGGGCAGGACCCGCGTACGGATCTCGGGCATCACACCGTCAATGACGCGCGGCACGACGTCCTCCATCAAGTGCGGAAGCATTCCGTCGACAATCTGCGGCACGGCCTGGGCCTGGGCCCACGCGATGCCGTCCGTGACGCTCGCCTGAACGAACGCGGATGCGTCCGCCTTCCCGGCCGCCACCGTCGCCTCTCCGCGCCTGCGTGCCTCGGATACGACGCGGTTCACGAGTTCGCGGGAGCGCGAGAACGACCGTCGCGGCCGGTCCGGACCCTGGACGCCCGTGGCCCAGCCAACCGTCCGTGATGCCATCCGAACGGACGGGCGCATCAAGCGACTGGCCACAGTCCGAGCCTGCGCCGCCCCCTCCTGCAGCAGCCCGACTCCGGTCACGAAGGCCTCGCTCGTCGGTGCGCCGCGGCTCACCCGCTCGGCCGCGAGCACCGCCATGCCCAACGCTAGGCGGGCCGGGTGCGCACGGCCGTCGTCAACCGGCGGTGGCTCGGGCCCGGGTAGGTTCGGGGCGGGGGTCTCGGCGGTCACGACCGTGGTCGAGACCGTCGATGGCTCCGGCGGGGACTCCGCGTGTATCGACGCCCACGACTCATCCTCCGGATTGGCCCAGGAGGCCGGGGCCGGTTCCCCAATACCGCTGGTCATCTGACTCGCCCCCACTGCAGCGCCGATCGACCCCCAACAGCGATGACGTTAGCGCATCTTTTGTCGCCTTGTCCCCGTTTGTCGGACTCCGCCGAATCTGACCTTGGGCGATCCTGGGCCTTGATCGCCGCGACTCTTTAACAGTCGCCCGGTCCGGGCGACACGGACCCGGCGACTCTTGGACACTTGCGATGACCTTGGCGGTGATGCGCCAATGTAGACCTCGATCTCGGGAGGATGGCCCACGTGACGGCTGAGGTGCATGTGCTGACGAACGGCTATGTCGGCGATCGGGTCGCGAGCACGGTCACGCTGATCCGCGACGGAGCGGCGTTGATCGTGGTCGATCCGGGGATGGTTGCCGACCGCGGCGCAATCCTCGATCCCCTCAGGGGGCTCGGCGTGGATCCGGCCGCGGTGACCGATGTGGTGCTCAGCCATCACCATCCGGACCACACGCTCAACGCGGCGCTCTTCCCTGGCGCCCGTGTACACGACTACATGGCGACCTACGAAGCCGATCTGTGGATCGACCGGGATGAGGACGAGTCGCGGCTCAGCGACTCGGTCCGGTTGCTGCGCACGCCCGGGCACTCGGCCGAGGACATCAGCACCCTGGTCCAGACCGAGGCTGGACTCACCATCCTCACCCACCTGTGGTGGCACGCCGGCGGCCCGATCGAAGATCCGTACGCACCCGATCCCGCCCTGCTGGTGCGCTCGCGCGCCACGGTCCTCGCGCTCCAGCCGAGCTTGATCATTCCCGGGCATGGCGCACCGTTCGCTCCTCACGCCGAATAACCGGCCAACCCGCCGATGTCGCGGCATATCGGATTTGACATGAGAGCCGCCTCGTTTCGCCGTATTTGACCGAGTACGTGTGACATCGCTCACTGTTGCGGCGGAGAAGTTGGGGCGGCGAGCCGGTCGAAGGCAGGGTCTTAGCCAGTGCGCCCGCCTCCGAGCGTACCGAGTGAATGAACCCCCTGTGAACCAGCCGAGGGAGCCCCGTGGTCGTCTCCCACCGCCGCGACGAACCGGTACGCCGCGCAACGTTTCGCGTCATCTCCGCCGTCGTCGTGGCCGGTGCGGGCCTCGGCCTGGCATTGATTATCAACGATGCGGCGTCGCACAACGAGGCCGCCGCGACCCGAACCTCCGACACGGCCGCACGCAACATGCCGAGGCTTCCAATGCCCAGCGAGTTTCTCCTCGAGACCGCGACGCCAAGCCCCCAGGCGACGGTGCCGTCGACTCCGGCGCCGACAACCTCGGCGACGACCCCGCCCCTGGTCAACCCGGCATCCGTGGCTTCCACCATGGTGTTGCCGCGCACCACCTCACGGGCGACCACGCCACCGAAGCCCGCCCCACCGAAGCCACCCGCGCCAGCACCGACCACGGCGGCACCGAGCCCTCAGCCGTCGCCAAGCGCGCCGCCGTCGCCGACTCCGTCGCCCTCCGCGCCGCCGCCCTCCCCAAGTCCGACGCCGACGCCCACCGCCGCGCCGACCTCGCCCCCGGCATAGAGCACCGACCCGAGCACGACACCGTAGCCGGCCGGCGCCCATCCACCACCCAGTGTTGGATGGGCCCCCCTCAGCGGGGTCGGACCTCGAAGGCCAATTGGTCCTCGCGCACATCCACATCAACGTGACTTCGCGGCGTCAGCTCGCCGCTGAGCACCATTGTGGAGAGTCGATTGTCGACCTCCCGCTGAATCGTGCGGCGCATGGGGCGCGCACCGAACTCCGGCTCATAACCGCGCTCGGCGATCCAGTCGATCGCGGCCGGAGTGAACTCAACGCTGACGTCCTGCGCGTGCAGGCGCCGTCGGGTCTCGGAGAGCATCAGCTCAGTGATCTGGCGCAGTTGCTCGAGTTCGAGGCGCTGGAAGATGATGACCTCGTCGATGCGATTGAGAAACTCGGGCCGGAACTGCTCGCGCAGCCGGCGCATCAGCTGTTCGCGCAGCGCCGGGTCTGTCTGCGCGCCTGCGGACGGCTCGCTTCCGGCCGTGCCGGCGCGGTTGCCACGTTGATCGCCTGCGGCGCTGTTGCCACGTTGATCGCCTGCGGCGAAGCCGAGCTGCTGACGGTGCCCGGCGATGAGATCGGAGCCGACGTTGCTGGTCATGATGAGGACGGCGTTCTTGAAATTGACGGTCCGCCCTTGGCTGTCGGTGAGACGCCCATCGTCGAGGATCTGGAGCAGGATGTTGAACACGTCCTGGTGGGCCTTCTCGATCTCGTCGAGCAGGACCACGGAGTACGGGCGCCGGCGAACGGCCTCGGTGAGCTGTCCCGCCTCCTCATACCCCACGTACCCCGGTGGTGCGCCGACCAGTCGGCTGGTCATGTGCCGCTCCTGGAACTCGCTCATGTCCAGGCGCACCATCCGGTCCCGATCCCCGAACAGCGCCTCGGCCAGCGCCCGGGCCAGCTCCGTCTTCCCCACTCCGGTCGGGCCGAGGAAGAGGAAGCTGCCGACGGGTCGGTTGGGATCCGCCATACCCGCCCGCGATCGGCGCACCGCGTCGGCCACCGCGACCACCGCCTCGTCTTGGCCCACGACGCGCTCGTGCAGGTTGCGCTCCAGCCGCAGCAGGCGTTCCCGTTCCTCCTCGGTCAGCTGGCTTACCGGGATCCCAGTCGCCCGGGACACCACCTCCGCGATGTCGCCGACCTCGACGACGGGCGCGCTCGAGTCGCCGTTGCGGGCCGGCTCCAGCCGTTTGCGAACCTCGGTCATCTCGTCGCGGATCGCCGACGCGCGCTCGTACTGTTCGTCCGCGACCGCCTGTTCCTTGTCGCGGTGCATTTGCTCCAGCATTTGTTCGACCTCGCGGCGCGCCGCCGCGGGGGCGCCGACGCGCAGCCTGACCCGGGCGCCGGCCTGGTCAATGAGGTCGATCGCCTTGTCCGGCAGGAACCGGTCGGCGATGTAGCGGTCGGCCAACTCCGCCGCGGCGACGAGCGCCTCGTCGGTGAACCGGACCTGATGGTGCGCCTCGTAGCCGTCGCGTAGCCCGTGAAGCATGGCGACCGTGTCCTCGACGCTGGGCTCGGGCACGAGAATCGGCTGGAAACGACGGGCCAGGGCGGCGTCCTTCTCGATGGTGCCCCGGTATTCGTTAAGGGTGGTGGCACCGACCACCCGCAACTCGCCTCGGGACAGTGCCGGTTTGAGCATGTTGCTGGCGTCCATGCCGCCCTCGGATCCGACGGAGCCTGCCCCGACCAGCGTGTGTATTTCGTCGAGGAACACGATGAGCTCGTCGCTGTTCGCACGAACCTCGTCGATCACCCGCTTGAGCCGCTCCTCGAAGTCGCCCCGGAAGCGGGTTCCGGCGACCAGGCCGGCGAGGTCGAGTTCGACCACTCGTTTGCCGGTGAGCGTTTGCGGCACATCGCCTTCGACGATGCGCTGGGCGATACCCTCCACAATGGCCGTCTTACCGACACCGGCCTCGCCGATGAGGACGGGATTGTTCTTCGATCGGCGCGAGAGCACCTCGACCGCCTGCTCGATCTCGTTCTCACGGCCCACCACCGGTTCGAGCTTTCCGTCGCGCGCCAGCGCCGTCAGGTCCTGTCCATACTGGTCGAGGGTCGCCGTGTTCGTGGACCGACCGCTGGCCGGGCCGGCGGGTGCGGCGGGCGAGGCCTCGCGGGCCGCCCGCAGGGAGTCGGGCGCCACTCGGCCCTCGGCCAGCATCCGACCGGCGGGCGTGTCGGGGTTGACCGAGAGCGCCATCAGTATGTGCTCCGGGCCGATGTACGACGACGCGCTCGCTCGGGATATTTGGTGTGCCTGAAGCAGCGCGCGCTTGGTGCCCGGCGTCAGCGTGAGCCCCAACTCCTGCGGCGGCCGCGCGTCGGCGGCGCGTTCGCCGGCCGCACTATTGCCGGCGGGCTGGGCCTGCTCCAGCTGGACCAGCAGTGCGTCCGGGTCGGCGCCGGCGCGCCGTACCATCGCTCGCATCCCTTCCCGACGCAGCGCCGCCCACAATAGATGGTCGGTGTCGATGTCAGCGGCGCCCAGTTCGGTCGCCCGTTGGGCGGCCTCGACCACCAGGTCCCGCGCCTCCGCGCTCATCAGCTTGCCGATATCGACCCGGTACACCGGCCGCTGAGTCTCGGAGGCGCGAAAGAGCCGGGCTATCAGGTCGTCCCAGGAGGCGGGGCCCTTCTCCCCAGTGCCGTCGCGTCCGTTGGCCATGGCTACCCCATCCGAGACTCACTCGTGGATCAGCGGCGTATCGACCAGGTGTTCGGCGATGAACCACACCTGCATCTCGTTCGTGGGCAGGACGCCGCTGGAGAGCAGATCATTCGTACCGGCGTCGCCGTTGTCATCAGTGGTGGAGATCGCGTCGCGCACCTTGGTGATGACTATTTCGTGCGCCTCGAGCAGTCGAGACAGCATCGCCGGAACTTCCTCAACGCCGTTGGGCGCGCGCGGGACCGTCGTTATCTCGGCGACGTGCCTGGGGTCTCCGACCGCGACGCCGCCCAGTGTCTGAACCCGCTCGGCGATCTCATCGATCAACTTCAGCTGCTCCTCGGCGTGCTTGTCGAGCAACAAATGCAGCTGGTAGAAGGTCATTCCGCGCATCAGCCAATGGTGTTTCTTGTAGAGGGCGTAGAGGATCTGTGAGTCGGCCAGAATTCGGTTGAGCAGTTGGCACGACTGCGCTCGCGTCTCGAAGCTCAGGGCGATCGGCAGCAGCCGCAGCTTCCCGAACTCCTGGATCTCCACGCTGTCCTGATGAAGCAGCGGCTGGCTCCGCCCGCCATTGCCCTGAAATAGATGCTCGTACCGTCCCCGTACGCGTTGCTTCTCGGCCTTGCTTGTCGTGGCTGGCATTGCTCTCCCTCCGTCGTGTGCCTCCCTCATGTGCCTCCGCGTCAATCGTTGCGCTGGTTCGCGCGGGACGTCGGGAAACACGCAAAGCCGCGCTCGGGGGCGAGCGGGCCGCGTTCCCGGTCGCGTTTGCCGGTCGTGTTTCCCGGGTCGCCGGACGAGCGATGGCGCGGGTGGTAATTTCGTCGAGTTGCCATCCCTCGAGAGGATGGGCGCTAATGAGTGCCGACAATCAAGAGATCGCACTGCGCGAAGAGCTTCGCGGCGTCGAGGAGCAACTGGCCGACCTACGGCGGACGGCGGTGGAGTTGCGGGAGCAGATCGGCGAGCGTTCGTATGGGCCGACCGATCCGGCGGAAATGGCCACCGTGATCACCGCCGCGGAGGAACAGGAGGCGTTGGTCGGTCTGCTCGAGGGTCGGCGAGCTGAGCTACTGCGGCGGCTGAGCGAGGCGTCCTGAGGTCGATCAGGCGACGGAACGGTTCGCCTTCGCCGCCTGCAGCTTGTCGCGCCTCTCGGTGAATCGGGTCGCCGACTGATCGAGTTCGGCCATGAACGCGGCGAGCTCGTCACGGGCCTTTTCGCCATCGGCGGAGAGGCCGTTGAGGTCAGACACCCCGAGGTTGCGCAGCACCGGCGTCACGACCTCGTCGTGGTGGATTCGCAGGTCGTAGATTCCGGCCATCGCGATCTGGACCGACTTGCGGCCGAAGTTCTCGATCCCGTGACCGGGCATCTGGAACGTCGTGACGACCTCGTGGACCGCCCGCATCGCCTCATTCGGAGCAAGTTCGAACGCGGCCCCGAGCAGGTTGCGGTAGAAGACCATGTGTAGGTTCTCGTCCGCCGCCACCCGCGCGAGCAGTTGATCACAGAGGGGATCCCCGCTGATTCGTCCGGTGTTGCGATGCGCGACCCGCGTGGCGAGTTCCTGGAACGACACGTACGCGATGCCGTGCAGGGCGCTGTCGTCGGCGTACGCGTTGGTGAATCCAGCCGTCATGTGAGTCATGCGGGCCCGCTCAAGGGCCACGGGGTCGACCGCTCGGGTAGCCAACAGGTAGTCGCGAATGGCGATTCCGTGCCGCCCCTCCTCGGCGGTCCACCGGTGCACCCAGGTGCCCCACGCTCCGTCACGACCGAAGAGCGTGGCGATCTCGTGGTGGTAGCTCGGCAGGTTGTCCTCGGTCAAAAGGTTCACGATCAAGGAGGTCCGGGCGACGTCGGACAGCGCCGACTGGTCCGGTGCCCACGCCTCGCCACCGAGGACGCCGTCGTAGTCGGTGCCCTGACTCCACGGCACATACTCGTGCGGAAACCACTCCTTGGCCATCGACAGGTGCCGGTTCAGGTTGGTCTCGACGACCTGTTCCAACTCGCGGAGCAGGTCGGTCGTCGACAGTCGGTCGGCGGTCACGGCAACTCCATCCGTACAGTTGGTTACGCAACCGTAGGTTACGGTAGCGTAGGTAAGTCTTAGTGTATCCCGACCCGGATCCCGTGTCTCCGCCGGATAGGGACGTTGGTCACGCTCGTCGGGGGCAAGGAGGTTCACCCCTCGCGCCGGCAGGAGTGCCAGCGCGGCTCCGGTCCGCTCGCCCGCCGCCCTGCTGCTCGTCTCCCATGACCGGCGCCTGCTCGACGCCATCCACCTAACCCCGACAGTTCGACAGACCGGGTAATGGCTCCGCGCTGAGCTGATCGAACTACAGTCAAGCTGAGTATCGCGGCTGACTCGGGGGGCAGACATGCGATCAAAACCGGCAGCGGGGTGGGGCATCGGACTCGTCGTGCTCGGTGTTCTGAGCCTGGCGGCCGCCGCGGTGCTCGCGTGGGTCGTCGTGCCCGACCGCAAGCAGATGCCGTCCGATACGGACACCACGCGCCAGTTCACCGGCACCGCGAAGGTGCTGCTCAATCCCCAGGCGCTCGCGGCCGGCGATCCACGTGGCGCATTACTCACGAACGTACCGATCACCGCGCAGCGCACCGTCAAGGCGGTGGCCACCGACGGCGACTCGGCTCAGGTTTCCGATACCCGCGTGCTGAGTACCGCCGACGGGCAGCGGCTCGGCGGCACCGAGGCGACCTACGCGGTGGATCGGAAGTCGCTGGAGGCAGCGACAGACTACCCATCCACCTGGACCGTCACACCGCACCAGGGCCTCACCGTCAGCTGGCCGATCGGCGCGAAGCAGCAGGACTACACCGGGTGGGTCAACGAGACCAAGAAGACCACCCCGCTCAAGTACATCCGGCAGGAATCGAAGGCGGGACTGACAACCAACGTCTACCAGGCGGACACCCAAGCAGCACCGATCACCGACGAACAGGTGTTGGGGGCGTTGCCCAGGGCGCTACCGGCGAATGCGCTTACGGGCCTCGCCAGCGGGCTGCCGATTCCGGCGGAAGCGAAGGCACAACTGGCCCAGCTCCTGGCTAGCCTGCCCGACCCCGTACCGCTGACCTACACGCACGAATTGACGTCGACGTACTGGGTCGAACCCACGACCGGGCTCGTTGTGGATACGCAGCGGGAAGAGATTCGCCGCGCCGGTCTCGGGCTCCCGAGTGGCGGGGCGGTCGCCGCGGTGCCGATCTACGACGTCGCCACAACCTTCACGGAGCAGAGCGTCAACGACGCGGTGGCCGACGCGAACGACGCCAAGGACTCGATCAACCTGTACGGCCGGACGCTTCCACTGGTGCTGCTCATCCTCGGTCTGATCGCGCTGATCCTCGGTGCGGTGCTACTGATCGCGAGCCGCTCCGGCGCCGGGCGAGCCGCGCCCGTCGCCGCAGGTGCGCCCACCGAGCCGCCGCAGGGTGGGCCGCCGCAGGGTGGGCCGCCGCAGGATCCGCCCGGCTCACCCGCCGGGCCGTCCCAATAAGAACCCCACTGTGACTTACGCCGCGGTGACCTACGCCGCGGTGACCTACGCCGCGGTCGCCGCGGTGAGGTACGCCGCGGTGAGGTACGGCACAGTGAGGTACGGCACAGTGAAGACCGCCACAGTCCACCGTTGACGCACGGGTACGGATGTACGCCCGTCTATGTGGGCTGGCGAAGAATCGGTGAATGGACGATGTGGACGTCCACCGGGGTGGATCGGTGGCCGGTCAGCCGATCTGATCGCTCACCGCGAACTGGACCGAGCCGCCTGGGTCGACGGCGACGTCGAGTTCTTTGTCGTCGAGGATCGTTGCGGCCTGCGAGTCGAGGAATACGCGAGCACCACCCGAGGCGTCGACCACCTGGTCGCCATCCATTGGCTCGGGTACCAGGCTTAGCGTGAGCGAACCCTCCGACGCGTCCGACGCGATGCGCAGCCCCGCGCCCTCGGGAACCTCCTGCTGGGAGGTGATGTCGCGGATCGCCGATGCGGCACTGTCAGTTACTGCAAGCATTCCGATGCTCCCCGTTGCTTGAGTCGGCCTCAGCCGTCGAGCGTTGACGGCCTCCACGCTTCCGCGTGCGGCCGGCCCCGTCAACCGGAACGGCAGGACTGGTCGGCTTTACGTACACAATCGGATTCGGATTCTGGGCGGAAACCGGTCGAGTTTGGCCGGGCGTGGAACATACCCGTCATCGTCTGCGTTCGTTACACCAACAGACCTACCCGGGAGCTGATAACGATGGCCACCAGTACGGACTACGACGCGCCGCGAGGACAGATCATGGACCTCGCGGAGGACAGCCTGGAGGAGCTCAAGGCTCGCCGGACCGCTTCGCAGTCACCAACACTAGATCTTGATGAGGCAGATGCTGCCGAGGGGTTCGACCTGCCCGGCGCCGATCTCTCCGATGAAGAGCTCGTCGTCGCGGTCGTGCCGATGCGGTCCGACGAGTTTCGCTGCTCGCGGTGCTTCCTCGTTCATCACCGCAGCCAGCTTGTGCGAGGGCGCGACGGCTTGGACATGTGCCGAGACTGCGCCTGATCCACGTGACGTCGCGCTTTCGCGCGCCGACCTCCGGTCGAGCGCAGCGACGAGGGCCGGCACCGCTTCTGCGGTGCCGGGCTACTTCGCCCTGGTCACTGTCGGCGGGCTGGTGCTGCTGCGGCTGGCGAGGAAAGCGGTGATCGCCACTCCCGCGACCGCGAGGACGACCTGGAGGGAGGCTTCCTTCCAGCCGTACTGGCGGTCATCGCCGAGCATGACTGCGAGGACGGACGCGACGAGCGAGCCCACAATGGCGAGCACCGGCGCGAGCCACACGGAGTTGGCCGCTCTGCCCCGGAGGATGAATCCGCCCACGAGGCCCACGATGAGGCCGATGGCGATGGCGGCGACGAAGTTCAGCATGGGGGAGTCCATGGTTGGTCTTGCCTCCGTTCACGGGTGGTAGGTCAGGCGACAACGGAACATGTCTCCCAGATATCGGGACACGTGTCAAGGATTCTCACCGACCATGACCCAACGCCACGGATCATGCACGCCACGGCGTCGGCAGGATGTCGAATCCGGACACACCCTCGGGAGCTTCCTCGTACACCCGGACCTTGTCGACGATGGCCGCGCGGGGCCCGTGTCGCGCCCACTCCACGACCTGTCCCACCGCGTCCGGCGGGCCCTCGAAGGCCGCCTCCACGCTTCCATCTGGCAGGTTGCGGACCCAACCGCTGACCCGGCGCTCAGTCGCGACCCTTCGACAGGTATCGCGGAAAAAGACGCCATGAACGTCGCCAGTGACAACGACCCGTCTCCGGACCACGCGTCGACCCTAACTCTGGCCGATCAGTGGAAAACGGCTCGACCGCGAGATCCGTGGTCCACAGTGAACAGCGGCAGGTCAGCCAAGATCGACTGGGTCTCATCGGCCAGTCGCACCTGTCTCGGGTACCGTTGCCGGCTGTGAGCTTGACGCAGCGGTTGAAGAACAAGGCCCGACGCTTCCTGGAGCGGCCGGGCACGACCGTCGGTCTCAAGCGGCTGGAGGACCTCCTGCCGCAGGTCGACGACCGCGGCGAGGAGCTGGCCGATCTGGATGTGGCCGAGCTGACCGAGATCGCCAGGCAGGCGGAGGACTTCGTCGAGATCTGCGCCGTCGGGCGGGAGGCGGCCTGGCGGGCGTTGGGCGAGCGGCCGTACGACGTGCAACTGCTCGGCGTGATGTCGATGCTGTCGGGCCACGTGGCCGAGATGGCGACCGGCGAGGGCAAGACCCTGGCGGCCGCGATCGCCGCGTACGGCCATGTTCGGCTGGGCAACGGGCCGGTCCACGTCATCACCGTCAACGACTACCTGGCAAAGCGGGACGCGACGTGGATGGCGCCGGTCTACCGGTTGCTCGGCGTCTCCGTCGGCTGGATCACGGAGGCCTCGACGCTCGAGGAGCGGCGGGAGGCGTACGCCGAGGACGTGACGTACATCTCCGTCAGCGAGGCTGGCTTCGACTACCTGCGTGATCAGCTCGCCACCGACTACTACGACCGAGTCCAGCTGGAGCTCGCGACCGCCATCGTCGACGAGGCCGACTCGATCCTCATCGATGAGGCCAGAGTGCCGATGGTGCTGGCCGGCACCGTTCCGAGCGAGCAGGACCCGGTGCACGCCGCGGCCGCGCTCGTTCGCGGCCTCGTCGCGAGGCGCGACTTCCAGGTGGCCGAGGACGGCCGCAGCGTCGCGCTGACCGCCAAAGGCCTGGCCGCTGTCGAGGCCAAGCTCGGCGTCAACCTGTACGACGAGGAGCACCTCGCCGAGTTGGCCGCGATCAACGTGGCGCTACACGCCCAGATGCTCCTCGTGCGGGACGTGGACTACATCGTGCGCGACGGGACCGTGGAGCTGATCGACGAGATGCGCGGCCGCGTCGCGCAGCGGCGGCGATGGCCAGACGGACTGCACGCGGCCGTCGAGGCCAAGGAGGGTCTCGACGCCAGCGCCGAGGGGGAGGTGCTCGGCACGATCACGGTCCAGGGCTTCATCGGGCTTTACGCCACACTGTGCGGGATGACGGCGACCGCGGTGTACGTCGGCGATCAGCTCCGTGAGTTCTTCAAGCTCGAGGTGGCGGTGATTCCGCCGAACGAGCCTTGCGTGCGCGAAGACGAGCCGTACCGCATTTACGCGACGCGAGCGGAGCGGGACGAGGCGATGATCTCGCTGATCGCTGAGTGCCACGAACGCGGGCGACCGGTCCTCGTTGGAACCCTCGACGTCAAGGAGTCCGAGGCGCTGGCGGAAGGCCTGGCCGCCGCCGACGTGCCATCCGTGCTGCTCAACGCGAAGAACGACGCCGAGGAAGCCGCGATCATCGCCGAGGCGGGCAAGTACGGCGCGGTCACCGTGTCGACCCAGATGGCGGGTCGCGGCGTGGACATCCGCCTCGGCGGAAGCGACCAGGCAGATCGCGACCGGGTCGCCGGACTTGGCGGGCTGTACGTCATCGGCAGCGGCCAGCACGAGAGCCGGCGCGTCGATGACCAACTGCGCGGCCGGGCTGGACGGCAGGGCGACCCCGGCGGCTCAGTCTTCTTCCTGAGCCTCGAGGACGACCTGATCCTGCGCAATGCCGGCGGAGAAATACCGCCGTCACCGCACATCGAGTACGACGGCAGCGTCACCGACGAGCAGGTCGACTGGGCGGTGGGGCACGCCCAGCGGGTCGCCGAAGGTGTCAACCACGAGATCCACCGCAACACGTGGCGGTACAGCGTGGTGATCGAGCAGCAGCGCAAGGCCTTGGCCGAGCGCCGGGAACGCGTGCTGACAACCGACGTGGCCGCCGACATGCTCCGTGAACGGGTTCCTGAAGCGTGCGAGGACGTGGACGACGAACTGCTCTCACGGGTGGCTCGTTCGATCGCGCTCTACCATGTGGACCGGCTCTGGGCCGAGCATCTCGCCGAGCTGTCGGAGGTCCGTGAGGGGGTGCACCTGCGGGCGCTCGCCCGGGTTGACCCGCTCGATGAATTCCACCGTTCGGCGGTGCCGGCGTTCAACGCGTTGATCCCCGAGATCGAGACCCGCACGGTGGCGACCTTCGAGGAACTCGATCTCGCCGAGGACTGGGCACCCGACCGGGCGAAGCTGATCCGGCCCAGTGCCACCTGGACCTACATGGTGCACGACAACCCATTCAGCTCCGACATGGAGAAGATCATCTCGTTGGTCGGCAAGGGCCTTCGCACGTCAAGATCCCGGTGATCATGAGCTGAGCGCCAAGAAAACTCGCCGATCATGACCTGCAAATCATGATCGGCGAGATCTTGGGGCGGGGGGGGCTAGCCGGGGCGGCCGTAGCTGTGGATCGGGCCAGATGAATCTATGTCGGCCATGCGGACGTTGTCCCCGGCGGCGGGCGCGTGCATGATCTTGCCGTTCCCTACGTATACAGCGACATGGTGGATCGGGTTGTAATAGAAGACCAGGTCGCCCAGCCTGAGGTTCGCGCGGCTCACGTACGGGATTGACGCGCGCTGCGAGCGGGACTGGTGCGGCAGGTAGACCCCCACCTGTTTCCACGCGGCCATTGTCAGCCCGGAACAGTCGTACGCGTTAGGACCGGCCGCCGCCCACACGTATGGCTTGCCCGCTTGCTTGCAGGCGAAGTTCGCGACCTTGTAGCCCTTGGTTGGCTCGTACGTGGACGGGCACGGCCAGGGACGGAAATTGCCGACGCCGCCGCTGGTCCCGTACGCCTTCCGGCGAAGGACCTGCAGCTCGGCCACGCGCGCCTCGATGGACTTCTTCTTCGCCGCGAGGTCCTTGTCCTGCGCGGCCAGCGTGGCGACGAGCTGGTCGATGGGCGCCTTCTGAGTGTCGTAGCGCGTCTTGAGATCGGCCACATCCTGCAGTTGGCGCTGCTGTTCGCGGGCGATCTGATCGAGCATCGAGAGCTGGTCGGCGAGTTCGCGGGGCGATCCGCTGGATATGACGGCGTTGAAGGCGTTGGCCTGTCCGCCCTTGTAGACCTGCGCGGCGATGACCCCGACGCGCAGCTGGGCGAGCTCGATCTGTCGCTCCAGCGGAGCGATCTTCTTCTTGAGATCAGCCTGCTTCGCCAGGTTCTTCTTGTACTGCTCGTGGACGCCGTTGTACTCCTCGATGAGCGGCTCAGCCTCGCCCCAGAGCTTCTGGATCTGAGCCTCGATCTCCGCGACGGTCGGGTCGGCATGGGCTGGTGGGCCAGGCAAGACGATCACGGCAACGAAGGCCACGACCGCCGCGAGGGCGATGCTGAGCGGCCTGTGCCGGCGGGGTGGTTTATAGGGGAGGGGCCTGTGCGGTTGTGCCGGCACGGATTCCTGCTCCTTCGTTGCCGTCTCTTCCTGCACCGCCGACCGGGTTAGCTGCCGGGTTCGGGCGGGAAGGCGCCCTACCGCGGATGGCTCCGCGGATTCACCCCTATGGTGCGTGTGGGTCCCCGACTCACCACGGTTGCGGTTACGCACAGTGGCGATTAGGCGGTGTTCCACCGCAGGCCGGGGGTCGGCCATGCCACGGTAGAACGGGATTCACCTTAGGAACTGCGCGGCGCACAAGCAAGCGAACACGCCGAAGGTCAACTATCTGTAACCACACTGTCGCAGGCCGGTCGATTCACCGTGGCATGATGACCAGTCATGGGTAGGGCAGACATTGGCGTGACCGGGCTCGCGACGATGGGCCGCAACCTGGCTCGCAACTTCGCCGGTCGTGGGTACGCGGTGGCGCTTCACAACCGCAGCGAGAGCCGCACCCAGCTGTTAGTCAAGGATCATGGTGGCGAAGGGACCTTCCTGCCGGCGCCGTCGGTCGAGGAGTTCGTCGCCGCGCTCAACCGCCCGCGCAAGGCGATCATCATGGTGAAGGCGGGCGCACCCACCGATGCGGTCATCGAGGACCTCGCCGCGCACATGGAACCTGGCGACATGATCGTCGATGGTGGCAACGCCCACTTCGAGGACACCCGTCGCCGGGAGGCGGCGCTGCGGGAGCGCGGTATCCACTTCGTCGGCACGGGCATATCCGGCGGCGAGGAGGGCGCGCTGCTCGGGCCGAGCATCATGCCGGGCGGCTCAGCCGAGGCGTACGAGCAGCTCGGGCCGATGCTGAGTGAGATCTCGGCCAAGGTTGACGGCGTGCCGTGCTGCACGCACGTTGGCGCCGATGGCGCCGGGCATTTCGTAAAGATGGTGCATAACGGCATCGAATACGCCGACATGCAGCTGATCGCCGAGTCGTACGACCTGCTGCGCCAAGCGCTTGGCATGAGCCCCGCCGACCTGGCCGAGGTCTTCCGGGACTGGAACCGGGGGGAGCTCGAGTCCTACCTCATCGAGATCACCGCCGAGGTGCTCGGCCACGTCGACGCGGCCACAGGGGGACCGTTCGTCGACGTCGTGCAGGACCGCGCCGAGCAGAAGGGCACCGGCCGCTGGACCGTCCAGAACGCCCTCGAGCTCGGTGTGCCGGTTACCGGAATCGCGGAGGCGGTCTTCGCGCGGTCGCTCTCCGGAAACCCGGACCAGCGCGATGCCGCGCACGGCCTGCCGGGTCCGGCGCCGATTACTCGTGCCGCCGGAGATCGGCTGGTGGACGACGTGCGCCGCGCGCTCTACGCCAGCAAGATCGTTGCGTACGCGCAGGGATTCGACCAGATTGCCGTGGCCGGCCGCGAGTACGACTGGAGTATCGACCGGGGTGCGGTGGCCACGATTTGGCGCGGCGGATGCATCATCCGGGCCCAGTTCCTTAACCGCATTCGTGACGCCTACGCCGCCGATCCCGCACTGCCGTCGCTGCTCGTGGATCCCGCGTTCACCGCATCGTTGGGCGAGGCTCAGGATGCGTGGCGGCGGGTCGTGGCCACGGCCGCCACGATCGGCGTCCCGACGCCGGGCTTCTCCTCCGCGCTGGCCTACTACGACGCGCTGCGCCGGGACCGGCTGCCGGCGGCGTTGATCCAAGGGCTGCGAGACTTCTTCGGCGCCCATACCTACCAGCGGGCGGATCGCCCGGGCGTCTTCCACACGGACTGGTCCGGCGACCGGACCGAGCGCCCCGCCTGATCGCGCAAAGCAGCGGCCAGCGACCGATGCCGGTCGCTGGCCGCAAGCGGCTACTTCTTTGCTTCCCTTGGACAGCAAAGAATGTGGCGAGCCATCCGAGGTCGTCGGCCTTGTCAACCCGGTAGACGCCGCCGGTGCCGGCGCAGTTGCCATTGAGGCCGAATGACGTTCCCGACCCTGACCGGAGGATGATCCAACGCATGGCAGGTGCGTTGGATCCGCAAGAGACGGGATTAGACGGGAAGTTGTCTTTATCGCCCGGTCCACAAGGCAGTACGCCTCGCGGTCCGGTCGATGCGCGGGAGGTTCCCCGTTTCGCCGGGCCCGCCACGTTTGCCCGACTTCCGGCGCTAAGTGAGGTGACCGACTACGACGTGGCCGTGGTGGGAGTGCCATTCGATTCGGGTACCACGTATCGGCCGGGGGCTCGATTCGGTCCGCAGGCGATCCGGGCCGCCTCGCGATTGCTGCGGCGCTACCACCCCCAACAGGACACCGAACCGTTCCACACCCACCAGGTCGTCGATGCCGGTGACATCGCGTGCAACCCGTTCTCCATCGGCGAGTCCATCGCATCGGTCGAGGCGGGCGCGGACGCCCTTCTCGCGAACGGCTCACGGATCGTCACTCTCGGCGGCGACCACACGATCGCCCTTCCGCTGCTGCGCTCCGTCCACCGTAGACACGGCCGCATCGCGGTCATTCACTTCGATGCGCATCTCGACACGTGGGACACCTACTTCGGGGCACCGTACACGCACGGCACGCCGTTTCGGCGGGCGTACGAGGAGGGACTGCTGGTCCAGGATCACTGTGCGCACGTAGGCATCCGCGGTTCGCTGTACGGCCGGGAGGACCTCGTCGAGGACAGGTCGATGGGATTCGAGGTAACAAGCACCTATGACCTCGACGAGATTGGCGCAGCGGGCGTCATCGACCGCATTCGTCGCCGCGTCAACGGCTACTCGATATACCTTTCCATCGATATCGATGTGCTTGATCCCGCCTTCGCGCCCGGGACGGGAACGCCCGAGATCGGAGGTTTCTCGTCGCGGGAGCTGGCCACGATCCTGCGCGGCCTCAAGCGATTGCCCATCGTCGGCCTGGATGTCGTTGAGGTGGCCCCGGCCTACGACCACGCCGAGGTGACCGCGTTGGCGGCGGCGAACCTGGTCTACGAGGTTCTCGGCCTCATGACGACGAATCCTCATGACGACTAAGCCTCAAGATGAGGCCCAGACGAGCGCGGAGAAGACGTAGCCCAGGCAATTGGTCCCCAGATGCAGGCCGATCGGCGCGAGTAGGCTTCCGCTGCGGCGGCGCAGCTCGCACAGCAACGCGCCGGCGAGGGCCGTGCCGAGGACTCCCAGCGCCACGACGAGAACCGCCGTGCCTGGCTCGCGGCCGAGGACGTCACCGACGGCGGTGTTGTTGAGGTGGAGTCGCCGGGACGGAAGCACGTGCCACAGTCCGAAGAGGATTGACGAGAGCACCGTCGCGGCGGCCGGACCTCGTAGCCGATTGACCAAGCCCCAGAGCACGCCGCGGAACGCGAACTCCTCCAACAGTACCGTCCCGACGAACGTGGCCACGACGGCCTCGGCCAGGGGGAGACCGATGGTGAGGTCACCCCGGCGGTCGAGGAAGGCCTCGCGGGTCCACGGGATCGCGAGCGCGATGCTGTACGCCACAGCCACGATCCCGAGCGCGGCGGCCGCCCAGCGAAGCCCTCGGGTCCAGGTGGTCCGGGCGAGGCCGACGTCATCGAGGCTGAGCCCAAACCACCGCGCGAGCAGGGCCAGCGCGACCAACTCGAGCGGTCGCGTCACGGCGTACCCGGAGGTCATGAGGCGATTGTTGAGCAGGTTGAAGAGCACGAGCGCCGCGCCGAGCAGCCAGACGTCGAGCCAGGACGTCCGTCGGGCCCCGACGCGCGCGGCCGCGGGTCGTCGCCCGGGCCTGAAATGCTGCGTTGATCGCCTCCGGCGAAGTTGCCGGGTCACTCTCCCGACCGTACGCCTGGCCGTCGGCCAACCAGCGGGTAGAAACGAAGATGTGGCCGACAAACTCGCGCCCTATCGTGGCAAGCGCTCCGCCTCGCGGACCCCGGAGCCGGTCCCCGCCGAGGGTCCGCTTCCACACGGAAACGACGACACGTTCGTCATCCAGGAACACCACGCCCGGGCGCTGCACTGGGATTTCCGGCTCGAGCGCAACGGAGTGCTGGTGTCGTGGGCGGTGCCCAAGGGCATCCCGCTCGATCCGAAAGCCAACCATCTCGCCGTGCAGACCGAGGACCATCCGCTTGAGTACGCGGAGTTCGAGGGCCAGATACCCGCGGGCGAGTACGGCGGAGGGCGCGTCACGATCTGGGATCGCGGCACATATGAGTGCGAGAAATGGGACGACCGCGAGGTGAAGGTGACGCTCCACGGCTCGCGCGCGAACGGTCGCTACGTGCTCATCCGGACTGGTGGCAAGAACTGGCTGATGCATCGGATGGATTCGCCGCCGTCCGAGGGATGGGAGCCGATTCCCGATCTCATCCGTCCGATGCTCGCGACGCTCGGCGAACTGCCACCACCTTCTTCAGATGCGGATTTCGGCTATGAAACCAAGTGGGACGGCGTGCGGGCGGTCCTCTATGTCCAGGGTGGACGGATCCGGGTGATGACGCGCAACGACCTGGACGTCACCGCGACCTATCCGGAGCTGGGCGCGCTCGGCGCGGCGCTGGGTGCGACTCCGGTCGTGCTCGATGGCGAGATCGTGGCGTTTGACCCGGGCACCGGTCGGATCTCGTTCGGTGCGCTGCAGCCAAGGATGCACGTGCAGAAGCCGGCGCAGATTCGCCGGCTGGCGGAGCAGGTGCCGGTGACCTACTTCATCTTCGACCTGCTCTACCTCGACGGGCGGCGGACGATCGGGCTCAGGTACGAGCAGCGCCGCGAGCTGCTGGAGGCGCTGGACCTTCGCGGCCCGCACTGGGACACTCCGCCGCACTTCCGGGGCGGCGGCGCTACGGCCCTCACCGCGGCCAGGGAGCAGGGTCTGGAGGGCATAGTGGCGAAGCGGCTCGATTCGGTCTACGAGCCGGGCCGGCGCTCCAAGGGCTGGATCAAGGTCAAGAACACCATGACCCAGGAGGTCATCGTGGGTGGGTGGCGACCTGGCAAGGGCAACCGAGCCGGCACGCTGGGCTCGCTCCTGCTCGGCGTACCCGGGCCCGATGGGCTGGAATACGTTGGCCAGGTCGGGACCGGGTTCACCCGACAGATGCTGTCGGATCTGCTTGGCCGGCTCCGTCCGTTGGACCGCAAGACCTCGCCGTTCGCCGGCGCCGTGCCCGCGTCCGAGGCGCGCGACGCTCAATGGGTGACGCCGAAGCTCGTGGGCGAGGTGGAGTTCACCGAACGTACCCGCGATGGGCGGCTGCGTCACCCGTCATGGCGCGGCCTCCGCGTGGACAAGTCGCCCGACGAGGTCACCTGGGAGCTCCCGGGTTGAATCTTGGGAGTTGTGGTGCTGCCGCTGGGACCAACCTCAAATGGATGTGCGACCGTTGGACGCCAAACCGCGTGAATCAGGCCGTTTTACGCGGCGAGGCGTCCAATGCTGAGTACACAAGATCGACGCCACCCCTTGACATCGAGACCAGTAGGGGATGAATGGGATCGCCATTGACGGCGGTGAGCTGGGCTCGGTACCGGAGCGATGCGGCAGAGTCCAGCGGCAGAGCGTGCCCTCATCGCGTTTCGGGTCGCGGCCATCGATGACATGTGGCGGTTTAGGTCACCCACGCCCCCCCGGGCTGACTTGACTGCGTGCCAATATTCGGTGGCGGTTGGAGGCCCATAGCGGTTTCCTGGGGTGGTGGAGCTCATTTGGCTGGATCCGCACAACATCGACGGCCGCGATGCGGCGGGGGCGATGGCGGTGCTCGAGGCGGCCCGCGCCGTGGACTGCCCGTACCAGCCCAGCGGCACTCTGGCGGCGTTCGCGGCCCGCCTGATCTACGGCTGGGACGGTGATCCGCCGAGGGTCGCGGTGACCCGGGATGAGGGCGGGCGAGTCATCGGCGTACTTGAGGTTCATCTGTCCCAGTGGGACAACACTCACACCGGCTTCATTGAGATCACAGTGGACCCGCTTCTGCGCCGACAAGGACTGGGACGCCGGCTGTACGAGGCTGGCGTGGAGACGGTCCGCGCCGACGGCCGCACACTGGTGCTGACCGAGAGCTACGATCTGCCCGGCTCGGTGGAGTTCGCCAAGACGATGGGCCTCGATCGAGCCTCCGTCGCGATCCAGCGCCGACAGGACCTGACCGCCCTCGACTGGGCACGGCTCGACGAGGCGTACGCGTCTGCTCAGGGCCACGCCGCCGGGTATGACTTGGTACGGCTGGCGGGAACGATCCCGGAGGAGATGGTGGCGGACGTCGCCCAGATGACAGCGGCGATCAACGACGCCCCGATCGACGACCTGGACGTCGAGGACGAGGTGTTCAGCCCGGAGCGCATCCGCGCCTTCGAGGTTGGTCAGGAGGCGCAGAAGCGGCGCGTCTACCGGCTGGTGGCGCGTGAGCGGGAGACCGGCATCCTCGCGGGACACACAGTGGTGGGCGTGGAGAGCGAGACTCCGTGGCTCGGGTATCAGTTCGACACGAGCGTGCTGAGTGCGCACCGCGGACACCGGCTCGGACTCTTGTTGAAGATCGGAATGCTGCGCTGGCTCCGCGAAGAGGAGCCGCAGTTGCGAACCGTCGACACCTGGAACGCCGCGTCCAATGCCCACATGATCGCGGTCAACGAGATGTTGGGCTATCAGGTCGTCGCCGAGGCCTTCATCTGGCAGCGCCACATCTGAGCCTCACGGCTTGCGCGCGTGGACACGTTCCACGCTGCCGGCTTTGAGTCGCTCGGTCTCCTGCACGGCGAAGCCCGCTTCCTTGACGAGGGGCAGCGGGCGGCGGGTCTGGTGCTCGCCCGCCGACCGGATGGTGACCATCTCCAGCAGACGCTGTCCGGCCCAGATCGGCCAGATGTTGCTCCCGATGTGGTCGAGCAGGAGCAGCCGACCGCCGGGGCGCAGCACCCGCCACATCTCGGCGATCGCTGCCCGGTCGTCGGGAATGGCACACAACGACAGGGTGCACACCACGGTGTCGAATGACGCGTCCGGGAACGGTAGCGCCTGGGCGTCGGCCTCGCGAAGGTCCGCGGCCAGACCCAGTTGCGTGGCCCGCTGGCGAGCGATCTCAAGCATGGCCGGGCTCAGGTCCACCCCGGTCAGCGTGACGCCCGATGGGTAGAGCGGCAGGTTGAGGCCGGTCCCAACCCCGACCTCGAGAACCCTGCCGTCGACGCGGGAGCAGACCCACTCGCGGCCACCGCGGAATTGGAAACGTTCGAAGAACCGCATGCCACGGTCGTAGCGCGGCGCGTACCTGTCCCACACCCGCCGCGTCTTCGCCGTCGCGTCCTCTCCGGTCATCTCCCTACCTTCGTCCACGCGTCAAGCCCGGGCTCTATTCTCGCGCTGTGGAGGACGAACTTGTCGCGGATGCGCCGCTGCTTGCTGCCTGGCTTTCGTATGCTTCCCGGTCGGTAACACCGTTCACGATTCCGGGGCATAAGGGCGCGGCCAGCCGCCTCTCCCCGGCGCTGGGAGCAATGCTCGCCAGTGACGTGCCGCTCTACGGCGGCCTGGACTCGGTCAAGCTCTCGGCCGGGGTCCTCGCCGACGCGGAGGCGCGGGCGGCGCAATTGTGGGGCGGTGACTGGTGCCGCTTCTCGACCGGCGGCTCCACGCACGCGAACCAGACGCTCGCGCTGTCGGTAGGGCGACCGGGGGACGAGGTGCTCGTGGCCCGCTCCGCTCACCGTTCGACCCTGCTGGGGCTGGTGTTGGCCGGCCTTCAGCCGAAGTGGCTACCGACCCAAGTGGACAATCGACTGGGCGTGCCAATCGGTGTGACCGGGAAGGCGCTTCGCGAGGCCGTGCGCGCGTACCCCAAGGCTCGGGCGGTATTCCTGGTTGAGCCCAGCTACCTCGGCACGATCTCGGACTTGCCCGCGCTCGTGGCCGTGGCGCACAAGGCCAACCTTCCCGTACTCGTGGATCAGGCCTGGGGTGCCCACTTCGGATTCCATCCGTCATATCCCGCGCACGCGCTCGCGCAGGGCGCCGACGCGCTGGTGATGAGCGCGCACAAGACGCTGCCCGCATTCAGCCAGGCGTCGCTCGTCGTCGCGAACACGGCGGCGCGCCGGCTCGATCGGCACCGGCTGGAGCGGGCGTTCGAGGTCGCCAACACCACCAGCCCGGCGGGTGCGATCCTGGCCAGCGCCGACGGAGCCCGCGCGCTGCTCGCCGCGCGCGGCCACGAGCTGCTCGGGTCGCTCGTCGACATCGTGGCGAAGGCGCGAAACGAGTTACGCGAGATCACAGGCGTCACGGCGCCGGGCCCGGAGGACTTCGCGCGGGGCCGCTTCGATCCGGCCAAGTTGGTTGTGCTCCTGGCCCAAACGGGGTCCTCCGGCGTTGACGTCGAACAGGATCTCATCCGCGGCAACGTACCGGTCGAGATGGCCGACCACGACACGGTGGTGCCGATCGTCACCCTCGTCGATACCCCGGCCACGGTGGGGCGGCTCGTCGATGTGCTCGGCGCCGCGATCGTACGGCACAGCGGTCCACCGCGTGCACTCAGCGCCGCCGTGCAGTGGGGAGCGTCGAACCCGGCGTACGAGGCCGCAATGACCCCCCGGGACGCGTTCTTCGCCGACCACGTCGCCGTGGACGCCGACACAGCGGTCGGCCGGATCTCCGCCGAGGTGGTTGCGCCGTACCCGCCGGGTGTGCCGGTCCTCCTCCCGGGGGAGGTCGTCACGGCGGAGACACTGGACGCGCTCCGGGCCGCGCTCGCCGTCGGAACCCGGATCGCGTACGCGGCAGATCCCAGTCTGCGGACTCTGCTCGTAGTGGCCCGGTCGGAGGTTGCTAGCGTCTGATCATGGACTCGCCGGTGGATGTGCGTGCCCAGCGAAAGTTCGGCGGCGGCGCAGGACTCGCCGGCGACCTGGCCGCCAGTCCGTTCCGGGCGGATCGTGACCGGATCGTCAGCTCACCGTTCTTCGCCCGCCTCGGTGGCGTCACGCAAGTGGTCAGTCCTGGCGGGTCGGGACTACTGGTCCACAATCGCCTCACCCACAGCCTGAAGGTGGCGCAGGTCGGGCGGGCGATCGCGGAGCGGCTGCTGGCCAACGACTTCACCCGCAACCTGCTGGAGAAGTTGGGCGGCAGCGACCCCGACGTCGTTGAGGCTGCAGCGCTCGCCCACGACCTTGGGCATCCGCCGTTCGGGCACCTCGGCGAGCAGGTTCTGGACCGGCTTGCCCGCCAACGCCTGGGCCTGCCCGACGGGTTCGAGGGCAACGCCCAGTCCTACCGGATCGTGACCAGCACGGAGATTCGCGGCACTGCGACCATCGGCCTGGACCTCACCGCGGCGGTACGGGCCGCGATCCTGAAGTATCCGTGGACCCGGACCAGCTATCCCGATCCGCATCCGCGCCACCTCGACCAGCGGCCCCGCGGTGCGACGCCACCAGCCGACGAGCCGGACAGCGGCTCATCTAAGTTCGGCGCCTACACGACCGAGATCGACGACATGCGGCAGGCCCGCGAACCCTTCGCCGGTCTTATCCCGGACTGGCAGCAGACGGTCGAAGCGTCCATCATGGACACTGCCGACGACATCGCCTACGCCATTCACGACGTTGAGGACTTCTACCGCGTTGGCGTGCTGCAGCAGGGATCGGTCGCCGGAGAGCTGCTCGCCTGGCAGCGCGAGCGCGCCGAGTTGCGGTCACTCTCCGATGTGGATCTGGGCCAGGACTCGCGCCGCGCAGGTTCGGCCATTGAACGCCTGCGCCGGGAGATTCATCGCAAGGACGGTTGGATCAGCGACGAGGAGGCCTTCGCCGACGCCATGGAGCAGGCACGGTCCGAGCTGGTCGACGGTCTGCTCTCTGCCCCGTTCGACGGATCGATCGAGGCGGAGCAGGACGTCGCCAGCTTCTCCGCCCGCTGGACGCAGCGACTCGTCGGCGCGATCGAGGTCATCGCCGAGCCGGCGGTGCGGTCGGGGCACGTCGTGCTCGGCCCGGCCCAGTGGCACGAGGTACAGGTGCTCAAGTTCATCCACCACCGATTCGTGCTGGCCCGGCCCGACCTGGCCCTGCATCAACGCGGACAGGCCAGGCTTCTTGAGACCCTCGTCGATGCGCTGCTGGCCTGGATCCTCGATCCCGAGGAGGCGACCCGGCTGCCGCGTCGGCTTCCCGATCTGATTGAGCTCGCCGAGGCCGAATTGCCCGAGAGCACGCCCGACCGGCTGTCGATGGCACGGGGCCGTGCCATCATCGACTTCGTCGCGTCGCTGACCGACGGGCAGGCTGTCGCACTGCTTGACGCGCTCTCTGGGCGCTCGGGTCAACTGTGGACCGACGCCTTCGTACTCTGACACCCGGGGAGGCTTGATGACCGAGGCACGTTGGGTCACGTTTGATTGTTTCGGCACGCTGGTGGATTGGCGTCATGGCATCGGCACCGCGGCGGAGCTGGTCGCCCCGGGCCGGGGTGCGGAGATCCTCGAGGCGTACAACCGGCACGAGCCGCGGGTGCAGGCCGAGGCGCCGATGATGCGGTATCGCCTGGTTCTCGCCGAGGGCCTCCGCCGGGCCTGCGCAGACCTCAATGTGGCGCTCGGCGATGATGATGCCTCGGTCCTCGCGACGTCGATGCCGTACTGGCCCGTCTTTCCCGATGTACGGGAGGAGCTTGCGGCCCTGCGTGACGACGGCTGGAGCCTCGCGCTGCTGACGAACTGCGACCGCGACATCATCGCCGAGACCCAGCGGCGGCTGCCGGTGCCACTCGACGCCGTCGTCACCGCCGAGGACGCGGGCGCCTACAAGCCGGCGCACAACCACTTCACCCGCTTCGTGCGCTCGCATCGGGCGACGCGCGACCGCTGGGTACATGTGGCGCAGAGTTACTTTCACGACATGGTTCCCGCGCGGCAGCTCGGCATCCCGAGGGTATGGATCAACCGGCTGGCCGAGACCGACGACCCGTCGCTGGCGGACGCGGTCCTCCCCGATCTGCGTGGACTACCGGCGACAGTGGCGCGCGTCAATGCGGAGGCGGGCCGTGAGTGAGGTCGGCCGGGACAGGGACGGTGCCGGGCGCCCGCGCAACGCACGACCGCGAGACGAGCTGGGCCGGCCCTTGCCCCGCGGCACGGCCGGGGTGGAGGGGGTGCCCGACGACCTCGCTCTGTCGCCGGAGGAGACGCTCGCCGAGTCGCAGCGGCTGCTCGACGATGGTCGCGCGTTTCGGGCGCACGAGGTCCTCGAGGCCGCGTGGAAGTCCGCCCCCGACAGCGATCGTGAGCTGTGGCGGGGTCTCGCCCAGCTGGCCGTCGGTGTGACGCACGTGCAGCGGGGCAACCCTGTCGGCGCGATGCAGCTGCTGCGGCGGGCCGCCGATCGGGTCAACGCCTATGTGGACGAACCGCCGCACGGCATCGACGTGGCTGGACTCGTCTCCTGGGCGCGGGCGCTCGTCGTGCGAATTGAAGAGGACGGCCTCGATGGAATCTCGCCCGCGGATTTGGCTCCGTCCTTGAAGCGTTGAGGCCTACGCGACGAGGTTGGAGAGCCCGGCCGCCACAGCGAAGCCGAGCACCGTCGCCAGGCCGGCCGCGCGACCGGCCTTCTTTCTCGCCTCGGGAACCATCGAGTCGACCAGCATGACGAGCAGCGCGCCGGCCGCGAAGCCGTTGACGCCGGCCTTGAACCAGCCCGAGGCGCTGTCCCCGATCGCGAAGCCGGCGACGGTCGCGAGCGTGCATACGACCGCCACGCCGATCCACATTCGCCGGATGAAGGCGGCGCTGCGACCCTCTGCGCGCAGGTCGCTGGAGGCGCCGATGGCCTCGGGTAGGTTCGAGACGAATACGGCGGCGAGCAAGCCAACGCTCATGCCGCCAGTGGTCATGCCGATGCCGAGGACGAGTTGCTCGGGGATGCCATCAAGAACGGCGCCGAGAGCCAACGACGGTCCGGCGTCCGTCCCAATTCTACTGACGGCCTTGTCGAGCACAAAGTAGGTCACCGCCCCGACAACCAGGCCGCCCGCCACCGCGGGACCGCCACCGATCTCGATGCCCTCCTGGGCGAGTTCGAAGGCCACGGCGCTCACCAGAGCGCCGGCGCCGAAGGCGAGCACAAGGCCGAGTAACTGGTCCGGCCAGCGCCGCGCCAGGCCCAGCAGCGCTCCAATCACGAGCGACGAGGCGGCCAACGCGCCCCACCCCACAGCAGCCGCCACGGCTCACCTCCGCACGGGTCGACGATAGTGCACATCTATGTTTGCAGCTATGGCAGACGTGGACCCCCGACCCGCCACCCCCGCGGACGCGCTCGCCGAGCTACTCGCGGGCAACGAGCGGTTCGTCACCGGAACTCGAGTCCACCCACACCAGGACGCCGAGCGTCGCGCCGCGCTCGCGCAGGCTCAGCGACCGTTCGCTGTGGTCTTCGGCTGCTCCGATTCACGTCTCGCCGCCGAGATCATCTTCGATCGCGGGCTCGGCGATCTGTTCGTGGTGCGGACCGCGGGGCACATCACCGGCGCCGAGGTCTTCGCTAGCATCGATTACGGCGTGACCGTGCTGGCTGCGCCCCTGGTGGTTGTGCTCGGCCACGACTCCTGCGGAGCGATCCAAGCCGCCCACGACGCGATGACCGGAAGTGGGCCGCCCGACCTGGATCTGCGCGCCATCATTGACGGTGTCGTCCCGAGCATCCAGCACGCCCAAACCCGCGACATCACTGACCACGACGGCATCTCAAACGTGCACGTCCAGTACACGGTCGACTTGATCATCCGTCACGACACCGCCGTCGCGGATGCAGTCAGCGCCGGCCGCTGCGCGGCGGTCGGAATGTCCTACCGACTGACCGACGGCCGCGTCACCGTCGTCGGGGCCCCGACCAGCACATCTGGCTTTTAGGCACCAAGATCATCGAAACTGTACGACACTTGCCCATGTCGACCGCGTCAAAGCGGGCAACATCGCACACCCGCGGTGATCAAGCTGCCATAGTTCAGTAGCCGCTGTACTATCTGGGTCGTGCTGGTGGTCGCCTCGCAGGCTCAGGTGCTGGCCCGGTTCGGTCAGGCACTGTCGGATCCGACCAGGTGTGGCCTTCTGCTCGCTTTGCGTGACGGTCCCGGGTACCCGGCCGACCTCGCGGACGCGCTCGGCGTCTCCCGGACCAAGCTCTCCAACCACCTGGCCTGCCTGCGCGGCTGTGGACTGGTCGTCGCAGTGCCTCAGGGCCGGCGCGTCCGATACGAGTTGGCCGACGCCCGTCTGGGCCACGCGCTCTCCGATCTCGTTGAGTTGACGCTCGCCGTGGACACCGAGTGCCCTATCGATGGCGCGGACTGAAATCGATGGCGGGGTTCCCGATGGCGCGGAATGAATTGGTCGCGCGAGCTTCCGAGGTACGACGAGACGTGCTCCGCCGCCGGATCCGGCTGTTGGTCGCTGCGACCATCGGCTACAACGTGATCGAGGGCGTGGTCGCCATCGTGGCTGGCGCGCTCGCGTCGTCCACTGCGCTGATTGGCTTCGGCCTGGACTCCATTGTGGAGGTCTCGTCGGCCGCCGCCGTCGCCTGGCAGTTCGCCGCCCCGGACCCGCGCCATCGCGAGCGGGTCGCGCTGCGGATTATCGCCGTGTCCTTCTTCGCGCTGGCCGCGTATGTCACGGTCGAGTCCGTCCGGGCGCTGCTCGGCGCCGCCGAGGCCGATCCGTCCCCGGTCGGCATCGGTCTGGCCGCCGTCAGCCTGGTCGTAATGCCGGTGCTCTCCGCGGCGCAGCGACGGGCCGGCCACGCGTACGGCTCGGCCTCGGCCGTGGCCGACTCGAAGCAGACGCTGCTCTGCACGTATCTCTCCGCGGTGCTGCTCGTCGGTCTGGGCGCGAATGCCACGTTCGGATGGTGGTGGGCCGATCCGCTCGCGGCGCTGGTCATCGCGGGCGTCGCGGTCCACGAGGGTCGCAACGCATGGCGCGGCGACGCCTGCTGCCCTCCACTCGCGGACGACCAATCGTGCGCCGACGACTGCTGCTCGCCAACCGACCGGCCAGGCACCCGAGCGCTCCACTCTGGACTGACGCGCGATGCGTGACTGGTTGGTCGGTCTCGCCATCGGACTCGGCGTGATCGTCGCGAGCTGGGGTTTGTTGATCCTGCTGGCCCGCACGTTGCCGCCCGGCATTATTCGTGATCTCGCGTCGTTCATCCCGGACTGCGTCACCGCCGTGCGGCGGTTGCGCAATGACCCGCGCGTGCCGCGCCGGGCTAAGGTCGCCCTCCTGATCGCCGCGGTGTGGGTCGCGAGCCCCATCGATCTGATCCCCGAGTTCCTCCCCGTGATCGGGCCGCTCGACGACATCGTGGTCGTCGCACTCGCCCTGAGATACGCCGCCCGAAAGGTGCCGCGCGACGTCCTGCTGGCGGCGTGGCCCGGCGAGACTCGACTCATCGAGCGACTACTCGGTCCGCCGATACGCACCTAGCGCGGCCGTCGCGTATCGAACGCGTCAAGAACAGCCTCCCGCGCGTATGGATCACGTCAGAAGACCTCTCGCACCGCTTCGGGGCGCGCTTCTATATCTCGGGCGCTCGCCGCTGCGATCGCTGTGCCAATGAATCGCTGTGCCGTTGAATCGCTGTGCCATTGAGGAGCGTGCGGGGTGTGGAGCAAATCGGCGCGAGCCGACGTCGACGCCGGGGCGACCCCTTTCGGGATCAACCTGGCGATCGGCGCTGCGGTCATGATCGGCGCGACTGTCGCTGCGGCGGCCCTGGCTCCCGAAGTACCCACTCGCCTGGTCGTGATGTCGCTGGCGGTGGTCGCCGTCGCCGGCCTCGTGAAAGACACCCGGGCGAGCCTGGTCGTGTCCGCCCTCGGCTACCTGCTCTTCACCGGATTCCTGGTGAACCGCTACGGCGAGCTGAGTTGGGATGGTACGACGAGTGCATGGCATTTGGCCGTGTTTGCGCTATCCGTCGGGTTAGGCCGCGTATGGCGGTGGATTCGGACGGTCAGTGCCGAGGCGGCATTGATCGCTGAACTCAGCAACGTGGTCAACCAATCCGAACGTCGTGAGACCCAGTCAACGAAGAAGGAGACGCACGATGCCTGATCTGGTGTACGTGCTGCTGACCGTCGCGCTGTTCGTGCTTCTCGCGCTCGTCGTGCGAGGAGTTGAGCGGCTATGACTGCGGTCAATGTGATCGGCCTGATCGTCGCGGTCGGCCTCTCGGTATTCCTTGTGGTTGCCGTGCTATTTCCGGAGCGCTTCTAGATGAGTACGACTACCGCGGGCGTGATCTTCATCATCGTGCTGATGGCTGCGTTGGCGGCGGTGTACCGCCCCTTCGGCGATTACATGTACCGCGTGGTGACCGGCGCCAAGCACTCACGCGTGGAGCGCGGTATATATCGGCTCGTCGGAGTGAATCCCGACGGTGAGCAGACGTGGGGTGTGTACGCCCGCAGTCTGCTCGCCTTCTCCGCAGTGTCCATCCTTGTCCTGTACCTAATCCTGCGGGTGAACTGGGCCCTGTTCGGGCCGGCACAGGACTTCCCGGGAGTCACCGACCACGTCGCGTGGAATGCCGCGGTCAGCTTCGTGACCAACACGAACTGGCAGTCGTACTCCGGCGAGTCGACAATGACCTACCTTAGCCAGACGGCCGGACTCGCGGTGCAGAACTTCGTCTCCGCAGCCGTCGGCATCGCGGTGGCGGTGACGCTGGTCCGCGGGTTCGCCCGCAAGCGCACCGGCCACCTCGGCAACTTCTGGGTGGATCTGACCCGCATAACGATCCGAATCCTGGTGCCCATCTCCATCGTGGCCGCGATCGTGCTGATCCTCGGCGGAGCCATCCAGAACTTCTCCGACTACGCGACGCACACCACGCTCGCCGGCGGGGAACAGGCAATCACCGGCGGCCCGATGGCGAGCCAGGAGTCCATCAAGGACCTCGGCACGAACGGCGGCGGCTTCGCGAACGCGAACAGCGCGCACCCGTTCGAGAACCCGACCAGCTGGACCAACTACTTCGAGATCTTCCTGCTGCTCTCCATCCCGTTCAGCCTCCCGCGGGTCTTCGGCCGAATGGTGGGCGACAACCGGCAGGGGTACGCGATCGTCGCCATCATGGGGATCCTGGCCATCGCCAGCATCTCGCTGACGACAGGGTTCGAACTCGCCGGCAACGGCACGGTCCCGCAGGCAGTGGGCGCCGCGATGGAGGGCAAGGAGGCGCGATTCGGCATACCGAACTCGGCCACCTTTGCCGCCTCTACGACACTCACGTCGACCGGATCGGTGGACTCGTTCCACGACTCGTACACCGCGCTGGGCGGCATGATTCCGATCACCAACATGATGCTCGGCGAGGTCGCTCCGGGCGGCGTCGGCGCCGGCCTTTACGGGATTCTCGTGCTCGCCGTGATCACGGTCTTCGTGGCCGGTCTGATGGTGGGACGCACGCCGGAGTACCTGGGCAAGAAGATCGGCTCCCGTGAGATCAAGTTTGCGTCGCTCTACTTCCTCACGACTCCGATCCTTGTGCTCGTCGGCACGGCAGCGGCGTTCGCCACCGGCAACAATTCGACGGCCCTCAACGTCGGCCCGCACGGACTCTCCGAGGTGCTCTACGCCTTCACATCGGCGAGCAACAATAACGGCTCTGCCTTCGCCGGCATCACCGTGAACACGCCGTGGTGGGACACCGCGCTCGGCCTGTGCATGCTGCTCGGACGGTTCCTGCCGATCGTGTTCGCGCTCGGCCTCGCCGGCGCGCTCGCCCGGCAGAGGGCCGTGCCGGCCTCCGAAGGCACGCTGCCTACCCACCGGCCGCTCTTCGTCGGCATGGTCGTCGGCGTGTTGCTCGTCCTCGTTGCGCTGACCTTCCTTCCCGCCCTCGCGCTCGGCCCGCTGGCCGAGGGCCTGTAAACAAGAGAGCCAAGAGACATGACTGTCGCTGACGTGGCACCCAGCGGGTATGAGGCGCCGAGCCCTCCGAGTCGGGTCGGCGGCGGGCTGCTGGACCCCAAGCAGCTGATCCGGTCGACGCCGGACGCACTGCGCAAGCTCGATCCAAGGACCCTCTGGCGCAACCCGGTCATGTTCATCGTCGAGATCGGCGCCGCCTTCACCGCGGTGCTGGCCATCGCCGACCCCAGCTCCTTCGCGTGGCTCATCACCGTGTGGCTCTGGCTCACAGTTGTCTTCGCCAACCTGGCCGAGGCGGTCGCCGAGGGCCGCGGCAAGGCCCAGGCGGCGAGCCTGCGCGCCGCGAAGAAGGATGCGATGGCCCGCCGGCTGACCGGCTGGTCAGAAGGTGCGGCCGCCGGCGCGTACACAGAGGAGACCGTCGCGGCGACCGAGCTCAGGACGGACGATATCGTCGTCGTCGAGGCCGGTCAGATCATCCCGGGCGACGGCGACGTCATCGAAGGCATCGCCAGCGTGGACGAGTCGGCCATCACCGGCGAGTCGGCGCCGGTCATCCGGGAGGCCGGCGGCGACCGTAGCGCCGTAACGGGCGGTACGAAGGTGCTCTCCGACCGGATCGTCGTGCGCATCACGCAGAAGCCGGGAGAGAGTTTTATCGATCGGATGATCGCCCTTGTGGAGGGCGCCAACCGACAGAAGACTCCCAACGAGATCGCGCTGAACATTCTGGTGGCTGCGTTGACGATCATCTTCCTGTTGGCAGTCGTCACGCTGCAGCCACTCGCCATCTTCTCCAAGGATTACCAGGCAGCGGCGCCAGATACGACGGCCATCACCGACGCCGGGGTCAGCGGCGTGGTGCTCATCTCGCTGCTGGTCTGCCTCATCCCGACGACGATCGGCGCGCTGCTCTCGGCCATCGGCATCGCCGGCATGGACCGCCTGGTCCAGCGCAACGTGCTCGCGGTGAGCGGCCGCGCGGTCGAGGCGGCCGGCGACGTGAACACGCTCCTGCTGGACAAGACCGGCACCATCACCCTGGGCAACCGGCAGGCCAGCGAATTTCTGCCGGTCGACGGCGTGGCCGCGGAGGATCTCGCCGAGGCGGCGCAGCTGTCCAGTCTCGCCGACGAGACGCCCGAGGGTCGTTCGATCGTCGTGCTCGCGAAGACCAGGTACGGGCTGCGGGCGCGCGAGGACGGCTTCATGCCGCACGCCACGTTCGTCGCCTTCAGCGCGGAGACCCGGATGAGCGGTATCGATCTCTCCGAGAACGGCTCCACCCGGCACGTTCGTAAGGGCGCCGCCTCGGCGGTGATGAAGTGGGTTCGGGACAACGGTGGCCACCCCACCTCGGACGTCGGTCCGGCGGTTGACGCGATCAGCTCGACCGGCGGCACGCCCCTGGTCGTCGCGGAACGGGTCGGCACCGAACCGGCCCGGGCGCTCGGCGTCATCCACCTCAAGGATGTTGTCAAGCAGGGCATGCGGGAGCGCTTCAACGAGATGCGCCTCATGGGCATCCGCACCGTCATGATTACCGGCGACAACCCCCTCACCGCGAAGGCGATTGCGGGCGAGGCTGGCGTCGACGACTTCCTCGCTGAGGCCAAGCCGGAGGACAAGCTCGCTCTTATCAAGAAGGAGCAGGAGGGCGGGCGGCTGGTCGCCATGACGGGTGACGGCACCAACGATGCGCCAGCACTGGCGCAGGCCGACGTCGGC
>JAXIPB010000063.1:0-13727 GCA_045403155.1 Micromonosporaceae bacterium
ACGGCGACATCGGCGACATCTGCGCTGCAAACTGCCGCAAGTATAGTGTGGCGCCTCATCCCCCCGACGAGGATGGGTATGGGTGTGGTCGGTGACGACGTCGGCAGCGAACCGGAGGACGCCCCCTCGATGTCAAGCGCATCCCCTTCGCCTCGCTCGATGATGGCGACATGAAGCTCCTTGCCTTCGCATACGCATGCGAGCCTGCGGAGGGCTCCGAGCCAGGGGCTGGATGGATGTGGGCTCGAATGCTCGCTCGCTTCGGCGACACCTGGGTCCTGACACGAGCCAACAACCGGGACCGGATCGAATCGGCGATCGGAGCGATGCCCGAGCGGGATTCGCTCCACTTCGTCTACGTCGACCTGCCGCCATGGGCGAGGTCGTGGAAGCGAGGGATCCGCGGTCTCAGGTCCTATTACCTCCTCTGGCAGATCGCAGCGCTTCGCGAAGCCAAGCGGCTTCATCGCTCCATCGGCTTCGACCTGGTCTGGCATCTCACCCTCGCGAACGCGTGGCTCGGTTCGTTGGCGCCCTTGGTCGGCCCACCCTTCGTGTTCGGTCCCGTGGGTGGCGGGGTGGGTCCCCCTTGGCGGCTGGTCCCCTCGATGGGAGCCGGCCCCACGGCCTACGAAGTGGCACGTGGCGTGGGCAGGACGGCCGGTCGCTATCTGAACCCGCTCGCACGGCTGGCGTGGGGTCGCGCGCTGCTCATCCTGGTGCAGAACCACGAGACGATCGACTGGCTACCTCGGCGGCATCGTCACAGGGCTCGGACGTTCCCGCACGTGGTGTTGTCGGCGGTCCCCGATGTCGAGGGGGCAGCGGCCGATCGAAGCAGGACTGCACTCTTCGCGGGCCGCTTGCTCCCGTGGAAGGGGGTCGACCTGGCAATCGAGGCCGTCGCCCGGCTCCCCGATTGGAGACTCTTGATCTGTGGGGACGGTCCGGACGATGCCAGGCTGCGAGACGTGGCGTCTAGGGCCGGCGTCCAGGATCGCACGGTGTTCAACGGATGGCTCCGCCGTGAGGACCTCCTTCGGATGATGCGAGAGGAGGCGGGCGTGTTCTTGTTCCCGAGCCTTCACGACGAGGCCGGGTGGGTGGTCGTGGAAGCCCTCGCGGCAGAGCTTCCGATCGTCTGCTTGGCCCACGGTGGGCCGCCGCTCCTCGCGGGTGGATATGGGATCGGTGTCCCCGCCTCCGGCAGCCGAAGCGCCGTGACATCACGACTCGCGGCCGAACTGGAGCGGGCGAGGGAGATGCCGATGCATGGTGCTCGCGAGGTGGCGCTCGAGTACACCATCGATCGTCGGTCGCAGAGCTTGTCCGACGTTGTGGACGTGCTTCCTGCTCCATGACTTGCGCAACCGCGTGCTCGCGTCAGCCTCGATAGGCTGGGACGCGCACGGTCTGTGCCCGTCCATCGGAAAAGGCGAGGCTGAGTGGGCGAAGATCTGATCACCGAGCCGATCATCATCGTTGGCACGCCGCGCTCGGGGACATCGTCCCTGTTCGCGGTGCTCGCTTCACATCCGGATCTCTGGAGCCTTCACTCGGAGAGTCGAGCCGTGCTCGATGGTCCGTTCCATCCCGGTTACCGGGGCTGGGAGTCCCACGTCCTCACCGAGGCGGACTTGGATCCCGGCGTCGCCCCGGAGCTCCGCAAACGGTTCTTCGACGCAGCCGGGAATCTCGAACGCATACCTCTCGGGCGGTTCGTGCCACTCAGGGGTCGAGGCAAACCAGAGCTGAGTCCGTTGATCGCCGGTCTGAGCAGGCCATTCAAGAGGCCACCGGTGCGGATCGCCGAGAAGCACATCCCAAACATCTTGCGCATCAGATTCCTCGATGCCCTGTTCTCCGACGCCCGGTTCCTCCACATGACGAGAGAACCACTCTCCAACCTCAACGCCATGTACCGAGCATGGAACCATCCCCTCAGGTACAAGGACTTCCCGCTGCCTGAAGGGTTCCACATCGCGGGTTACGACGGGGCTTCATGGTCGTTCGTGCTGCCGCCCGGATGGCGATCGATGGATGGGAAGACGCTGCCCGAGGTATGCGCCTTCCAGTGGGCCTCGTGCCACCAGCGCTGCCTCGAAGACGTGGCGAGCATCGATGGGTCGCGCTATCTGCGCGTCCGCTTCGAGGATCTGGTTGCCGATCCCTTCGAGGCCCTATCGAGGATCGCGTCGTGGGCGCGTCTTGACGCAGGGCCGTTCCGCAAGTTCGAGGACGGTCTGCCAAGGATCAACGTGAGCAAACCGCATGTGCCTGAGGTAGCTGTCCCCCGCGAGGAGATCCGCAACGTCCTTCCGGCCGTTCGGGATGTGGCTCGATCGCTCGGCTACAGGGTGTAGCGATCCCATTGCCGACCACACGCGAGCGGGGATCCCCAAGGGGAAAGGACCCCGTTGAACCAGCCGGGTGATACGAAGCGGCCGCCTCGTCGCTGGTTCGAGTGGGGCATCGGGCGGCGAACGACGATCGCGTGGGGGTTCGTTGACCAAGCGTTTTCCTCGGCGACCAACTTCGGCTTGTCTCTGCTCGCCGGGCGCCTGCTCGGCCCCTCTGGTCTGGGCCAGGTCTTCCTCGCGTTCTCGGTGTACCTGTTCGTCCTCGTGGTGCAACGAGCGCTGGTAACGGAGACGCTCCTGGCGATCACGTCCTCGCACGATCGACAGCACCGGGCGGAGACGGCGAGCGTGGGTCTGACGTTGTCGATCCTAGTCGGGGGCCTTGCGACGCTCATCGCGGCCGTCGTCGGCTTCGCGGCTCCGGGCTCGGGTGGCACGTCGCTGGTCCTGGTTGCGCCGTGGCTGTCCGTGACGCTGGTGCAGGACTTCTGGCGGGGCTTGCTCTTCCGGGAGCGCAGGGCTTCGGCCGCCGCCGCGAACGACGCCATCTGGTTCCTCACGATGGCGGCATCGATCCCGATCGCCTGGGTCTTCAGCACGGAGGAGGCCGTGATGTGCACGTGGGGGTTGGGAGCATTGGCCGGAGCCGTCGCCGGATTCGCGCAGACGCGGGTGAGGCCCTCGCCGATCCGCGTCGCCCTGTCGTGGTGGTGGAGGGAGGCGTGGCCTTTCGGGCGGTGGAACGTGGCCGCGGCCATCGTCGTGAACATGGGAGTCAGCCTCTGGGCCTTCGTCCTCGCCGCCATCGTTGGTGCCACCGCACTGGGGGGGTATCGGGCCGTCGAGTCCCTTTTCGCCCCGCTCAGCCTGATCGGTCCTGCCGTGGTACTCCCCGGTCTCCCCGCCGTCGCCAGGGCATATGCGGTTGGGTACCGACAGGCTCGGGACGTGGCGTTGAGGCTATCAGGGATCGCGGTCGCGGCGTCCCTGGCCTTCTTCTCGGCGTTCTTCCTCGGCGGATGGCATCTGCTGCCGCTGCTCTACGGGAGCGACTTCCTCCGGTATCGGAACCTGGTGGTGCCGATCGCCATCGGGCAGACCTTTTCCGCCGCCGCGGTGGGCTTCTCACCCCTGATCAAGGTTCAGAGGCGTGGACGGTTCCTCCTGCTGGTTCGGAGCGCGGCGCTGGTTCTCGTGATCGGTTTGGGTGCCATGGGCGCGATCCGATACGGACTGATCGGGGCTGCTTGGGGTGCGGTGATCGCGTCGTTCGTCTCAGGGTCCATGCTGGCCGTCGGGGCGCTCAGGGAACCAACGCCGGACGCGAAGATCGGTCTTCCGGGTTCGCATCCACCCGAGCCTGGCGCAGAGCTCACCGACGAGACAGAGCTTCCCGATAGGCGCCCTCCAGCTCCGTGAGGCCCTGCTCGGGACTGTACCGTTGTTGCCACAACCGATAAGCTCCTTCTCCCAGTCGACTCGACTCGTCGTCGTCGAAGAGATGTGCAACGGCGTTCGACCACGCCGCCGGATCGTGCGCCGATACCAGGAGTCCCGAACCGCCGTCCTCGACGAGGTCGGAAAGTCCGCCGATCCGGCTGGCAAGGACCGGAACCGCGGCCGCGTACGCCTCGAGGATCACTCTGGGCTGCGCCTCGTACCACGTCGACGGCAGCAGGATCGCCCTGGCTCCTCGGAGGATCGCTGGGACCTCGGAAGGATCCGCCATCCCGGTGAATTCGACGTTCTTCGGAGCCGCTTCGACCAGCTGCCCCATCTCGGGACCATCGCCCACGATGAGGAGCTTAGCGGTGATGCCCTTCCAGGCTTCGAGGAGGGTGTGAACGCCCTTCTCCTTCGAAAGGCGGCCGAGGAACAGGAAGTACTTACCGGGACCTACACGCGGTGACGTCGCGTGTACGAAGTTGGACTTGACACGGAGTCGTTCAGGAGGGAAGCCAGCCTCGACATGTTTCCGGGCCACGAAGTCGCCGACAGGGAGGTAGAGGGTGACGCGATCGAACGTCCCGAGCGCCCGGTGGAGGGAAAGAGAGGTCGCCAGCACTCCGCTCCCCGGCAAGGAATCGCGATAGCAGCGATGGACGACCCCCGGCCATGGCGTTCGGCCCAGGCAGTCCTCGCAGATCCGCCCGTCGCGGAGGAACGTGGCCGGCAGGCACATCATCCGGTAGTTGTGCAGCGTCATGACGGTCGCGGCCCCTCGTTCTCGGCCGGCGCTGATCACCGCCGGCGAGAGCATGGGGAAGAGGTTGTGGATGTGGACGATGTCTGGTCGGAATCGCCGGACCGTCCGAGAGACCTCCTCGGTGGCCTCTCGCGACCACACGGCCTTCGCGGCGGTTCCGAGTAGCCGCATCCGCGAGGCGGGGTTCGGTACGGGCGTCCAGACCTGGACATCGTGCCCATGGTCGGACAACAGCCGGGCCTCGTCGTGCACGACGGCGTTCTCGCCCGACGCGTATCCGGAAAGATACCGCGAGTGGAGGATGAGGATCTTCATCCGGGAGATCAGTGAGCGAAACCGAGCGGCTCACGGGCCGGCACGCGGCCTCGGTCGCGGAACATGAGCGCGATCGTCAGGAGCAGCAGCGAGCTGCTCCCGGCGACCTCGAACGTTGGCCCGGTCAGACTCCGTACGAGCAAGCTGACGACCAACACCAATGGAACAATCCTGCCGTCGGGCCGCATCGCTTCTCGGAACGCGCGGGCCGCGGTGATCAACACGGCGCTCACCAGGAGTGCGAGGCCGACCAGCCCGGTGCCGACCAGCGCCTCGACCCACGTCCCGTGGATGCTTGACGTGTACACCGACCCCAGCTTCGCGAGAACCTCGAACCGTGCTGCTGTGAGCAGCCCGCGTCCGAACAGCGGGGATTCCTTCCAAACGGGAAGCGCCGCCTCCCAGTAGTTAAGCCTGCCCGACAACCGGCTAAGGACCTCGGGGTTCTCCCCACGCTGGATGATGGGTGCCGCTCCCTGGACGATCTGCCCGCCCCATAACGTGGCCACGAGGAGCCCCGCCATGATGAACCAGAAGGCTGCGGCCCTGCCCTTGAATCCCAGGATGAGCAAGAGGCCGACGATGGTGACCACGAAGCCCGTTCGATACTGCGCGAAGATGAGCGTCATGAACCCGAGCGCGGTGAGGACGCGCAGGGTTCGTGCGCTCGTCCGGCCTCGATCCGACGGCGACATGAGCCTGCACAACGACCACAAGCCGAGCACGGCCCCGATCGTGCCGGTGCTGTTCGCGGCGAGCAGCGGGAATACCCCATGGAGCTGAACGGGGAACGGACTGTTGACGTGGAGGAATGCGCTTCCCGGCATGGTGACAGCCTCGAGCCAGATGATGAGCGCCAACGCCGCCGTGAACCAATAGACGACTCCCAGGATCCGATCGCCGGCCTCCGGACCGGCTCGGCGGAAGGCGCCGGCGAGCGTGAGGATACCGACCGTCAGCTCTAGCCCGCGAAAGGCGGTGAGCGGCAGGTTGACCGATAACGGCGCTCCGACGAAGACCACGAAGACGTAGAGGCAATACAGGCGGAACGGCCTCGTCGTGACTCGGTCCTGAGCGCTGATGGGTGACGTGAGTGCGAGGACGGCGAGGAGAAGCGCTAGGCCCATGCACGCGACCCTGAACAGTCCGGCCGAGTCGAGTGGATTCGAAGCCAGCGACTCGGCGTCCCGCGTTCTGAACACGAGTTCGGCAATCAGGATCAACAACACCGGGAGTTCCACCGCCTCGAAACCGGCCTTCATCCGCAGGCGGGCGAGGGCCCCGATGGCGAGTCCGCCCAAGATGGCGATCCCAACCGCCATGGCGAGCATGCCGCGCCGGCCGCCCGAAGCGATCGCGGCTCCCCCCAGCCAGGAGACGACGACGGCGGCCGCCAGGACGAGCCACTCGCGATGGACGTACCGGCGTCGGGAACGACGCAAGGAGGTGTCTCGGTTGAACGTGGTCTTCATGTTGTTGCCGGCCCCAGGGTCAGGGGACGATTGTCCCACGCCGGGTCAGTCGTTGTTCGTGCAGAGGACACCAGCCAGGTCGCAGCCGTTCACGGGATCGCCGTTCATCGAGTTGTTCTTCACCACCACGCCTCGAGAATCCGGCTGAGGTGGGTTCCGGCTATCCGCGTAGATGATGTTCACTCCGGCGACGACGTTCGCGCCGAAGGTGTTGTTCCTGATACTGACGTCGTTCGAGGAGCTGATCCCGATCCCTCCCCTGAACGATTCGGCGTCGGCGTCGTTGTTCCCCCTGATGACGTTGTTCTTGATCAATGCGTGATCACTCGAGGTCCAGCCTCCCGACATCTCCCATTGGATGCCGTTCGAGCCGTTGTCGACGATCCGGTTGTTCTCGATGTCGAAGAATCCGTACTTGCAATGATCGCACCAGATGCCGGCTCCCCGGTTGTCGTGGATGAAGGAGTTGATGACGATCGTGTTGTTCGGGCTAGCTTCCGCTGCCACCCGCTTGATGCAGGCTGCGTAGCGGAACGACGAGGACGTTGAGTAGGCGTTGCCGTTGTTCCAGCAGTCCAGATCGTTTACCGTTACATTGGCGTTCCCGCCGCCTCCGATGCAGTTGCCACCGTTGTCGTGGCAGTCGATCGATCGAAGCTTGAAGGAGGTTCCGCGGAGGGCGAAGGCTTTGCCGCAGTTGGACCTTCCGTTGCAGAAGGTCCCGCTGCCCGGCTCCGGCGTCGGTGCTCCGGAGATGTCGAAGTGAGCGAAGTACGTCCTCGTGTTCGTGAGGAAGATGCCCTCTGCTGTCGGAGGGAGCCCGCTCCCGTCGATGAACGTGTCGTTCCGTCCTGCTCCGATGACCCGATCTCCCGCCTGGGTCGCGATCGGAACGGTGACACGGAACCTTCCCGCATCGAGGCAGTACGTGGTCCCGGCGGAGTGGGAGTCCATCACCCTCTGAAGGTTGGAGGCAGCGCGCACGCGAACACCGCTGCAGGCACGGAGGCGGATCGCGTCGGTCGCCGCGAGGGTCGTCTCCATCCGCAATGGTCTGGCGGACGGTGAGTTCGTCGTCGAGGACGAGATCCTGAGCGGGGACCTCGCAGCGGCTGCCGTTGCGGTCGGCGCCGATCCGAGGACGGCGGCACCCAGACTCAGCAGAAGGGGGATCGCGGACCCACGAAGCGATCTGCTCCCAGGCACCGCGGCACCCTACCATGCGTGATTGTCTGTCCGAGGAGATCGAGGGGTGACGCAGCTACGGCTTCTCCTCGCCGACCTAGACGCTCGCTGAGTAGATCAGGCCGTGAGAGCAACAGCCTTTCAGAAGGTCGCCTTTCACGTTGTTGCCCTGCACCACCACTCCACGTTGGAGCTCGTCAGGAGGATCCCCTCGGCCCTCTTGGGAAGCCCCGTCCCACCGATGAACGTGACGTCACGTCCGGCCCCGATCACCCGATCGGCGGCCTGGCTCGCGATCGGTGCGATCACGCGGTACGTGCCCGCCGCAAAGCAGAAGGTGCTCCCCGCCGCGTAAGATCCCATCACCGTTCGGAGGTCTGCTCGGGCCGCCACTTGGACCCCGATACATGAGCTCGTCGGTGGACTCGGACCGGGTGACGGACTCGGTGATGGGGCTGGGGCTCGGGGTGGGTGACGGGCTCGGCGTGCGTGACGGCGTGGGCGTCGGGGACGTCACGACGCCTTCAGGTTGTAGGCGCTCGATCCCCCACGGATCGTGACCGTCATCGTCCACGTGCCCGCCGTGACCTCGTACGTCAATCCACGCGGGCAGCGCAGTCCCGCATCCGGCCCGTCTTCTCGGGGACCGGTTGCGCAAGGAGGAGCCATCGGTCCTCACCCATCGCGTCAGGCGCTCGGCACGCGACGGGGGATTGCCGCACACGGACAGCCGCTGAGGCTTCGATGCGCGACGCGTGGTCCGAGCGCTGCAAGGAGGGTGAACGGGCGGCGGTCGTTTTGGATGGGATGTGGTATGCATCCCGCACTGCCGAGGAGGCCGGGCGGATGTTCGAACCGTCCGCTGGGAGCTGAGGGCGGGCCTATTGGACACATCGAACGGACGACGTGAGCACCGACTCCGGGTCCGGTTGGGTGACGATCTGGCACTGGCCCTCGGGATGGGGCTTCTCGCGATCGTTGTCCTAGCGCTTGTCAACTATCGGTTCCTTTCGACGTTCGCGCTGAAGGGCGACGACTATGCGCTGGTTCAGCACAGTGCTCGGTTCTTCTCGCCCTCGATCACCGACTGGATCGGCCACGGGTACCGTTGGTACAACCTCACGTACCCTGAGCTCGGAAGCAGCTTCACCAACTTCATCCGCCCGACACTGAACGCCGTCGTCTATCTCGCCAGCTGGCTGAGCCCGACGTCACGATCGGTGGTGTTGTTGGTGCCCAACTATCTCGGCCACGGCATCTGCGTGGCGCTCGTCTTCTTCGTCGCTCGATGGGTGTTCGGTCTCTCGAAGGGAGCGAGCGTGCTCGCTTCGGGCCTCTTCCTCGGTTCGGTGACGATCGGAACCGATCCTCAAGTGGTGGCCTATGGCGGGGACATGATCGCGGCTCTGTTCGCCCTCGCCGCCCTCCTGCTCCTCCATTCCCATCTCACCCGAGAGCCTTCGCTCTGGAAGATCGCCCTGATGGGTGTGTCCCTCCTTCTTGCACTGTTCGCGAAGGAATCAGCAGCTGGCGCCTCGCTCATCCTCGCGATCGACGTGTTGTGGGTCAGGTCGCGATCGGCTCGCCGAGATGCGGTTGAGGAGGATCGATCGACGCGGCTGGGGCTCGTCGCGTTTGCGATTGTCCTACCGACGCTTCTCTACGCCGCCGCGCGACTGGCCGCGGGCCTGAACGGGCTGTACGTCGTTGAAGACCTCCCCAGGAGGATTGCTGGGATCCCGATGGTGGCCTTGAACCCCTTCCGGTTCCTTGCCACGGCGTTCTTCCCCGTCGAGACGGGCGTTCTCAAGGACGTGGTGGGGGGAACGTCCTGGGACCTGGACTCCTACTTGGGCGTCGGTCGAGCCGTCCTCGCCCTGGCGCTGAACGTGGTGGGCTGGCTCCTCGTCGTTCGGCTCCTGCGTCAACCCTCGAAACGAACCAAGGTCGCGACCCTTCTCGGCATGGCCCTGATGGCCTCGGTCGTTCCCCTGGTCTTCAAGGCCGAGCCTCGGATCATGTATTTCAGTCAGGCGCTCTTCATCCCCCTGTTCGTGCTTGGGCTCACGGATTGGTGGGCTGACGTGACCTCCGGCGAACGGCGGCGCCGAGCGCTGGCTCAGGTGAGCATCGGGTGCTTGGTTCTCATCGGCCCCGCCTACTACCTGACCCAGCAGGCGCTCGCCCAGCCGGAGCTCGTGTCCGAGAACCGAGCGACGACCCGGACGCAGGAAGCCATACTGGCCGCGATCGGCGACGAGAGCGTTGACCGCCTGTACCTCGTCAATGCGACGTCTTCGATGTCACCCGGATTGAACGCACTCCGCTTCCTCGCAGCGCTCGGCGGTCGTCCAGACCTGCGTCTGCGGGTGGTGAATACGTTCACCGGCGAGATCCCATCCGAGGATGGGCAGGGTGGCGTCGGATTCAGGCGGCAGGGCGACGACCTCATCGGGACCATCACGATCGGGTCCTCACAGCGGCTCCTTCGCGACCTGTCACCCGATGAGGCGCGCAGACTGAGTCAGCCGGGCATCATCGAGTACGGACCGATCCTCGGGTTCCGTATGGACTCCCTGGGAAAGTGGGAGTACGTAGGGCGGCAGCTGATGTTCCGGATCCCGTTCGCATCACGGGATGACTACGCGATCGTCGGTCTCGATCCTTCTCGGCCGGGTGTGTTCATTCGCGATCCAATGTCGACGGGGTGGAGGCGGCTGTCGTAGGTTCAGAGACCCTCGAGGCAGATCGATCGGATCAAGTCGACCACACGGGGGAGTTCGTCGAACGTGCTCGGTCGATACATCTCCCACAAGGGGACTCGGTCGGCGAGGCTCGCCGCCTTGTGGAACGTCCGCTTCCGTGAATCTCTCGTCGGCAGGGTGAAGCTCACCGTCCAGAGATTGGGGAGAGCGTCTTCGGCGCTCACCCGATAGATGTCCTGCTGGCCTTCGGAGCGGAGGGACGGGGAACGCAGGAAGACGATCGCCCGGATCGGCACCGGAGTCCCGGAGCCACGCGTTGCCGACGTAAGCATGAGATGCACCTTGTCGTCGTCCCCGGCGATGCACTCCGTACCGGGGAAGTCGAGGCGCGCGTACGCGTCTCGTCTGACGCGGACCACCGCAGGTCCCGGGAGCACCGCTGGTTCGGCGTCCGTGCGGCAGCCGCTCAGGTCGTCCGCGAGGAGGCGATGACCCGCCTGCAAGAACGCGGCCCCCAGCGTGGTCTTCCCATGGTGCCCGGGTGCACAGAAGAGAACCGCCGATCCTCCGATCTCGACGGCCGAGCCATGCAGAGCGAGATCCTCCCCGTGAGCGACACAGAGAGCCGCTGGCAATCCCCACATCCGTTCCTCTCGGCGGAACTCGTCGGTGCTCGGAGGAACCGAGATCGAGGGTCGATCCGGATCGATCAGGAACCAGCCGACGGCGTCATGCCAGACGGCATACCCTCCCTCAAACTCGTAGATCCGACGGGCGAAGGGATTCCCGGGTCTTGCTTTCCATGACATGAGCGGCTCCGCGCGTACGTCTGGCCTCGATCCGTCGTGCTCGCCGATCTCGATCCTGCGTCCCTCGGCGGGCCGCAGAAGCCGGAACGGCAGTTCGGATCGCACTTCGAAGCCGAGGCAGCTCCGGCCCGAGGACGTGGTCGTCGGGTCCGTGGTCATGGTGGCGCGAGTATAGGGAGGTCCTCGGACGACGCCGCCGTGGCGCGGATGCACGAGGCCGTCAGCGGAGCCAGGTTCCCGTTCGGTGAGTAGACTCGATCTTGGTCGGACCCGAGCCGCAGCCGCTTGGCAATGACCGCGAAGGTGACACTTGCCCCTCGCCGGATCGCAGCTGAAGCATGGCGGAGGAACCATGGTGAAGGTTCTCTACATCGTGGCCACGGCCCGAGCCGGCAGCACGCTGCTTAGCAACATCCTCGGCGAGCTGGACGGCTTCTTCGCCGCCGGAGAGACGCGATTCCTGTGGGAGCGCGTGATGCAAGGGCGGCTGTGCGGTTGTCAGGCTCCGGTCGCGGAGTGCCCGATCTGGGGTCGGGTGCTCTCGTCCGATCGACGTGATCCGGGCAGGATCCGATCCCTCAGCCAGGCACAACATCAGGTGTTGCGCCTGCATCACACACCGCGCTTGCTCCGGTCCACCGCGGGATCGCCGCCGCCCTCGAGCGCGCTCGGACGGTACGTGGATGCGATGGCGGGCGTCTACCGTCGCCTGGTGGACATCACGGGCGCACGAGTGATCGTCGATTCGTCGGGCAGGCCGTCTAATGCGGCCGCCCTCCGCTTGGTCCGCGACGTCGATCCCTACGTACTACAACTGGTGCGGGATCCGCGCGGTGTGGTCTATTCGCGACTGCGTCCCAAGGCGACCCCGGACGGGTCCGGCGAGATGGCCACCGATCCGGCCTGGTACACGGCGGTCGACTGGATGGCGACGAATATCGCGGCTGAGGGCGTGCGGCGGCGCTTCACACATCGTCGCTCCGTCTTCCTTCGTTACGAGGACTTCATCGCGAGTCCGAGAAGCACCATCGACGGGATCGCGGAGCTCCTGGGACACAGACCCGAGTCCGATCCCTTCACTGACGCGAACACCGTTGATCTGGGCACGAATCACATGGTCTCCGGGAATCCGGATCGGTTCACGCAGGGTCTGGTTCGGATCCATCCTGACGTCGCCTGGCGGCAACGGATGCGCGCGACGCCCCGATGGATCACGACGGCCATCACCATCCCGCTGGCCCGTCGCTACCGATATACGCCTCTCCGACGAGTCGCGTTGTGAACGATCACCCGGCGCCTTGCTACCGGCGGCGCGGCGTCGAGGACGGACGAGGAGGGCTCGGATGAGCGCAGGCCGCCTCCCGATTGGACCCGACCGCCTGTAGAGTCCGCTCAATGTTGATGACCCCGCAGCGAGAGCGGCTCCTCGACGATCTGGCGAAGAACTTCGCCGATCGTGGGATCGACGCCCTGATGCTTCGAGGGCCGAACCTCGGCGCGGAACTCGGGAGTGAGCACGAGGGCGAGCCGTGGCGCGTGCTGGACTTCGACATCACCAGCCGCGCGTCCGAGCAGCCGCACTCGGCGCATCGCCACCCGAGCCACGAGATGGTGCTCCTGGTGCACGCAGGAGATGCCTCCGCTAGCCGCAGGATCCTCGAGGGGACCGGTTGGCGATTCGAGCTCGGCGATCGCTGGCCGTGGCGGATCTTCCGCACGGCCGCCTACCTGTACGACGACCGCCTCGGCATCGACCTGATGTGGGGGATACCCGGAGCTCCGCTCCCGCTGCCACGGCTGCCCTCGCTCGAACGTGAGCTGTGGGCCGGTGCGGTTCGAGGTCCGCACGGGTTCCTGCAACCGGAGCCGGAACCCCTCGTCGTGTTCCTGGCGACCCAGGCAGCGAGGCTCAACGTCCGCGGGGCCCATCGCTACGCGTCGTGGACACGGGACCTGGCCGTGTGTGCAGACGCGGTCCGGTCTTGGCGGCGGGTCTGGGACATCGCGAGCGAGGTCGGCGCCGAGGCTTCGGTTCGGAGAGCGCTGGGATCGGCCGGCGTGTCGAACGAGCTGACCCCGCCATCGACGCCGGAGGGGTTCGGAACGCGGACCGCGTGGCTCGGAGCCGAGGTCCTGATCCGGCGTGGCTGGCCGAGGCGGATCCGTGGGTTCGCCGCCGCGGCTCCGAGGCTCGGGACGGTGACGGCGAGGGTGAAGTTCGGCGGGATCGTGCTTGAGGTCGGTCGAGACGTCTTCGTCCCCCGCGGCCTCGCCGAGAGCCTGGTCGCGGAGGCGGTCCGCGTGCTGCGCTCCGACCCCTCCGGGGTGATGGTGGATGTGGGAACCGGGTGCGGGCCCGTGGCCCTGGCGGTCGCCTCGGAGGTTCCCGGCGCGGAGATCCATGCCACGGAAACATCCCGACGAGCCCTGTTCTGGGCGGCGTGGAACCGCAGACGACTGGGCACCTCGCGCGTCCACCTACACCGTGGGTCGCTCCTGGACCCGCTCCCCGAGCGTCTGCAGGGCCGCGTACGGGTCATGACGGCGAACGTCCCCTACGTCTCGCTCGAGCAGTGGCAGGACGGCTGGCGGGGCCGGGAATCGCAGGTGGTGGGTCCGGATCCGGACGGGCTCGGCCTGTACCGGAGCCTGGCGCGGCAGGCTCGACGGTTCCT
>JAXIPB010000308.1:0-8299 GCA_045403155.1 Micromonosporaceae bacterium
CCCCCCTGGTCGCCGATCATGTCCTGCAGGTCATGATCGGCGGGAATTGGCCACGCCAACTTCATGATCACGGCGATCTTGAGGAGCAACGAGATGAGCGAGATGCCGGCAAGGGTGAGCATCCGGGAGGTTGGACCGCGGGACGGTCTGCAGAACGAGGATCCGGTCCCGACAACGGCGAAGGTCCGGCTCTTGGACGCTCTGTCCAGGACCGGTGTGCGCCGGATAGAGGCGGTCAGCTTCGTGCACCCGAAGGCGATCCCGCAGATGGCCGACGCCGACGAGGTGTGGGCGGCGGCCGAGAAGGCGCCCGGTCTGCGCTACTCGGCCCTCGTACCGAATTCGCGCGGAGCGCAACGAGCGCTCGCGGCCGGATTCCGTGAGCTTGAAGTGGTCGTCTCCGCATCGGACACGCACAACCGCCGCAACGTCAACCGATCCACCGGTGAGTCGCTCGATGACATCTCCGGCCTGATCGCCATGGTCCATGAAGCCGGCGGGGAGTGCGAGGTCGTCATTTCGACCAGCTTCGGCTGCCCGTACGAGGGTGACGTGCCCCCAACGCGGGTGGCGTCCATTGTGGAGCGTGTCGCCGCGGACAACGCCGATCGGATCGCGTTCGGCGACACGACTGGCATGGCCACGCCGCGCCGAGTCTCCGACGTGCTGGGCGCCGTGCGCGACAAGGCGCCCGAAATGCCGCTACTGCTGCATTTCCACAACACGAGGGGAACCGCGCTGGCCAACATTCTCACCGCGCTCGAGTTCGGCGTGACCGAGTACGACGCGAGCGTCGGCGGGCTCGGCGGGTGCCCCTATGCGCCCGGCGCGACCGGCAACGTCGCGACTGAGGAGGTCGTCCACATGCTCCACGATATGGGCATCGAGACCGGCATCGACCTGGCCGCGATGATTGACGCCGCCCGTATCGCGCAAGAGATTGTGGGCAGGGAGCTTCCGAGCGGTGTGCTGCGCGCGGGTCCGCGGATTAGCTGATCATAGGGTGACCAAACTGTGACCCGTGCGTAATCGTTGATAGGCCTACGCGCCGCCGGAAGAAGATAGTTTGCTGGTTCGACGCGCTCCGCGAGTTCGCGAAGGGAGCGGCGTCGCCCGGTTCGACACATTCTGCTTGCGTCGACCGCGCGCTGGAGACAACATCGCGCGACCGACGTTCATATAGATAAGGGAGGCCCGGCGTTTCGCCCACGCGAGCGCCGGGCCGCTCTGTGTGTCGGGGCTGCGTGTGAAGCCGAGCCCCGATGAGATACCCTAACGATCGTTCAGGTATCACCGTCGCGTTGACCGGACGAAGGGATTTTCGGTGGCTCTCGACGAAGAGGGACTCGACCAGCTGCGCAAGCGGGTGCTGGCCGGCGGGGCCGAGCGCTACCACGCGTCCAATGCCGCCAAGGGCAAGCTGTTCGCCCGGGAGCGCATCGCCATGCTGGTGGACGAGGGATCCTTTGTGGAGGATGGGCTCTACGCCAATGCCCTGGCCGACGGGCTGCCGGCCGATGGCGTCGTCACCGGAGCGGCGATGATCGACGGGCGCTACGTCTGCCTGATGGCCAACGACTCGACGGTGAAGGCCGGTTCGTGGGGTGCCCGGACGGTCGAGAAGATCATTCGTATCATCGAGCGTGCCTACGCCGACGCGGTGCCGATGGTTTACCTCGTCGACTCCGCCGGCGCCCGCATCACCGACCAGGTCGACCTGTTCCCCGGTCGTCGCGGCGCGGGGAAGATCTTCTGGAATCAGGTGCGGGCGTCCGGGTCCATCCCTCAGGCGTGTGCACTTTTCGGCCCCTCGGCGGCCGGCGGTGCGTACATCCCGGCCTTTTGCGACGTCGTCGCCATGGTGGACGGCAACGCGTCGATGTACCTCGGCTCGGACCGCATGGTGGAGATGGTGACCGGGGAGAAGACCACGCTGGAAGCGATGGGCGGCGCGCGTGTCCACTGTGCCGAGTCGGGCGTCGGACACTTCCTCTGCAAGACCGAGGATGAGGCGCTTGCCGTCGTACAAAGATACTTGTCCTACCTGCCGAGCGACTGGCGCGGGAGACCGCCGGCCGCAGAGGCCAAACCTCCGGCGAAGGTGGACCTCGCCGCGCTGGTGCCGGCCAACGAACGCCAAGCGTTCGACATGCGCCGCTTCGTCAGGGGCGTGCTCGACGACGGCTCCTACTTTGAGATCCAGGCGCTCTGGGCCCGCGAGGTGACGGTCGGATTCGGCCGGATTGACGGAGAGGCTGTCGGCGTGGTGGCCAACAACTCGCTGCACAAGGGGGGCGTGCTCTTTGTGGACTCGGCCGACAAGGCGACCCGATTCGTGCAACTCTGCGACGCCTTCAACGTACCGCTACTCTTCCTCTCCGACGTGCCCGGCTTCATGGTGGGTGTCGCCGTGGAAAAGCAGGGGATCATTCGCCACGGCGCGAAGATGATCACTGCCATTTCGGAGGCGACGGTGCCGAAGATCTGTGTGGTGGTCCGCAAGGCGTACGGGGCGGGCCTGTACGCGATGGCGGGTCCCGGCTTCGAGCCGGACGCCACGATCGCGCTGCCCACCGCGAAGATCGCCGTCATGGGCGCGGAGGCGGCCGTAAATGCCGTCTTCGCGAACAAGATCGCCGCGCTGGAGGACGACGACGCGCGCACGGCCTACGTCGCCGCGAAGCGCGTGGAGTACGAGCGGGACATCGACATCGTGCACCTCGCCAGCGAGGTCGTCGTGGACGCGATCGTTGAGCCGTCGGAGCTTCGGGGTGAGCTCGTTCGACGGTTCGCGCTCGCCCGCGGCAAGGACCGCCATTTCTCCCGCCGCCGACACGGTGTCACGCCCGTCTGAAAGGAGGGCACCATGCTCAACGAGGAGCAGGAGGCGCTGCGGCAGACCGTCGCGGAGTTCGCCCGTGAGGTGGTCGCGCCCGTCATCGCCGAGTACTACGAGAAGCACACGTTCCCGTACGAGATCGTCCGGCAGATGGGCAAGATGGGCCTCTTCGGCCTGCCGTTTCCTGAGCAGTACGGCGGGATGGGCGGCGACTACTTCGCCCTCTGCGTGGCGATCGAGGAGCTGGCAAGGGTTGACTCCAGCGTCGCGATCACTCTCGAGGCGGCCGTGTCGCTCGGCGCCATGCCGATCCATCGGTTCGGCACCGAGGAGCAGAAGGCAACCTGGCTGCCGCAGTTGGTGACGGGCGAGGCGCTGGCGGCGTTCGGCCTGACCGAGCCCGGCTTCGGTTCCGACGCCGGCGGCGCACGGACTCGTGCGGTGCTGGATGAGGCGACCGACGAGTGGGTCATCAATGGCAGTAAGGCATTCATCACGAACTCAGGCACGGACATCACCGTCCTCATCGCGGTCGCGGCCGTGACGGGGGAGTCCGCGGATGGGAGCAAGGAGATCTCCACGATCCTCGTGCCGTCAGACACGCCGGGCCTGCATGTCCAGCCTGGATACTCGAAAGTCGGTTGGTGCGCCTCGGACACGCACGAGCTCACCCTCGATGACGTACGGGTGCCGGCGGTGAATCTGCTTGGGCAGCGCGGCCGTGGGTTCGCACAGTTCCTGCAGACGCTGGACGAGGGCCGGGTCGCGATCGCCGCCCTCGCCACCGGTCTGGCGCAGGGCTGCGTGGACGAGTCGCTGCGCTACGCGAAGCAGCGACATGCGTTCGGGCAGCCGATCGGGAACTTCCAGGTGATCCAGTTCAAGATCGCAGACATGGAAGCCAGAACGCACACGGCCCGGCTGGCCTGGCACGACGCGGCATCCCGCATGGTCAGGGGCGACGACTTCAAGCGGCAGGCGGCGATCGCGAAACTGCATGCGAGCGAGATCGCGGTAACCAACGCCCGGGAGGCGACCCAGATCCACGGCGGGTACGGCTTTATGAACGAGTTCCCGGTGGCCCGCTTCTGGCGCGACTCCAAGGTCTTGGAGATTGGCGAGGGGACCTCTGAGGTGCAGCGGATGATCATCGCTCGTGACCTTGGCCTCTAGCAGGGAGGGGAGCCCTCCTAGCCACTAACCGGGCCAACTGTCTGGTATCCGTCCCCGGCGAGATCCGAACCTCAAACGCACCCATCGGGCGTGACTTGGCAGCTCTCGACGTGTTTGCATGTCGTCCATTCGGGCGCCGCAGATCGGGACGAGGGGGCAGTGTGTTCGCGAGGCTCGCCAGGTTCGCATACCGACGCCGCTGGTGGGTGCTTGGTACGTGGGCGCTGGTTCTCGTCGCGGGCGTCGCGCTGGGCGGGCAGCTCTTTGATCGGTTGCGTCCCGTCGATGGCATGCGTGCCGACGCTGAGTCGGTGCGGGCCGACCGTCAGGTCAAGGAGCTGGTCTCGGATGGCCCCATCGTCTACGCAGTGATCGGTGGGCGGAACGTCTACGACCCTGGGCTCGTGGCCAGCGTCAGCGCCGCCTCGAGCGAGATCAGAAACATCGCGGGAGTGGTGGACGTCGACGACCTCTACACCAGCCCCGGCGGCCGCATCGGCGCCGACAACGAGAGCACCCTGGTCCTGGTTGAGCTCGATGAGACGCTCGCCGGAGAGGAGTTGGAGCGGGTCGAGGACGACGTTCGAGCCGAGCTCAAGAGGATCGAAGCGCCCACGGTGCTCGTGGGCGGCGATCACCTCGCCGAGCGGGCCTTCGGCGAGCAGGCGTTGCGCGACCTGGCCGTCGGCGAGTCGATCGCCTTCCTCCTGCTACTGGTGGCACTCGTCGTCTTCTTTGGTGGAGTCGTCGCCGCGGCCATCCCCTTGGCGGTGGTGACCGTGGCCGTGAGCGCGACGATTCTGGCGCTGTTTGGCCTTAGCGCGGTGACCGAGGTTGGCGAGTACTCGGTCAATATCGTGACGCTGCTCGGCATCGGACTTGCCGTCGACTACGCGCTCCTGATCGTCGCTCGATACCGCGAGGAGCGGGCGGGCGGCGCCGAACCCGATGCGGCAATCGAATCCGCGATGGCCCGCGCCGGCCGGGCGGTAGCGATCTCCGGGCTGGCCGTCGCGGTCGCCTTCGCCGGACTCGCCGCGTTCGCCGAACCGCTGCTGTCCTCCATGGCCATCGGTGGCATCGCCATCGTGCTCGTAACCACGGCGATGGCGCTCACCGCCGTACCGGCCTTGATCGCGGTGGCGCGGCACCGGATTCCGGCCGAAGGCGCCGAGTCCTGGGTCACGCGGGCCGTCGGCGCGCTCCGGCGCCGACCGGCGACCAGGGTCGGCTCGTCGTCGCGCGTGAGATCCTCGGCTGGGCTCCGGGATCGGATCGAGCGCCGGACTCTACTCGTGCGGTTGGCCGGGCACGCTCAGCGCCATCCTGCGGCCATCGCCGCTGCGACGACGCTCGGTCTGCTCTTGCTCGCCCTCCCGCTGGCGACGGCGAACTTCGCCAACTCCGACGCGCGGTCGCTGCCGGCGTCGGTTGAGGAGCGGCGCGCGTACGACGAATATCAACGCCTCTTCGGCGGCGACGAGGCCAGACCCGTCACGGTCGTCGCCACCGTCGAGGCGACCTCGGCCGAGTTGCGTGATTACCTCAACGTGCTCAACCAGCTGCCCGGTGTCTTCCGCCTCGAGTTGCGCCCCGACGTCCCGGCGGGGTCGGTGATCATCGACCTGACCCCGGAGGGCGGCGTCGGCGGCGACGAGTCCCTGGGGGTGGCCGCGGCCGTCCGCGCCTCCCGGCCGGGCTTCCCGGTCGTGGTCACCGGCCCGGCGGCGGAGGTTCTCGATTTCCAGTCGTCCGTGGCGCAGCGCATGCCGTACATGGTCGTGGCGCTGGTGTTAACCATGCTCGTCCTGCTCTACTGGCTGACCCGCTCGGTCGTGGTGCCGGTGAAAGCCGTGCTGCTCAACGCGCTGACCTTCGTCGCGACGCTGGGAGTCCTCGTGGCCGTGTTCCAGTGGGGCTGGGGCGAGCCCGTGCTGCGATTCGATTCGTGGGGGGCGATCGATCTCACCACACCGCTGCTGCTCTTCGTGTTCATCTTCGGACTGTCGATGGATTACGAGGTGTTCCTGCTCTCGCGCATGAAGGAGGAGTACGACCGGAGGCCGGACAACGATCGCGCGGTCCTGCGAGGCATAGCCCGATCGGGGCCGGTCGTGACCGCCGCCGCTGTCTGCATCACGATCGTCTTTCTGGGCTTTGCCGCAGGCGGCCTCATCGCCATCAAGGAGATCGGCGTCGGGATGGCCGTGGCCATAATCCTGGACGTGACCGTGGTGCGAGGGCTGCTGCTGCCCGCGGTCATGAGCCTGCTCGGAGAGCTGAACTGGTGGTCTCCGTTCCGGCGAGGCACCGACGGTCGGGCGTCCAGAGGCGCAGCGACGCGGGCCGGCGCCGGGAGGTGATCGCCCGGTTGCCCGGCGGCGGAACAACCGAGCGCGCCCACACGTTTACTCCCCGCAAAGTCTGCCTGATTTGTCCCTAGCCTGAACGGCCGAGCGACCCCTAGCGTAGAAGGCCCGACCGACCTCGCCGGAGGCGAGCGAAGGCACAGTGCCGGAGGCGAGCAAAGGACGCAGTGCCGGAGGCGAGCAGCAGACGCAAGGGGGAGGCGCATGGGCAAGGCGGTCGCTTCGACCTCGTTTACCCGCGAGGATTATCGGCGCTACCGGCGCAAGGTGCGACGCTGCCTCGACGTCTTCGCTCAGATGCTCGACCACTTTCAGTTCGACGAGGACCGGCCCATGACCGGTCTCGAAATCGAGATGAATCTGATCAACCCCAACGGGGACCCGGCCATGCGCAATGCCGACCTAATGGCCGTCCTGGGAGACCCCGACTACCAGGCCGAGTTGGGCCTGTTCAATCTCGAGTTCAACGTACCGCCGCGGCTGATCAGCGGCGACGGCTTCGGCGAGTACGAGCGGTACATCCGTGGCAGCCTGAACGCCGCGGATGCCAAGGGTACCGCCCTCGGCGCGGGCCTGGTGCTGATCGGGAGCCTGCCGACGGTACGTCCCGAGCACACCGTCGTAGAGAACATGTCGGCCAATCCGCGCTACCGCACCCTGAACGATCAGATCCTCGACGCTCGAGGCGACGATATCGCCATCGACATCCGAGGCGTCGAACGGCTTCAGATCCAATCCGACTCGATCATGCCGGAGGCGACGAACACGAGCGTCCAGTTCCATCTGCAGGTGACGCCGGCGACGTTCGCCAACTACTGGAACGCGTCGCAGGCGATCGCGGGTGTCCAGGTCGCACTGGGCGCCAATTCACCGTTCCTGTTCGGCCGCAGGCTCTGGGACGAGACACGGGTCGCGCTGTTCGAGCAGGCGACGGACACTCGCCCGGATGAGCTGAGGAATCAGGCGGTACGCCATCGGGTGTGGTTCGGCGAGCGTTGGGTCACGTCGATCTTCGACCTCTTCGAGGAGAACGTCCGGTACTTCCCGACATTGCTGCCCGAGTGTGAGGAGGAAGAGCCAGACGAGGTTGTGGCGGCAGGCGGCGTGCCTCGCCTGGGTGAGTTGCGGCTGCACAACGGCACTGTCTACCGGTGGAATCGCCCGGTCTATGACATCAGTCCGCTCGATGGCCTGCCGCACCTGAGGGTCGAGAATAGGGTGCTGCCGTCCGGGCCGACCGTGGTGGACATGCTGGCCAACGCTGCGTTCTACTTCGGACTCACCCGGTTCTTCGCGGAGGCGGACCGGCCGATCTGGAGCCAACTGCCCTACGCCGCGGCGGAACAGAACTTCTATCACGCGTGCCGGGAGGGCTTGGCCGCGACCGTCTTCTGGCCGCGCGGCGGCGAGATCCCCGTCAGCGACCTCGTGCTCGAGCGTCTTCTGCCGGCGGCGCTCGAGGGCCTCCGGCGCTTCGACGTCGACTCGAACGTCCGGGACCGGCTGCTCGGAATCATCGAACAGCGCTGCATCCACGGTCGCAATGGCGCCGTTTGGCAGAGTGCCACGGTCGCCCGGCTGGAGAGTCGTGGGCTGGACCGGTCGTCGGCGCTGCGCGAGATGCTTCGGCGGTACGTTGACCACATGCACACCAACGAGCCGGTGCATACCTGGCCGATCGCCTGAGTGCAAGATTCCCTCGATCATGAGCTGAATGTCGCCGAGAGGCGTCGATCATGACTTCCCGGTCATGATAGGCGGGATTGCCACAAATTTCCAGCAGTTATTTAGACGATTCTTGGTTGCTGTCTGCGCGCTTCAGTGTATAATCCAGTTAGCGGATTTAGCCGTTGGATGTTGGACAGAAACAACTATGATAGAAGTCATTATTGACAGCATTCGTGTCAGCTTGATGTCC
>JAXIPB010000056.1:0-8394 GCA_045403155.1 Micromonosporaceae bacterium
GACACGCCTTCAACCACAGCCATTCACAAATAATCGATGACCATCGCTTAATACCCCGGGTCCACGGGATGAGGCTAAGCGTGTGGGGGCGGCGACACCGACTCGTGCCGTGTCGCCGCCTCGAACTCGCCCGGCAGAATGCCCGCGAGTATGACCGGCCGATTGACGTGTACTTGCGATTTTCGCAAGCATGCGTACGCTTGACGCATGTCACTGAGTCGCGAGGTCCTTGCACGACGGATCCGCGAGGCCATCGCCGAGGCGGGTTCGACGCAGCAGGATCTGGCCAGGGCAACCGGCATGGATCCCACGGCGTTGAGCAAGGCGTTGGCGGGACGGCGCGAGTTCAAGTCTCTGGAGGTCGCGCTGATCGCCGAGCAGCTGGGACTGTCCACGCAGTGGCTCCTTGCCGACGATGACACCGAGGAAGGCCCCCACCGGATCGCGGCGCGGGCAACCTTGACCGAACGCCGCCCGGTAGATCAAGCCGTTGCGGTCGCCGAACAAATCAACGAACTGGACCAGCTGCTCACCGACTTGGGGTACCCCAGTCCGGGTCACGCCGATGTCCTACCGGCGATTGCCCGTAAAGACCCCGTGCAACAGGGCTACGCGCTGGCAAACGGCGCACACCAGGAAATGGCGCTCGGCACTAACGATCTTCCCCCTGAGCTCGACGACCTCGCGGCTCTCGTGGAGGAGACTCTCGGCATTGACGTGACGATCCAGCCGCTGCCGGCAGGGGTCGACGGGCTCGCCCTCTCGACAGCCGATCTGCGCTTGGCACTTGTCTCTAGCGGCGTCTCGGCAACGCGGCAACGGTTTACCCTCGCACACGAGCTGGGCCATCTCTTCGCCGGCGACGCGCACGAGCTAACCCTGGATGAGGACGTCTTTGGGGATCGGTCTCGCGAGGAACGTCGCGCGAATGCCTTCGCCGCCGCGTTCCTCATGCCTGAGAGCGCCTTGCGCGCGGCCGCGCGGCCCGGCGAGCCGACCGAACCGACCGTCGTGGAGCTACTAGGCCGCCTTCGAGTAAGCCTTGACGCCCTTGCCTTTCGCATGCACAACCTAGGCATCGTAAACGCCGCAGGACGGGACCGGCTACGTGCGATGTCATCGTCGGGCATCGCGCTGCGGCCTGGACGAACGGCAGACCTACAAGCGAGAAACGAACGACGCGCGCCTGGCCTCGTGCTTCAGAGGGCCGTGTACGCCTTCGTCAAAGGGGACCTTGGGGTACGGCCTCTCGCCCGCTTGCTGAACGTAGAGCCGGATGACCTCCTCGCTGAACTCACTCCACCGAAGCGTCGTTCCGGGCCGGGCACCGGCGATTCGGCGTACCCGGTCTATGCGCTGTGAGTCCCGCCAGGCGCACCTTTCTCGACACTTGCACACTGATCAATTTCGCTGTGGCCGGCCAACTCCGGCTGCTTGAAGATTGGTGCGCGGGAGCCGGAGCCACAACGGATGTCGTTGAAACTGGAACTTGCGAGGATGGCGGCCGAGCAACCCGCAGCAAAGGACGCCACGGGCTTGCCGTGGCTGGGCGACCCAATCGTCATTGGTGAGGATCCGCAATCCACGAAAAGGATTGACGTCGATCGTCGAGCGCTCGGGGGCAGTCCGACAATCCCTCTGCAGCACCTGGCTGAGGCGCAGATCATTTACTACATCCAGCACATTGAAGCGAGTGCGATGTTCGTGACCGACGACGCCCCGGCCGCCGACTTCGCGGCCCGGCGTGGCATCACAGTAATGAACACAGCTGATGTCCTCGCGGATTGCTTCGTACGCGACCTCGTCGGCTGCCCTGGGGCGTACGAAATCCTAAAGCGCATGCGTGACCTCGGCCGAGGCGTCGCCATACCTCCGTCGCATTGGTATGTATGTCCACCGGCCTAGCTGGGCTGCCGGTCAAGCAACCTTGTCGGGCATACTCCTTTTGTCGCACAGCCCGTTAACGTGGTGTGGCCCGTCGGACTTGAACGGACCGGGTTAGGCCCGGGTCTCGACGATCGCGCTCACAGGCTGGGCGGTAGGCCGAATGCGGGGAACAGCGACGGATGCTCAAAGGCGGCGATGTCGATGAGCTTGCCCTGCGCGATGCGGAGCACGCATATCGCGAACGGGCGAAACGCATCGTCGTCCGGCCGGCGCAGGTATACGGCCGCACCGGGTTGCCGGTTGGCGGTGATGGGCAGCAGGCGCCAGCGGCCGAGGATGTTCATGTTGGGCCGCAGAGCGTCCTCCACCTCGTCGCGGCCTGTCCACTGGCCGACCGCCGGGGAGATGGACAGTCGGACGTCGTCGTGCAGCACATCGATCAGCGCCTGCGCGTCGGCGAGCTCGTGGGCGTCGATGTAGCGCTGGAGCAGCTTGCTCTGCTCGGCATCGGGCTCGGCTGATGGCGCCCAGTCGAGCCGGCCACCGGGCCATCGTTGCCGCAGCTTCGCGTGTGCGCGTTGTAGGGCGCTGTTGACCGCGGGCACCGTGGTCTCGGTGAGGGCGGCGATCTCGCGGGCCGGCAGGGCCAGCACGTCGCGCAGGATCAGTACCGCTCGCTGTCGCGGCGGCAACAGCTGGATCGCGGCCAGGAAGGCCAGCGAGATCGTTTCCCGACTCACTGCGGTCGCCTCTGGGTCGGTCTGCTGGGCCCCGAGTTCATCCAGCAATGTGTCCGGATAGGGCTGCAGCCACGGCATGGCTGCGATCGATGGTTCGGTGCCCGGCGGGACTCCGGCTGCCCGACGGGTGTCGCGGCGCAGCGTATCCAGACAGGCGTTGGTAGCGATCCGGTACAGCCAGGTCCGCGCGCTCGACCGACCTCGGAAGTTCGCCCGGGACCGCCAGGCCCGCGCGAAGACCTCCTGAACGTGGTCCTCGGCCTCCTCGAGGGATCCGAGCATCCGGTAGCAGTACACATGCAGTTCGCGGCGGTACCGGCGAACGATGTCCTCGAAGTCCAGATCGTGGCCGCTCACGGTGCTCCATTCTGTCCCGTCACGCCTCAGTGCGCCCGGCCATTCGGTCGCGACCGCTCGCGTACCGGATCCGGACGCGCGCGGCGCCGGAATGGCCGGTCGAAGAAGGACCGATGAGTCACGCCATTGTGCACGTCTGTATTGGTGGGCGCGCCAGCAGCGGGCCGGCGAGAACGGAAGGATTTGCCACGATGGCGCTTGTAGAAGCCAATATCTCGGTGTCTCTGGACGGCTACGTCACCGGACCGGGGGTCGAGCAGACCCCCGGGCTCGGCGAGGGCGGCGAGGCGCTGCACGCGTGGATCGACGAGGAGCAGGGCCGTGGGCTCCTGGACGACGACTTCGCCGCGTTGGGCGCGGTGATCACCAGCCGCAGGGTGTACGAGGACACCGGCGGCTGGGGCGACGACGGGCAGCTGCTTCCGCCACACCCGTCGCGGAGCCACTCCGTCGAGATCGGGTCTGACAAGATGCCGGTCTTCGTCGTCACGCACCGGCCCCACGAGCCGGTCGTCAAGAGCGCAACGACGTTCACCTTCGTCGCGGACGGGATAGCCGCGGCCGTCACTCGCGCCGCCGAGGCGGCCGGCGACAAGCTGGTCAGCATTATGGGCGGCGCGAGCATCATCCGGCAGGCCGTGGACGCCGGTCTGGTGGATCGCCTCCGCCTGAATCTGGCTCCGGTCCTACTCGGCTCGGGAACCCGACTCTTCGGCGCTGGCGTGCCGGCACAGCTGCGACTCATCGCCCATCAGGACACACCACACGCCACCCACCTGACGTACGAGATCGTGCGGTAGGTAGGTCGTGCTGCCGACGGCCGCTTTTACGGCCTGCCCTCTGACATGTACGGCTATGACGCCTCGCCGGGTCGGGTCAGGTGGTGTGCGGCCAGTAGCGACGTCCATGCCAGGGCGAGTGCGATGGCAAGTGCGAAGGACACATTGGCCGCCCGGGCGCCCTGCAGCGCGAATATCGCGATCCAGGTCGCTAGGAACAACGCGCCGGTTACCGTGCTGAAGGCCGCCCAGCCGCGGCGGCCGGCCGCGGCATAACGCCGGGCGAACACAAAGCACGCGGCGATGAGTGCGATGAAAGCGATCCCGGCCACCAGGAAGTGCACCATTCCGTGCCAGCTGATGCTCGTCGGCGGGCCAGCCGGCGTCCCCGGCGGGAAGCCATCGGCGGGGTCGGCGGAGAAGACGGCCGCGGCGACCATCCCGGCGCCGAAGACGCCGACCAGCCGCGGTCCCCAGGTGCCGCCCCGGCCCGACGCCGGACCCAGCACTCGGTGCAGCCCCATCGCGCACGCCACGAACAGCAGGCCGCTGACGGCGAAGTTGGCGATCTGGATCCATCCCTGGTCACCGTTGCTCAGCATGCTGGCCGGGTGCCGGCTGATGTCGAACCCGTCCCTGGTGAGCATCTGCAGGACGACCACGACAACGTAGACCGGGCCGGCGACGATGCCACAGGCCAACAGCGTCCTGGTCGACCCGAGGGCCGCACCGGGCGCCGTACCGGTCGTTGTGGTGATGTTCTCGGTCATCGGTCTACCCCTCTCACAGCGCATGGCTGACGGCGCCGGCGGGCTGTTCGCCGTCGGCGAGCAGCTTCAACATCCGGCGTCTCACCGGTCGCCGAGCACGTCGAACGCCTCCAAGGCGCTCAGAATTTCATGGACGGCTTATATAAGTCAACCCTGCTATTAATCCAAACCCCGGCGACGACTTGACGCAACCATCTGGTTGCCATACAGTTATGGCAACCAGATCATTGCGATAGTTGGAGGCAAGTCATGGGCTTTCCGGATCGGATCGAGCGCAGCATCAGCGTCGCCCACCCGCCGGCGAAGGTGTGGGAAGCGATCACGACAGCTGAGGGATTGGGCACGTGGTTCGGCCACAAGGCGACGGTCGACCTGCGCGTCGGCGGCCTCGCCCACCTGACCTTCGAGGGCGGCCACAACGCCGACCTGCGCATCGAGCGCCTCGAGCCACCCCATGTGTTCGGCTACACCTGGGGCATCAGCGGCCTGCCGGCCGATGATCCGCGCCGTACCTATGTCGAGTTCACCGTCGAGCCGGAAGCCGACGGGATTCGGCTCACCGTGGTCGAATCCGGCTTCGCGCAACTGCCCGACGACCTGTACGACGGCGCGTACGGCGGCAACGTCAAGGGGTGGAAGAGCGAGCTGGGAGAGCTCATCGAATACCTCGATGCCCGCGCGTGACCCTGAGGCCGTCGCTGAGGAGGTCTTCGCCGCTCTGGCCGATCCCAGCCGGCGGAGCATCCTGGCCGCGCTCGCGTCTCGCGGGCCGGCCACGGCGACGGACCTGGCGGCCAGCCTGCCGATCACCCGGCAGGCGATCGCCAAACACCTCGGCCTGCTCACCGAGGCCGGGCTGGTCGTCGCCGAGCCGGGCGAGCGGCGTCGCGTCCGCTACCGGCTCCAATCCGGTCCCATCCGGGTCGCGCAGCAGTTTCTCGCCGCGTTGGCCCGGGATTGGGACTCGAGCCTCGACGCGCTCAGACGGCATCTGGGTTCGTAGCGGCAGCAGGATCCTATGAGGAGGATGAATGTCTATCGCAGAAAGAGCAGGGCGGGACACGGCCCGACTTCGGTACGTCGCGCTCATGGCGACGCTCGGAATAGCCGCCGCGTCCTGGGTCGTCGCGGTCCGGCAGATGCACGGGATGAGCATGGGCGTCGCGACCCAGCTCGGTTCGTTCACGTTCTTTGTCGCCCTGTGGGTGTCGATGATGGTGGCGATGATGCTGCCCGGCGCGGCTCCGGCAGTCATGAGACGCGCCCATGCCAGCGGTCATGTGCGCGCCGTGCCGCTGTTCGTCGGGTCGTACCTTGCCGTCTGGACACTCGTGGGCGTCGCCGTGTATGCGTCGTACCGGCCGCACGGGACCGTCGCCGCCGGCGCGGTGGTGATCGCGGCAGGTGTCTACGAGCTCACGCCGCTCAAGCAGCAATTCCGCCGGCGCTGCCGCGAGAGCGTTCGCTCTGGACTCGAGTTCGGGCTGTACTGCGTCGGCTCGAGCATCGGACTGATGCTGATGTTCGCGGCTCTTGGCATCATGAGCGTCGCCTGGATGTTCGTGATCGCCGTCCTCGTCCTCGGCCAAAAGCTCCTGCCCGCGAAAGCCGCCATCGATGTGCCGCTGGCGCTAGCGATCGTCGGATTTGGAATCCTGATCGTCATCGCGCCCTCGTCTGTTCCCGGACTCATGCCACCGATGTGAGACGTCATCGGTGGCGCGGGCCACGCCAAGCTGTTGCAAAACAAGAAGGAGAGAAACAATGACCGATCACAAGACAGGAACACGTGAAGAGTGGCTTGCGGCACGGCTGGAGCTGCTCGAGGCCGAGAAGTCACTGACGCGGCGTAGCGACGACCTGGCGCGGCAGCGCCAGGAGCTGCCCTGGGTTCGAATCGACAAGGAGTACCGCTTCGAGACCGACGACGGCACGGCATCCCTCGCCGATCTCTTCAGAGGACGCTCGCAGCTCCTCATCTATCACTTCATGTTCGGGCCGGACTACACCGCAGGGTGTCCGTCCTGCTCGGCGATCGCGGACGGCTTCAACGGCTCCGTCGTCCACCTCGCGAATCACGACGTCACGCTCTGCGCTGTGTCGCGGGCTACGCTCGCGAAACTGCAGGCGTACAAGCGGCGGATGGGCTGGAGATTCCCGTGGGCGTCTTCGTCCGGCAGCGACTTCAACTACGACTTCCACGTGGCGCACACCAAGGAGGAGTGGCAGTCGGGAGCTGTTGAGTATAACTTCCGCTCGATGGACGTGCGGCCATCGGAAAGTGGCGAGGAGATTCCCTTCCTCACCAAGATCGCGTCAAGCGTTGGAACGGACTGGCCGACGTACCGGCAGGAAGGGCCAGGCATGAGCGCGTTCGTGCTTGAGGATGGCGTCGTTTATCACACGTACTCGACATACGAGCGCGGGCTGGACAGTCTCTGGGGCATGTACCAGTGGCTCGACCGCGCGCCACTCGGTCGCAACGAGACCGGTTTCTGGTGGCGTCGCCACGACGAGTACGACAGCCAGTGACGCGTGCGGAAGGCTGCGCCACCAGAGCCTAACGTGCGGGGCGTCGGTCGAGCCACGAAGCTAACTCGCGATTTCCTACCCGCCGATCAATCCCGTCTCGGCCGATCTAGCGAGTCGCGACTGCAAGGCCGAACACCACGATCAGCATCGCGGGAATGGCGAGGATGATCACCACTGCGCCGTGAGCGATCAACGAAGCCAGCGAGCGTCGCCACGGACGGTCACCGTCCACGTCGCCACGATCCGTCGCCCGCAACCATTCGCGGTGGACGCTGGAGTCGTCGGCCTTGCCAATCAAGACATGTTCCATCTCCGAGAGGACTACTGGCCGCGCCCGCCCCGAGATGACGCCCGGATCGCCACCGACCCGCCCCGCCTCCACCGGCGGCAACTCCGCGGTGACCGCCGTCGAGTCAAACTCGTCTACCGGCATGTCTCGCACGGTATCGCCGTCGGACGGCCGCGCCAACCCCACCTTGTGCACGAGGCCGCCGTTCCCGGGCTCTCGTTTCGAAGCTCCACCGTCGACGACGATACGCACGTTGATCGTTGTGGTTTGTTGCATGTGATCACCGCGTTCTGTGGTAGCCCTGCATGCAACGAAACGCGGTGATCAGGTGTACCGATCTCCAGTGATCATGCCGGCACCGCAAGGCCCCATCGGGAATGAGGTCGCGCCGCCCAGCGGACCGGCGTCGTCGCCTTCGTAGTCGTGCGAATAGCGGTAGCCAACGCCGATGCCGTGCTGCTTCATGCCGCGATGGGCGGCGTTGCGCAGATGCAGCGGTACGGACAGCGCACCCTTCGCCTCGACGTCCGACACCGCGCAGCGGCCTTCCGACGGCTCGCCGCCGAGCACCTCGGGCCGAAGGGGATCTCAGTTCTGACAAGTCGGCGAAGGGCTAGCCGGCGGTACGGATGAGTTTCCTATTCACGAACTCATCGGCCGCCAGCAGACCCAACTCGCGGGCCGTACCGCTGCGCTTGATGCCGCCGAACGGCAGTTCGGGACTGTCGGCCAGCACCAGATTGATGTAGACCATGCCCGCCTCCATCCGATCGGCGACCCGGGCCGCCTGCTCAGGATCGTTGCTGAACACGTACGAACCCAGCCCAAAGCTGGTGTCGTTGGCCAGCGTGACCGCTGCGTCCTCGTCGGCCACCCGGTAGACGACTCCGACTGGTCCAAAGAACTCCTCCCGATAGGCCTCCATTTCGGGCGTCACGCCGGTCAGCACGGTCGGCGGATAGTACGCACCGTCCCGGGAGCCGCCGGTGACCACGGTCGCGCCCTGCGCCACCGCCCGATCGACCTGGTCCTGCAACCGG
>JAXIPB010000305.1:0-15627 GCA_045403155.1 Micromonosporaceae bacterium
GCGGTGCTCGCCGCAATGCGCACCGGCGAGCTGGACCAGCCGCGGGCGCGGGTGTTCTCGGCCTGGACCGCCGGCCTGTCCCGGGAGCACACCGACGCGATCGTGGCCGGACTGCTGCCGACGGCGCCGGCGATGACCACCGGCGAGCTCATCGACGCCATCGCCAAGCAGGCCATTGCGATCGACCCGGAGTGGACCCGCCGCCGCTACCAACGTGCCCTGCAGGGGCGGCGGGTCATCGGCAAACGCAACCCCGACGGCACCGCCACCCTCACCGGGCACGACCTGCCTCTGGATCAGGTCGCCGCCGGCTGCGCCCACCTCGACGCCCTGGCCGCCGCGGCCAAGGCGGCCGGACACCCCGACCGGCTCGACCATCTGCGGGCCGACCTGCTCCTCGGCATGATCACCGGCCGCTACACCGCCATGACCGACCAGCAGATCCTCGCCACGCTCCTCTCCACCGCCGCCCCCACCACCCAGCCCGACGAACCCGACGACCAAGCAGGCACGGGCTCCGACCACCGAGCAGACGACGGTCCCGACGACAAGCCGAACGACGCCCCCGACGACGGTCCCGGCGTAAACACCGGCGACGGCAACGACCCCGACGATGAGCGTGCCGACGATGACGACCCCGACGGTGACGGCTCGGAGGACGACCGCCCGAACGATGCGGGTGGCGCGTCGGGGCAGGCGTTGGGCCGGCGCGGTGGCCTGCGGCTGTGGATCGGGCTGCCCACGCTGATCGGGGCCGACGAACGGCCGGCCGAGCTGCTTGGATGGGGACCCATCCACGCCGAGCTCGCCGGTGGACTCGCGCTGACCCTGCGCTCCTGGTGGTGCGTGCTCAGCGACCCCGCCGGAGCCCCACAGGCGATCATCCCCCTCCGCCGCCGTCCCACCAGTGCCGCCGCCACATCCACAACCTCGGCGCCGATGGCGGGTGAGGTGTGGATCCAGGTCGACCCGGACACGCTGACGTTTCTGGCCGCGCTGGCCGAGGCCGGGCTGGTCGAGCCCGGCTGGGCAAGGGTCCTTGCCGAGATCACCGCCAAGACCCGCACCGCCCCCACCGGCCCGCCCAACGGCGACCCGGCGGCCCGGCTGCCCGGGGCCGCTCTACGGCGTTGGATCAGCATCCGGGATCGTCGATGTATCTTTCCCGGCTGTCGGGCCCCGGCCCACCGCGGCGACGCCGACCACACCGTCGAGCACGCCCACGGCGGAGCCACCACCGACACCAACCTCACACCGCCGTGCCGGCACGACCATCGGCTGCGTCACGACGGCGGTTGGACCGTGCGGCAAACCGGCCCCGGCCGGTACACCTGGACCAGCCGGCTCGGCCGCAGCTACCACCGCCCACCCCCGCCCGGGCTGCTCGACCTGCCCGAACCCAGACCCGGCGCCATCCGCGACGATGACCCCAACCCCGACCCCGACGACCCCCATCCGCAGTGGGACCCCGACAGTTGCCTCCAACCCGAACCCGACCCGGCATCGCCGGCCCGGCCACCGCCCCCGCCGCCGAGCCGCGACCTCAGCCACTACTTCCGCCCGCCAACCGGGTCGGCCAACTCAGACAGGCACGACTTCCCCTTCTGATTGTCCCGTGGCGTTCTCGCGCGGAGTCGCATGTGGGCGGAGCTGCTCCGCCGCTACGACATTGTGGACATCGCGTCGTCGGCCTTCCTAGCGCGCCGTTCGCGCCGACTCTGGCTGAAGGTAGCTTTGGCGAAGCGGCAGCGTCGTTTCGAGCCCGCGATTAGGGAGGACAAGCCGTGAATCCAGGACGCGAGGACGACCCGCGACGGTGGAGCCCACCGTTTGGCGAGTCCATGTCTGGGGCGAGCCTCTCGCCATGGCTGGAGGAGCGCCTGTTCGACCAGCGGATTGTCGTGCTGAACGGTCCGCTCAATGGGCCCGCCGCCACTCGGACCGCGGCGGCCCTGCTGTCCCTCGAAGCGGTGAGCCCGGGCGAGATCCGCCTACACATGTCCGCGTCCGACGGCGATCTGACCGCTGCGTTCGCGGTCGTCGACGCGCTCGACACGATGCTGGCGCCGGTTCACGCGGTGGTCACATCACAGGTCGGCGGTGCCGCGATCGCCGTGCTGGCGGCGGCTGACCGTCGGCTGGCCTACAAGCATGCCACGATCCGCATCTCGGAGCCGCCGGCTGCACCGGTGGTCGGAACAGCCGATGTGGTCGCCGCCGCCGCGGGCCAGTACCTGCGCGAGCTGGAGGAGCTGGCCGAGCGGATTGCCCTAGTGACCGGGAAGCCACGCAATCGAGTGGAGGACGATTTGTCCGCCGGGCGAGTGCTGACGGCCACCGAGGCCCGCGACTACGGGCTTATTGACGAGGTCGTCGGCCCTCCAGAACGCTGACCCCGCGTGGGCTTATAGGAGCGTGAGGCCCGCCAGGCATGACCCGGTGTTGGCGACGAGCGCTGCCAGCCCAACCACGGTGCGATCACCTCGGACCCACGGCAGGATGAGCGCCGTCTCGGCGAGTACGGCGCCGACCTCCACCACGCCAAAGAGGGGCCAGTAGGCCGAACCGGCGCGCACGAGCACCAGCCAGATCACGGGATGGGTGGCCAGATTGATGCCAACTGCAATGACCACGGCCCGCCCCAGCGGCAGCAGGTGCGCCGCCCGCAGGGCGACGGCGTAGACGGGCACCTCGACGGCGAGGGTCAACGCGAGGGCGAGCAGGTACGGCACCGGGACAGTATTGTGCCTCTCACCGTCGCGACAAGGGGAGGGCGCAGTGACCGTTGCGGCCGTCGCCGCCCCCGTACCCCTGGCCCAACGTCGCGGTGTGGGTGTCGCGCCCACCGTCTGGCTCACGCTGGCCGCGTTCGCCGCGCTCGCGGTCGCGCTGCGGATGCCGGTCGCGACAACCGTGCTCGGTCTGGTCGCGTTCGGCGTGCTGCACAACGTGTTGGAGCTTCGCTACGTCGCGGGTCGCTTCGACGCAGTGCTCGCCGGGCCGTTCCTCGTCCTGCTCGCCGCGCTCATCTCCGGAGTACTGATCTGCCGGTTACTTCCGGTGAGCAGTGCAACACGAGCGGCCGAGATCGCACTGGCCTATGTGGTGTTGGCCGCCGCCTGCGCGCGCGTACTGCCGGGACGACCGGCCTGGCTGGGCCTGTCTCTCGCCACGCTCGCCGGCGCCGCGGCGACGTCGTTGGCGTTTCCGGCGTACCACTTCGTCGTGCTCACCCACCTGCACAACGTGGTGCCGCTGTTCTTCCTTTGGGAGTGGTCGCGCGGCTTCCTCGGTGCGCGCCAGTGGGCCTTCCGAGCGGTCAACATTGGGTGGGTGCTCCTCGTTCCGGGCCTGATTCTGGCTGGGGCATTCGATGCCCTGCTGCGGGGGCGCCGGCGGCTCTCGGCGGCTTCGGCGGCGTGGCGGCGTTCGAATCCGCGCGGCTTGTCGGCTCCTACGCCCCGCCCGGCCTGACCGAGGCGCCAATGGGCCTGCGTTTCCTCGCCGTTTTCGCGTTCATGCAGACCATGCACTACGTCGTGTGGGTCGGGGTGCTGCCACGGTTCGCGCCGGATGCCGCTGCGCGCTTCGACGCCCGAGTGCCGGCCCTGCGCAGCGGCAGGGCTTGGGTGCTGGGCATCGGGCTGGCCCTCCTGCTCGGCGTGCTGTTCGCCCGCGACTACACCAGCGGCAGGACGCTGTACGCCGCAGCGGCCTCATATCATGCGTACCTTGAGTTTCCCGTCCTGCTCGCGCTCATCTTCGCCAATCGCCAACCCCTGGGAGACCGCCCATGAACTTCCTCGCCGACGTCGCGCCGCCGGAGCCGATCGTGAACTTTCGATTGGTGGCGTGCAGCGGTCTCGCCTGCCTGTTCATCGTGTCGGCCATCGTGCTCGCAATCGTGCTGGCGCGTAGGAGCCGCAATGGTTGACCGTGCTCCGGGCCGTCGTCCGTCGATGGAATAGATTGATGTCGTGCGCATCGCTCGTTTCGCCCACACCGGTGGAATGTCGTTCGGCGTCGTTGAAGGCATGTGGGAGGGTGCGGAGGGCTTGACCGTCGCGGAGATCGAGGGACATCCGTTCGGGCAGCTCCAGTTCACCGGCCAGCGGTGGGCGCTGGCCGACGTCCGGCTGCTCTCGCCGATCCTGCCGAGCAAGGTGGTCTGCGTCGGGCGCAATTACGCCGATCACGCGGCCGAGCACGGCGCCGAGGTGCCGGCTGAACCGCTGATCTTCCTCAAGCCGTCCACGTCGGTGATCGGGCCGCGCGATGTCGTGCGCCTGCCGCCGCAGTCGAAGCAGGTTGAGCATGAGGCCGAACTCGCGGTCGTAATCGGGGCGCCGGGAGCGCGATGGGTCGACCGTGCCACGGCCGCGAAGTCAATCTTCGGCTACACGTGCGCGAACGACGTGACCGCACGCGATTTGCAGCGCTCGGACGGCCAATGGACACGCGCGAAGGGCTTCGACTCGTTCTGCCCTTTGGGCCCGTGGATCGTGACAGACGTCGATCCGGCCGACCTTGAGGTGCGGTGCGAGGTCAATGAAGAGGTCCGCCAGTTGGGGCGCACCAAGGACATGGTCTTCGATCCGGCCACACTCGTGTCCTACATCTCACACATCATGACGCTCCTGCCGGGCGACATCGTCCTGACCGGTACGCCCGCGGGCGTGAGCCCGATCGTGGACGGCGATCTGGTCACGGTCCGCATCGACGGTGTGGGGGAGTTGGCCAACCCGGTGGCCGTGCTGGAGCGCTGATCCCGGTTGGGATCTTCGGAGCGGGTCGGGTAAAGTTCTGGGCCGGTGCGCGAGCGCCGATGGGGTATGGGGTAATTGGCAGCCCAACGGATTCTGGCTCCGTTAGTCTAGGTTCGAGTCCTGGTACCCCAGCAACCGGCGCTCTCGCGGCGTCGGACAGCTGGATTCTTTGTCTCGACAGGCTCCGGGTATGCTCGTGAGGCTTGTGGGAGCATGGAACCCGCAAAGCACAGTTCTGGCCCCGTCGTCTAGTGGCCCAGGACGCCGCCCTCTCAAGGCGGTAGCGCCGGTTCGAATCCGGTCGGGGCTACAGGTTCACGATCTCTAGAATGCCTCCACTCGCGCTTATGCCCCTTTGCTCCCGCCTGCATCTCGTCGCTCGTGCTGAGTGGCGCGTCGAGTGCCTCAGCTAGGGCTAAGAAACATGCATCGTATGCACCAAGGCTTTGGCGCAGGGACCAGACGCGGTCTGTCAGTTCGCGGTTTGCAATCGAACCATGGGGATGTCTGCGAAGAGGGAGCGTGCGTGCTCGGCTCTCTCCGGACTGATCTTCTTGCCGAGCGAGAGGCCACGCAACGCGCTGAAACTCGACGTCGACGATGTCGGGTACGCGCGGGATCACGGTTGTCAGCCGATCGATGAGCCGGCCGTCGAGTGCCGGCTCGTCAGCGGACGATGACCCGCAGCAGGCCTACCAGGGTGCCGCCGTCGTAGCCGGCGGTGAATCCGAAGGCCTTGACTGGCCGCAGATTGCCCTGCTCCTTCGCGTCGAGATCCATCTCCGCGGCGAGCTTCTGTACGTCGACGTAGGCGGCCACGGTCGAGGTTCCGGTCGCACCGCCCATCGCGTCGCGATAGAGCGCGGCGTCGTTCAACGTCCCGCCATCGGCCTTGTACTCAGCCGTGGTCACGGTCACGGTGTCACCGGACGTATCCACCTTGATTCCATTTGGCAGTCCGCCAGACTCCGACGAGAGCTGATCGAAGACCGCTGCGATCTTGCCGGCCTTCTCGGCGTTGGCGGCTCGGGCGACGATGCGCAGCGCGAGGTCGTCCTTCAAGTCGGTGATGGAGACGCTGAACACCGAACCGAGAATCGCCCGCACACCGTCGGCGAACGCGGCGAACGGCGCGCCGCCCGGACCGCCGAGGCCGGCGAGGCTCTTCTCGAGATCGGCCGCGGCCGGACCCGAGCCGGACAGGTCGGCGGATAACCCGATGGCGGTGTTGGCGGGTAGGGCGCCCAACTCGTCCAGGACATCCTTCGCGGCGCTCGTCTCGCCGCCGCCGCGCAGGCGATAGCGGAGGTCGACGCCGTCGTCGGTGGCGAGCAGGCCGACGATGAGCTCGCCTTTGACCGAACCGGCGGTGACCGAACCGGCGGTGCCCCCGCCGTCGAATCCACCGTCGAATCCGCCGTCGGGCCGGCCTTCGAGGCCGCCGCTGATGAGCCGCGGCAGCAGATTCACCGCCGCGCCGAGGTCGGCCCAGCCGAGCGCGGTCTGGCCGGATGGCAACGCGGCGAGCGAGTCCGCGAACGCGGGCCGGCTGGCGAGGCTCTGCGTCTTTGCCTCGGCGACCGCAGCGTCCGCCGCCGCCTGGCCGTTCGCGTCGCCTTGGCACCGAGCCACGACCGCGTAACCGTCAGTGAATGTAAAGCCGACGTCGTCCGCTCCCTTCGCGTCTCGTACCTTGGCCAGCGCGGTCGCCGCCGCGGCGTCATCGGAACTCGCCAGAGCGATCAGGGTGCACACGCCGCGGTCGGAGCCGGCTTGCGACCAGATCGCCACGCCGACGCGCTCCGCAAACCACGGCTTGATGTCAGCGTCATAGGTGAGTGGGTCGAGGCCGAGGTCCTCGACCAGGTCACGTTTGAGCTGCTCGACGAACGCCTCGGTCGACTTTCCGTCCTTGGGAAACTTGTCCGCCAGCCGGTTGAGCTTGAGCTGCTGGCCCAGGCCGGGGGAGAGATCAACGCGGGCGAAGACGCTCGCTGAGCCGGGCAGCACGGCTTCGGGCTGGGTGGTGCCCCAGCCGTACCACATGTATGCGGCCGCGTATGCGACACCGCCGAGCAGGAGGCTCACCGCTACAGCGATCGAAATGAGGATCGGCGCCCGGGATCGGCGCCGGTTTGGTGGTTCGTTCCCCGCGCCAGTCGCGTACCCGAACGACCGAGTGTCGCTCGCCTGTGGGTAACCGAAGGTGACCGAGTCGCCCGCCCACGGATTGGTGCCGGTGGGCACATGCTGGGGTTGCGCCTGCTGGGGTTGCGCCTGCTGCGGTGGCGTCCACTGCGGTGGGGTCCAACGCGGTGGCGTCGATTGCGGGTCGCCGTATCCGTGGCTCACGGTCGCGTCCTTCCGGGGGATCGTCGATGCGATCCTAGCGGGCCAGCAATCACACCACGCCAGCAATTAGAGGCCGGACAGGCGCTGGCCGGCCCGCACAACCGCCATCGCGTGGCGGTCGCCGGGGCGACGGCCGAGTCGCTCGATCGGGCCCGAGACGCTGATGGCCGCGATAACGCGCCCCGTGCGGTCTCGGATCGGCGCAGAGACGCTCGCGACGCCGGCCTCCCGCTCGGCCACGCTCTGAGCCCAGCCCCGGCGACGTACCTCGGCCAGCGTTCTCCCGGTGAACTTGCACCGCGGCAGCAGCGGCATGACCGCCTCTGGCGGCTCCCAGGCGAGCAGGATCTGGGCCGCCGAGCCGGCGATCATGGGCAGTACGGCTCCAATGGGGACCGTATCCCGCAGCCCGCTCACCCGCTCCGCGGCCGCGACGCAGACCCGTTCGTCGGCGCGGCGCAGGTAGAGCTGAGCGCTCTCCCCCGTTGCGTCACGCAGCGCCGTGAGCATGGGCGCGGCCGCGGTCAACAACACATCCGGTGCCGCGTTGGCGAGCTCGCCCAGGCGCGGACCGGGCCGCCAACGGCCCTGTGCGTCGCGCACCAGCATCCGGTGTATCTCCAACGCCTGGGCCAACCGGTGTGCGGTGGCCCGCGGCAGCTTCGTGCGCTCGACGAGCTCGGCGAGGCTGGCGCCGTCAACGCAAGCGCCGAGGATCACCAAGGCCTTGTCGAGAACACCGACGCCGCTCATACTGTGTCCCATAACCTGAAACATACCTCCCAAACTTTAGGATGTCCAGATGGTGGGAGACGGTACGGAATCGAGCGCGCGGACACTCGCGGAGAAGGTCTGGAGTGCGCATGTCGTGCGCTCGACCGCGGATGAGCCGGACCTGCTCTACATAGACCTGCACCTGGTGCACGAGGTGACGAGCCCGCAGGCGTTCGACGGCCTGCGGGCGGCCGGGCGTCGGGTCCGCCGGCCCGAGCTCACGCTCGCGACGGAGGATCACAACACGCCGACCGACAACCTAGTGACCATCGCCGATCCCATTTCGCGCACCCAGATCGAGACGCTGCGCCGCAACTGCGCGGAGTTCGGCATCCGGCTCCACGCGCTCGGCGACGTCGACCAGGGCATCGTCCACGTCATCGGACCCCAGCTGGGCATCACCCAGCCCGGCATGACGATTGTCTGCGGTGACTCGCACACCGCGACGCACGGCGCATTCGGCGCGCTGGCGTTCGGGATCGGCACCAGCGAGGTCGAGCACGTGCTCGCAACGCAGACTCTGCCTCAATCGCCGCCCAGGACCATGGCCGTCAATGTCATCGGCGAGCTCTCGCCGGGTGTCACGGCCAAGGACCTCGTGCTCGCGCTGATCGCACAGATCGGTACGGGTGGCGGCGTCGGCCACATCGTGGAGTATCGCGGCCCCGCCATAGCGGCGCTGTCGATGGAGGGTCGGATGACCATCTCGAATATGTCCATCGAATGGGGCGCGAGGGCCGGTCTCATCGCTCCGGACGAGACGACGTTCGCGTATCTCAAGGACCGGCCGTACGCACCGCAGGGAGACGAGTGGAGCCGGGCTGTGGCGTACTGGCGAACCCTCGCCACCGACGCCGACGCGACCTTCGACGCCGAGATGACGCTCGACGCGGCGCGCGTCACTCCGTTCGTCACCTGGGGGACCAACCCGGGACAGGGCGTACCGATCGACGGAGTGGTCCCGACGCCATCGGAGTTCGCTGACGCCGGCGCCGCCGCCGCGGCGGAGCGGGCTTTGGCGTACATGGACCTTCGTCCGGGTACGGCGTTGCGCGACGTCGGCATCGACGTCGTGTTCCTGGGGTCGTGCACGAATGGCCGGCTCGAGGACCTGCGGGCCGCCGCCGACGTCCTCCGCGGCCACAAGGTCGCTGATGGAGTACGCATGCTCGTGGTCCCCGGCTCGGCGAGAGTGCGCGCCGCCGCTGAGGCAGAGGGCCTTGACAAGATCTTCATCGACGCCGGCGCCGAGTGGCGTTTCGCCGGTTGCTCGATGTGTCTGGGAATGAACCCGGACACGCTCAAGCCGGGCGAGCGCTCGGCCTCGACCTCCAACCGCAACTTCGAGGGCCGGCAGGGACGCGGCGGACGGACCCACCTCGTGTCGCCTCCGGTCGCCGCGGCCACCGCTGTCGTCGGTCGTCTCGCCGCCCCCGCTGACCTCTAAGGAGCCACGCTCGTGGAGAAGTTCACCGTCCACACCGGTGTCGCGTTGCCGCTACAACGGTCCGACGTGGACACCGATCAGATCATTCCGGCCGAGTACCTCAAACGGGTCACCCGGTCCGGTTTCGCGGACGGGCTCTTCAACTCGTGGCGCGCCGATCCCGGGTTCGTCCTCAACGATCCCGACTACCAGGGCGCGACGATTCTCGTCGCCGGACAGCGATTCGGCGTCGGATCGTCGCGTGAACACGCCGTGTGGGCGCTTCAGGACTACGGGTTCCGTGCGGTCATCGCGCCCTCGTTCGGGGACATCTTCCGTACCAACGCCCTCAAGGGGGGACTGTTGCCAGTGGTGCTGCAGGAGAAGCTGGTGCAGGAGCTCTGGGAACTGCTGGCGGAGCGGCCGGGCACCGAGCTGACCGTCGATCTGGTCGAGCGGCTGGTAGTCCTGCCGGCCTCGCAAAGGCCCGCCGATGCCCAAGAAACCGCGCGGACCTGGGCTTTTCCGCTCGATGACCACAGCCGATGGCGCCTTATCGAGGGCCTCGACGAGATCGGTCTGACGCTTCTCGACGAGGCCGCGATCGCCGAATTTGAGGCCACACGGCCATCCTGGACGCCGGTTCTGACGGGGGACCCGGCGCACGACGCGTAGCCGAGCAATCGGCCGCAGTGTCCACTTCGGCTAGCGAAGGTCATCCGACCGGTCGGATCCCTTACGACCCAACGATTTTTGCCGCACAGGTATTTGTGTCCTGCGTGCGGAAGGACTACTGTGCGCGCAGAATAGCTGTTTGAAGGACAGCAATGGCTATGGGAGGGAAACACTCGTGAACAAGGCCGAGCTCATCGAAGCGCTGTCGGGACGTCTGGGCGACCGGAGGTCCGCGACCGCTGCGCTCGACGCGGTACTCGCCGAGATCCAGAACGCCGTCACCAAGGGCGACAAGGTGTCGATCACCGGGTTCGGCGTCTTCGAGAAGCGCGTACGTGCAGCCCGGACGGCCCGCAACCCGCGCACCGGCGAGGCCGTGAAGGTGAAGAAGACCTCGGTGCCGGCGTTCCGTCCAGGCGCGAGCTTCAAGGAGCTGGTCGCGGCGGGCCGGGTGCCGAAGGCCACCAAGGCGGCCGCCCCGGCCAAGAAGGCCGCGGCGAAGGCCGTGAAGACGACCACCGTCCGCAAGGCCGCGCCGGCCAAGAAGGCCACCCGTACCAGGTAAATGCCGCATGATCGCCTCCGGCAAAGGTGCCGCTACCCGCGCTGATTGGGGCGCCCACCGCAGCGGTGGGCGCCCCGACCTTCAGCATCTGGACCGGCGCTACTCGAGTTGGTCCGCGGCAACAAGATGCGCATCGTCGGCGAAACTTAACACCCAGCCGGCACCCTTGCGCGCGTGGTATTGCGCCGCGGATCCGGAACCGACAAGAGTCGCCAACGCCGGCGGGATCAGACCGCCCTGGCTGCACACGACGACTGCTCCGGCATCGGCCGGACCGGCCTCGCAACCAAACGCCTGCAGGCGTTTCGCGGCCGTGTGCGGGTCAGCGGTCTCGTCGAACGCGGTATCGACCTCGATCTCTAGCTCGACAGCGGCCGCCAGAGGCTCCAGCGTCTGCATACATCGCCTCGGTGAGCCCGAGATGAGGCGCCTAGGCGTGAAGCATCCCAAGACGGTGGCGAGCCTATGTGCGCGTTTGACGCCCGCAGGATCTAGCGGACGCTCCAGATCGGAACCGGGCCACGAGCCTCGCTCGCTGGCCGACGCATGCCGAAGCAGCACGACCGGAGAATGAAGCGGCGGCAGCTCAGCGAATGCGGTAACGACCCGCCGGTCGTGCGGATAGCTCAGCCGACCCAGCGCCTCACCGACTCCGAGCCAGGCCATCGCGTCAACCTCGGGCCCAGGCGCGAAGGCAGTACGTTGATCGCCTCCAGCAAGGCTCAGCTCGGAGGCGACCGTCATCGCCCAATAGTCGACGACCTTGTCGACCAGAGCGTCGTCGACCCACACCTGGTAGGAGACCGTTGGTAGTCGCGCCCCGGCGCTCGGTTGGATCCCGGTTTCCTCAGACACCTCCCGGCAGGCCGCGGCCAGTGCGTGTTCGCCCCGCTTCAGCTTGCCCTTGGGCAGCGACCAGTCGTCGAATCGGGGCCGGTGCACGAGCACGATCTCTCGGTCGGCCTCCGGGTCGAGCCGCCAAACGAGACCGCCAGCCGCGCGTACCAGCCCGTCCGTCCGGCTGTGCCGGGGTGAGGGCCTGGGTTGCGGCCCCGGTTCTTCTAACGCATCCACTCGGTCAGTCTGCGCTTGGACGCCTTCTTCCAGGCGGCCGGGAAGACTGCACGCGCGGATCGAACCGCAGCGCGCTCCCGTTCGTAGAGCCGACCGGCCGTCAACGCGAGGGCGTGGTCGTCGGGATCGGCGTTGGCGATGGCCCGCCATGTCTCTGCGGCCACAGCCGCATCTTGGTGCTCACCGAGAAGATCCTGCACCTTGGTCAGCGCTCTCGCCAACACCGACGCCTCGCCGCCCAGCACGCCCGCGACGGCCTCGACGGCGTATCGGGCGCGCTTGCCATTTATCCGTACCGCGTGCCAGGTTTCGTCCGGATCCGCCTCGTCGAGCTGCCCGGCACCCACCGCGCCGTGGCCCCCGAGGGCGAAACGCCGCCATGGCCGCCCCACGAGATCGGGCAGCACTGAATCCGCGGGCTCGGCCGCCCGTCGGCCAAGCCTGGGCTCGGTCGCGGCGACGAGCAGCGAATCGAGCAGGCGATGGTACCGCTCCTCGTTCAGCACCTTGTCCAGTGTCTGCAGGGAATCCTCGTGGCGCGCCGCGAGGTCGGCGTCGATGCGGGCCACAGTTGCGTCCTCGAGAGGGGCAAGCAGGTCCACATCCGCGGTCTGCCGAAGGCGCGCTCTGAGCACCTCCGCGTCACGGGCGGCGCCGAGCGCCGCGCCGAGCCAGCCGAGCTCGGTGCGCAGTTCCGACGTCCAGCCGCGGTCCAGCACGGGTGCGAACGTACGCAGGTCGCTGCGCAGCCGCCGGCAGCCCACGCGCATCTGGTGGACGGCGGTGTCGTCCTTGCCAACTGCCGCCCGTAACCGCACCAGCGGATCGTGCGCAACGATCCGGGCGATGTCGCGCCGAATCGCTGCCGAGATGACATCGGCCACCGTCGCCCGCTTTGGCACGCGAGCCGGCGGCACGGGCCAATCCGCCGGACCCGTTGCCGGCAGCCCCAAGGCACGCACGTGCTTCGGCGTGAAGTCAGACTGGCCCCCAACCACCGCTCCGGCATCCCGCAACGCCACCTCGACCCGGTCTAGCAGTCTCGCCTTGCCCGCCTTGCGCTCCACCTCGATCTCGCGGAACTTGAGCGAGACCCGGCGACCCTCCAGGACGCTGACGACGTCGTCGACAACCTCGACCGCGATCCGGTCGTCCCGGTCGCAGAGCTGGTGCGCGCGACGCACCGTGCTGAGCACGATCACCGGGGCCACCGCCGCGCCACGGGTGTAGACCGTGACGAGATCGAGCAGCCCCTCCGGCGGGGTTGATGGCGGGCCGGCCATGGAGATCTCATTGCGAATGCCGGGAGCATTCGTCGGCAGCTTGACGGTCCAGGGCTCGTCGTCGCCGCGCCGGTAGCGAAGCGAGGCGCCCGACCGGGCGAGCCTGAGATCGGCCGTGTCGTAATACGTCGCGCGCAGCTTCTGCGGCGGCCGCACGATGAGGCGCCCGTCCTCGGGCACGCACTCAGAGAGGTCGGGCAGCCGGAAACCAGCGTCCACGTCGTATTTGCGCTCCTCCTCCAGCACAGCGCTAGCCTAGCGCCCAATTGCGGGCAGTGGGAGGGCCAAATTGCTGGCACGACACGGCGAATCGCGGAAGACTGTCTACTCCGGACGGCCGAGCGCTCGGCGCAAGAGCGAGTCCTGAACATCCTCAAGCGCGAGCGCGCCGTTCGGGCGTCGTCGGTGCCAGACGCCGTCGGCGTCAAGATCAAACCCGCTCGTCTGCTCACTCAACGCCGAGGAGAAGACGCGCTGAAGCTCGGCCTGCGCGGCCACGTCTGTCACCTGCACCAGCGCCTCCACCCGGCGGTCGAGGTTGCGGTGCATCAGGTCGGCCGACCCAATCCAGAACTCCTCGCCGTCGCCGTTGCCGAACCGGAGCACCCGCGAGTGCTCCAGGAAGCGGCCGACGATCGAGCGCACCGTGATCCGCTCGGATAGCCCAGGCACGCCCGGACGCAGCGTGCAGATGCCGCGTACGATCAGATCGATGTCAACCCCCGCCTGGCTGGCCCGGTACAGGGCGTCCACGATCTCCTCGTCCACAATAGAGTTGACCTTGATCTGAATGCATCCCTTTCCGCCGCCGCGCACATGGTCGATCTCACGCTCGATCCGCTCGATGATCCCTGAACGAACGCCGTGCGGGGCCACCATGAGGCGCCGGTACGCGGTCTGGCGGCTGTAGCCGGTCAACACGTTGAACAGGTCGGTCAGGTCGGCGCCGACGTCCGGGTCGGCGGTCAGCAGCCCGAAGTCCTCATAGATTCGGGCCGTCTTCGGGTGGTAATTACCGGTTCCGATATGGCAGTAGCGGCGAAGCTGTCCGCCTTCCTGCCGAACCACCATCGCCGTCTTGCAGTGGGTCTTGAGGCCGACCAGGCCGTACACGACGTGGCAGCCGGCTCGCTCCAGCATTCTGGCCCAACCGATGTTTGCCTGCTCGTCGAAGCGCGCCTTCACCTCCACCAGCACGACGACCTGCTTGCCCGCCTGGGCCGCCGAGATGAGAGCGTCTACGACGGGGGAGTCTCCGCTGGTGCGGTAGAGCGTCTGCTTGATCCCGAGTACGTTCGGGTCGGCGGCGGCCTGCTCGATGAAGCGCTGAACGCTCGTAGAGAACGAGTGGTACGGGTGGTGCACGAGGATGTCGCCGTCGCGCAGGCGGGAGAAGACGCTCCGCGGAGTCTCGCCCTCGGCGAAGAGCGGGTGCGTCGCGGGGACGAACGGGCGGTCCTTCAGATCGGGCCGATCGAGTTCGTCATAGATCTGCCACAGCTGGGAGAGGTCGAGTAGACCGGGCACGCGGACCACGTGCTGGTCATCCATGTCGAGCTCTCGGATGAGCAGATCGAGCACGTGGTCGGAGATCGTCGACGCCACCTCGAGCCGCACCGGCGGCCCGAACCGTCGCCGCGCCAGCTCGCGCTCAAGAGCCTGCAGCAGGTCCTCGTCTCGATCGTCGTCGACCTCGAGCTCGGCGTTGCGGGTGACCCGGAACGGGTGATGCTCGATGATCTGCATGCCCGAGAAGAGCTGCCCGAGGTGAGCCGCGATGAGCTCCTCGACCGGGAGGAAACGGGCCATGCGCGACGTGCCATCGGGGCCGGGCACCATGACGCCGGGCCGCCCGGGGGCGTCAACCGAGACGAACCGTGGCACGTTGTTGGGCACCTTGACCCGGGCGAAGAGTTCAGGGCCACTGTCCGGGTCGCGAACCACCACGGCCAGGTTGAGGGACAGTCCGGAGATATACGGGAACGGGTGCGCCGGGTCGACCGCGAGGGGAGTGAGCACTGGGAAGATCTGATCCCGGAAGTACGTGCGGAGCCGATCGCGCGCGCCGGCGTCGAGGTCCACCCATCGCAGAAGCTGTACCTGACTGTCGGCCAGGGCCGGGGCCAACGCTTCGGTGAAGCAGAGCGAATGGCGGTTCATCAGCAGGGCGGCGCGATCGGCGATGAGCTCGAGCTGCTCTCGGGGCGTCAGACCGTCCGTTCCCTCGACCGGAAGGCCGGTCTGCTGCCGGCGTTTGAGACCGGCGACCCGGACCATGTATAACTCGTCAAGGTTGCTCGAGAAGATCGCCAGGAACTTTGCCCGCTCGAGCAGCGGCGTCGCCGGGTCCTCCGCCAGCGTGAGCACGCGTGAGTTGAAATCCAACCAGGACAGCTCGCGGTTGAGGTACCGGCCGTCGGGCAGCGGGTCGCCGAGCGGAGGGTCGTCAGGCGTGTGCGGCCTCTCGACCCGACCCTCGATCTCAGGCTGAGCATGAGAGTCGAGCCCATCCTTTGCCTCAACGTGTACCTCAGCCTTAACTTCAGACTTCGGACTCGTCGCAGCGCGCGCGGTCTTGCCCCGACCGGCTCGCGACGACTTCGGCGGGGCCGGCTTGCGTAGTTGGGCCGCGCCCGGCTCGGCCGCTGTGGGCTTGGACGGCGCCGGCGTGGATGGCGTCGGTGTGGATGGCGTCGGTGTGGATGGCGTCGG
>JAXIPB010000090.1:0-4636 GCA_045403155.1 Micromonosporaceae bacterium
CACCGTTGCCGGCAGGCTCCTCATCCGTGTGACCCATGGGTCGCGCACCTCGGACTCCTCGGTGCTCGAGGCCAGCATCCGCACGAACGCCCGATACGTGTTGGCTCCGAAGACCATCCGCTGCTCCTCGCCGTACAGGGCCAGGCGGTGGTCGAGGAGCTCGGGGCCTTGCTTGCCCCAGTAGCCGGTCCAGTTGCCGCTGGCGGCGCCGAAGCCGTCGAGGCTCGAAAAGACGTCGAATGTGTAGGTAGCGGTCACGATGCTCTCCTCGAGTGTGGTTATGGATAAAGACTGCAACCACGGCGAGACTCATCGCCCTTGGACTCCTGGAGTCCGGCCGCCCCGGACGCGGGCCCAGGGGGCCTCAGTCACCCCAGCAGCCGATTAAAGATCAAACCGCGTCCATGGCCGGCCCTACTGAGACAGCAGGGTTCCTGGCAGGCCTCATCACAGTCACGCAAACCAGCGTGATCATTCCACCCGGCCGAGCCTCTAGGTGTCGCGTCTACGTCGGCGCGCCGATCGTCGCGAAGTACCAGATGGCACTGGTCAGGCATGCGCCAACCACGGTGGTGAGTAGCAGCCCACCAGCGACCGGAAGCGCCCAACCGGGCAGCCGTTTGCTCTGCACCACAATCACTTTGGCGGCGAAGGCGCCGTAGAACGCGCAGCCCAACAGCCCATGCGCGAGGATACGGCTATTACTGGATTGGAAGCCCAACGCCCACAGGCATGCGGCCGCGACCGGCAGGCTCACCAGAAACGCTGCCCAGCCGGTGGAGCGGTGCAACGTTCCCAGCCATGCTGGCCGGCGGAGCCCGAGCTTGCCATACATCCACAGCGCGGTGATGAACTGGCCAGCGGCAAGTATCAGCACCACCAGGGTCAGCCACACCTTCATCGCGTACACATCGCGGATCGGACCCTGCCAGGGGACGCTCCCGGTCGGGTGATGCAGCCTGCCGAACACACCGAGTGCAACCGCCAACACCGCGCCCACAAGCAGGGGCAGAAGTAAGAGGGACGATCGCCTCGGCGCGGGATCTCGGGGTTGGTCAACCACGGCGCCATTGTGTACACGCGAGCAAGGACGCCGAGGTAAAACGAGGATGGTTGCCTGACCTGGCGAAACGGGCCGGAGTCGGATGCTTCCCAATCCCGCCCTGCTGAGCCTGTGCTCCCTCGTCGAACGATACGGGTCTCAAGATGCGCTCACGGACGAATCGACCTAATCGGCGACGAGCACAGCGACAACCCGTCGGCGCGCGGGCGGGGTTGTCCCTGGACGGCCCACCGTCTGGCCGCCGGCGCGTCGCCAAATCGCCGACCGGTGCCGGTTGTTCGGCACGTGCTCGACTTTCGCGGCGCCCGGCCTCACGACACGGCGGCTTCGACGGCGTCGATGCGTGCTGTCAAGTCGGCGTAGCCGGTCGTGGTGAGCTTGCCGCCGTTCAGCAAGTCATCGAGCTTGTGCCGAAACTCGTCGATCTTCTTTGCCGCATCATCGAGGTCACCCTCGTTCGTCTCACGAGCGATCTCATCGGCCTTCCTGTACAGATCACTCGCGGCATCCGGAGCCAGGTTTCCGGTGTCCACCTGTCGCTGAATCGACACCCGCACGGCAGCGATGGGCTCGATTGGCGTCGGAGGGCCTTCGCCCGCAGCAGTTGCGGCCAGCGTCGAGGGACTGGCCGAGGGCGGCACCACCGACTCGGTTATCTGTGCTGACGGTAGCGATGCGGACGTCGGCGCGGGGGTCTCGACCACGGCGGCCGCCCGGCCCGACGGCGCCCGAGACGACATGCGCGACAGACCGAACAGCAACGCCGCAACGATGAGCAGACCGACCGTGGCCGCCGCCGCGATGCCTCGGCTACGACGGTTCCAATGTCGACTCGTGCGGTCTATCCGAAGCGTCTGGGTGCCGGCGGGCGTGTCCAGCACATCGGCAGGCCCAGCGGGTGGGCGGAGTCCCGACAACGCCGGAGCCAGCGGGACGGCGGTCACGGGCAGGATGGAAGCCCCGACTTCGCCGTCTGGCAGTGCGGCCAGGAGCCGTGCCTTGACCTTCATGGCGTCGGCCGGCCTGGACTCTGGCGTCTTCGCCAGGAGGTCATCCAACAGCGCCTCTATCGTCGGCGGCACGTCGGCCCGGAGCTGGGTGACGGGCGTGGGCGGCCGGGTGAGGTGCAGATGAAGCGTCGCCATCGCATTCTCGGCAACGAACGGCGGAGCCCCCGTGAGCATCGCGTAGAGCGTGCATCCGAGTCCGTACAAGTCGACCCGGTGATCTATCGGCTTGTCTCTCACCCGTTCGGGCGCCATGTAGCTGACGCTCCCGACGGCGTCGGTCTCCCCGGTCAGGGATGCCTGGGTGGCGGCGCCAAGCATCCTGGCTATCCCGAAGTCACAGATCTTCACAACGCCGGCGGGCGTAACAATGAGATTCGATGGCTTGATGTCCCGGTGGACGACACCGGCACTATGCGCGGCTGCCAGTCCGTCGCAGGTCTGCGCCGCTATCGCCGCGGCGTACGTAACGGTGAGTGGACCCTCCTTGAGCATCGCGGCCACGGTGACGCCGTCGACCATTTCCATGATCAGATACGGCTTGCCCTCGTCGGACCCGAAGTCGTGCACGGCAACGACATTGGGATGCGTGAGCTGCGCCACCGAGCGCGCCTCCCGCTCGAAACGCTCCGCCGCCATCGGTTCGGTCAGTCCGGCTGCGGAGAGCATCTTGATCGCAACCGGGCGGTCCAAAAGGAGATCGCGACCGAGCCAGACTGCCGCCATGCCGCCGATACCGAGAAGGTGCTCCGCTCGGTAGCGTCCGTCGACGAGCTCGCCGACGGCGGTCATGGGCTCCGCCGTGCCAACACCAGTTGTCCTCCCCCCAAGGCCGACGAGCAGTGCTCGCCGCCCCCGGACGACTGCTCATCGAAGACCCTATGCAGCGGCGCGGCACGACACCACTCGAACGAGTGGCAGGAGTTATGGCGCAGGGAGATGGACCACGCGACCGGTCGTTAGCGGGTGTCGAGGAAGTCGAGCACGCGCTTGGTGAGCAATGCGGCCGCGCCCGCGTCATAGGACGGCAGGCTACTGTCGCCGAACAAGTGCTGATCACCGGCGTAGAGGAACAGCTCCGCGTGCTCAGCCGACGCAACGAGTTCACGGGCGGCATCGAGGTCGCTCTCGCCCTCGCCCTCGCCTGCGAAGAACGGGTCCCCGTCCATGCCGTGAACCTGCACCGGCACATCCGCTGGCCAGGAGGATCCGAACTCCGAGACCGGTAGGCAGGATTCGAGGAGCAGTGCCCCGCGGGCGCCGGCCCGAGTCTGGGCCAGCTGCTGCGCCGGCATGACCCCGAGCGAGAAGCCGGCGTACACAAGCTCCGGTGAGAGATCGTCGGCGGTCCGAACTCCGCGCTCGAGACGGGTGCCGAAGCCGACCTCTCTGGCGTACGCAAGACCGTCATCCAGGCTCGTGAAGGTACGGCCGTCGTACAGGTCCGGCGTGTGCACCGTGTGCCCGGCCTTTCGGAGCTCGTCGGCGAACGCGAGGAACCCCGACGTCTGACCCTGTGCGTGATGGAATAGCAACACCTCAGCCACTGCGTCCCCCTTGATCTCGGGTCTTGCCTGCGAACACTCCAACACTTTAGAATGTTCCACAAATGTCGAGCAATAGCCAGTCCCCCGATTACGACCTCCCCGACACAGTCGAGGTCTCGACGCCCACGCAGCTTCGCGCGATCGCCGATCCGCTGCGATCGACGATTCTTGACCTCGTTCTGGAGCGGGCCGCGACCGTGGGCGAGCTGGCCGCCGCAGTGGAACGGCCGAAGAGCACGGTCGCCCACCACGTCAACGTGCTGGTCGAAGCCGGGATGCTTCGCGTCGTACGCACAAGGCGGGTACGCGCTATCGACGAGCGGTATTACGGACGCACGGGCCGGACCGTGTACGTCGGCGTCGTTCGGCGCCCCGGCGACACAACGACACCGGTATGCATCAACGGCCTGTCCGTGGCCGCGGCCGAGTCAGTCCCGGCCCACGAGGCGGATCGGCTCTACACGACACTTCGACACGCACGGATCCCTGCGGAGACCGCGTCGCAGTTCTGGCGACGCGTCGAGGCCCTCATCCGCGAGTTCACACAGCTGCCGCGCTCGGGCGACACGGTCTTCGGCTTCGCCGCCGGTCTCTACCCGACCGACCATCCCACCCTGCCCGAGCCGATCGACGAGTCCGCCGCGGAATGATGTGCCCTACCGGGTCCATGCGGCATAGTTAGGTACATGCTTAACCAAGCGCAGTGGCTGGATCGCGTGTTCCAGGCGCTGGCGGACTCGACTCGGCGGGACATGGTCGAGCGGCTGATACGAGGGCCCGCGGCGGTGAGCGAGCTCGCCCGACCCTTTCCGATGTCGCTGCCCGCCGTCATGCAGCACCTGCAGGTGCTTGAGGCGTCCGGCCTGGTCCGATCCGAGAAGGCCGGCCGGGTCCGCACCTGTCGAATCGAGCCCGAGGCGCTCCGCATGACCGAGGACTGGATCAGCCGGCAACGCAATGCGTGGGAGCAGCGTCTCGACCGGCTCGGTGGCTACCTCACCGAGTCCGCCGACGGACCA
>JAXIPB010000030.1:0-4850 GCA_045403155.1 Micromonosporaceae bacterium
GGCCGACGGCTACTTCCGGATCCTCGGCCGGGTTGACGACGTGATCAACGTGGCCGGGCACCGGCTTGGGACCAAGGAGCTCGAGTCGGCCACCATCACCGTCGAGGAGGTCGCCGAGGCCGCTGCGGTCCCGGTGATTGACGAGCTTCGCGGCCGTGCCGTCGAGATGTATGTTTCGCTGAAGCCGGGGTTCGCAGTCAGCAAGGACATCGAGGGGAAGGTGGCCAAGGCGATCGAGACCGAGATCGGGAAGATTGCCCGCCCCAAGAACGTCTGGATCGTCCCGGACATGCCCAAGACCCGCTCGGGGAAGATCATGCGGAGGGTCATCGCCGCCGTCTCCAACTTCGCCGATGTAGGGGACACGACGACGCTCGCCAACCCCGAGATCGTGGAAGACATCCGCCATCACGTCCAGAGCGAGAAGGTTGCTCGCGGCGAGGTTCCACGTGAACTCTCACCGCAGGAGATCGAGGAGCTCAAGGCGTACGGACGGGCCGAGTAACGGCTCGGACCCACGCCGGGAAGGACCAACCGGAGGAAGCCGACCATGCAAGAGGACGCTCAGGCCCACATCGATGTGTAGGCCAGCCGGCGTCGGGCACCTAAGGGCCGGTTGAATGAGACTTGCGCGCCGGCGGCGGAGATGACCACGCAGTATGTGGCCGGTGAGCTGTCGTTTCTCTTGGCGCAGCTGCAGGGCGTCGCGACGGACGATGCGCGCACGCGTGATGTGGGGCGCCTGCGTCACGAGGCGGAGACGAGACCGCTCATGACACTCCCCCCTGTGGCGGTGCGGGCTTTGGAGCTGGCCGACAGCGTGTGCTGGGACTCGCTGACACGTGGAGACACCGAAGCGTTCGTCCGCCAGGCCGTTCTCTGCGCCGAACTGTGGCAATTCGGGGTCTGTGCCGACCTTCTTGAAGAGGGACCGGACCGGTAGCCGTTACCATGTCTGCGGTTCGACTCGAATTCCAGGCCTCAGGCGCATCGAGCCGTAGTTCGGTGCGCATCACGTCAGGTCCACCAGGCAAGCCTGCTTACAACGTGTTGGCACGTCTCCCAGGCACCCCAACGAAAGGCTCGGCGGGGACTAAGACGACGAGGCCGAGGTTCATGACGAGATCTGCGATAGAAGGAAATGGGCTCGCCTCCTGACGAGGGAGCCATCCGGGGAGATGGAATTGGCAAGAGCAGCAGGACGCGAGTCTCCGGTGCCTGAGTCTGTTCTCGACATCCGCACGTACCGGACCGTGCCCGGCTCTCGCGACGAGCTCGTGCGACTAATGACGGAGGAGACGGTGCCGATGCTCCGTCGCCACGGGATCGAGGTGGTCACGTTCGGACACTCGATCCGCGACGAGGACCACTCGTTCCTGATCCGGTTCTTCGAGTCCCTCGAGGAGCGAGAGGAGCAGCTCGCTCGGTTCTACGGGAGCGAGGAATGGCTGACCAATTACGACGAGCGCGTCATGACGTTGATCGAGACCTATCACGTGGTCGTCGTGCCGGCCTCTCGAGAGGCGGCGATGGCTCTCGCGTCGATAGGCATCCCGCCAATCGAGTGAGAAGCCTTCGCTGGCGCGCCGCCAGGCGACCTCCCTGCCTGTGGGGTGCGCTAGTCGTGACAGGCGTCGTGTGCAGAGCACCTCCTGAGCTAGCATCGCCGACCTCTGTCCCCGCCGAGGAGGCGCTCAATGCTGCTCTCGCTCCTGTACTTCGTCTTGCATCGTGTGCTCCACGCAGTTGATCCTTCGCCGCGCCGGCCTGGGGCCGGCGCCTCGGCGGACCGGCCCGACCTGGACCGAGTTCCTCCGAGCGCAGGGGAGGGGAGCGCTGGCGTGCGACTTCTTCACGGTCGAGACGGTGTTCCTGAAGACGCTCTACGTCCTGTTCTTCATTGACCTTTCGACCAGACGGGTCCACGTCGCCGGCACGACCAGTCGGCCCGATTCGGCCTGGGTCACTCAGCAGGCGCGGAATCTCGCGATCACCGGACGCCTCGAGGACAGGCACATCCTCCTCCGAGATCGAGACGGCAAGTTCTCTGGCCCGTTCGACGAGGTCCTCCGGACCGAAGGGATCGAGGTGGTGAGGACGCCGGTTCAGGCACCGAGGGCGAACGCGTTCGCGGAGCGTTGGGTCGGCAGCGTGCGACGGGAGTGCCTCGACCACGTGCTGATCTTCGGCAGGCGTCATCTTCAGCGCGTCCTGGACGCGTACGCTGAGCACTACAACCGGGCCAGGCCGCACCGGAGCATCGACCTTCGTCCGCCCGATGCCGCGCCCGGACTCGCGCGAACCGCCGAGATGCCAATTCACCGACGGGACGTCCTCGGCGGACTCATCCACGAGTACGAGAGAGTCGCGGCATGATGGGACTCCGGATTTTGGAGCCCGACACGGAGCGCGCTCTTCGAGGATTCGCGTCGCCTCGGCGATGGCTGCAGCGTCCCACAGGGAACGGTCCTGATCCTCGAGCGTCACCAGAGCCGCGTGACCTATCCTGCTCCTTCCGGGGTCGTTTCCCCTTGACCTCCCGAGAGCCACGGCGGCGTGTACGCGCCGACCTGATAGATGATCGCGCCAGGTCATCGGCGGCCCACTCCTCGACGATCAATCCCGTCCGCAAGGCGATAGAAGTCGACTGCGTCCCATCGCACCCGGCGACCGGTCGGCGCGATCCCGAGTTACGCCCAAAGGATCAGGCCGGCAGTCGCGCAAGTAGATCGTCGAGAAGTTCCATGGCTCGCTGAGTAGCTGGCTCTGCTGGCTGGTCGTCGAGCGAAGCCTCCATCATCTGGCGAGCTCTGACGACGGCCACTCGTCGACCGGCACAGGCGGTTTCCAGTTCCCTGACCGCTTCATCATGTTCGGTGTCAGAAACAGCGAGGAACATCGCTCTCTCTCGGATGGAGTCCGCTGTGGTCATTGTCATCTCCCTTTCGTAATGCCGCGTGGAGTCAGGACCGGATGCGCATGCATGCCCGGACAGGCGTTCGGGCGAGACTTAGAATCGCGGACGGTCGCCCTGTCGTCGCCGGGAGAGTCGTTGACCGCCGATGCCTAGCTCGCGCCGCAGATCGTGGAACAGCGTCAGCGCGCTGATCTTGACATCAAGCCACGCTGCTATCCGGACAGAACAGTAGAGGGCAAGCACGAATATCCCTACAACGACGAGTCCATCCACAAAGCTCAAAGGGCCGCCCTCGGGCACCCTCGGTGGCTTCCCGACGGCGACCCAACCGTAGTCGTAGAGCCGGGTGACAAGCAACGCGGCCATCGCGACCTCCAACCGCCTCTAGGTTGGAGACCGGTCACTGGCGAGATGTACCGGTCCCGCCGACCAGGCTTCCCGGCACACCTCAATCACCCTACCGCAAGACGGGGTGGTGACTCAATATGCACGTCTTGCCGCGTGATGTAGACCGAAGGGATGGCTGTGAGGCGCGTCAGCTGGATCGTGTTCTGGGTGAGCGCCAGGTACATGCGACGCGGATTCGACTCGCTGCTGGCCCTGACCGAGAAACGGTCCGGGCTGCGGTGACAACGAAGGAACGATCGGAGCGGCGGACTCGCGCGAAGAGCGGTAGAGAACCAGAATGAGCGACGTCGACGAAAGGGGAAGGCGATGGGGAAGGTGTCGAAGGACTCGACGGCTGAGCCGATCGAGGGACCGGGCTTCGAGGGTCGTTACGGCGAGACCGACGGGTACACGATTGGGTTCGAGCGGTACACCGAGCACGCCGACAAGACGCCGTTGTTCGTGGGTCTGCCGGACGACAAGTGCCAGTCCCCGCCCTAGACCCCGAGCACCTCGGGCAGGTCACGTTCGGCACGCGCGCGCAGCTCGTGAGCCGCGACGGCCGCATGCTCGACGACTTCGCGATGGTCGAGGCCCCCGGACGCCTGCTGGTCCTGAACGCGCCGTCGCCGGCCGCGACGGCCAGCCTGGCGATCGGCGAGGTGATAGCAGGGCGGGTCCGCGGCCGGCTTGGCGGGCGAGCGCGTGGCTGACGTCGGCGCCGCGACCGGGACGGCGCGTTCCCCGTCGCGCTCCTTCGCCTATCCCCTGATCCTCGCGCTCTCGGCGCTCGACGCCGCCGGCTACAGCGTCATCGCCGGTGCTTGAAGGGTGCCAGAACCCGGATTCCATTACGCTGCTGCCTCGTACTCGTGTATGAGCCCGCCCAAGACGTCGCGGCGGACGAGGCGAGCTCCGCGGTTCTCCGGTCGAGCGCCATCAGACCGCTCGGGGGCCTTGAGCTGCAAGCCGCGGTGCGGCCGGTGCCCGTTGTAATGGGCGGCGTAGACGCGTACGACGCGTTCGAGATGCCGTCTGCCGCGCACCAGCGTCCAGTCGAGGCATTCGTTTCGTACCGTCCGGACCCAGCGTTCGGCGAACGCGTTCGCCCGGGGAGCCCGGATCGGCGTACGGATCACCTCAATCCCTTCGGTACGGAACACCTCATCGAACGGGCCCGAGTACTTCGCGTCGCGGTCGCGGAGGAGGAAGCGGGCCCCTGCCGTTCGGTCCTCGAAGGAGAAGGCGAGGTTGCGCGCCTGTTGACTGACCCAGGCCGAGTCGGGATGGGCCGTGACGCCGGCCACATGGACACGCCGGGTGTGAAGCTCGATGAAGAAGAGGATGTAGAGCGTCTTCAGCCGGATGGTCTCCACGGTCAGGAAGTCCGAGGCGATGATGCCTGCTGCCTGCGCCCGCAAGAACTCCGACCACGTCGGGCCGTGACGCCTGGGAGCAGGACCCAGCCCATGGGCTCGGAGCAGCCGGCGGATCGTGGTGGCGCCTATGCGGATGCCGAGCTTGCGAAGCTCACCTTGAATCCGCA
>JAXIPB010000018.1:0-12396 GCA_045403155.1 Micromonosporaceae bacterium
CCGCACGATGCCGTACAGATCGCACGACTCGGCCAGCCGCATCACCGGCACCAGCCCCGCGGACGACACCAAATTCGGATCATCAAACGATGCGCGAACCGCACCGGCATTGTGTAGTAACCTCACCGCGAAGGTGCCCTCTCGGACCGGCAGATCAGAGCGTCAAGAACTTCGATCTTCCCAGCCCGGAGGGCATCATCGCATCCGGCGCGCCGTCACCAACGCTCATCTCATCCGTGGATCAAGGCTAAGGCATCGCCACTCCTGCTGCGCGGTGCCTTTGGAATCGATTTCTGGCACTCCTGGGTGCACATCGCGTGGGGTGCCGCCGGCGTGCTGATCCTCGCGCGGCGCCGCGACGCCCAGACAGCTTCCCGACTCGCGCTGACCTTCGGTGTCTTCTACACCGCGTTCGGCATCCTGGGCGTGAGCGTCCATCATCCGCTCGGTCTGGAGCTAGGCATCTTCGAGAACACATTTCACTTCACCGCCGGACCGCTGACCCTTGCGGTCGGACTCCTAGCCGTGTTCCTACCGCCGGCCGAGCCGATTGCGAAACTGCGCCCTGCCACCACTCGCCCGGCCGACGGATAGCCGTGATCGCTCAGTCGGGCCGATCGGTCGACGACACGCAGCGATGCCGGCTGCCAGGCTTCGCCTCATGACCTCCGGAGGTGGGTCTTGGAGAAGGGTGGGTGGTTAGATCAGATTCTGCTAGGCGTGCTCGGGTTCCTGGCGCAGCCGTGGCTGTCGATCGTCGTCGCTCTGGTCGGCGGCGCGGTTGTGGCCTACCTGGCCAGATCGTCACCGAAGACTGACTGGGAATTCATCAAGGAGTGGCCGGGGGGCGTGCTGTTCGGGGCGTTCGTGCTGCTCGCCGGGGTCAAGGTCAGCGCCCCCCGACTGATTCCCGCGGAGTACCACATCGAGTGCGACAGCCCGGACATCTTCTGCGGTTTTGTCGTGGACAGGCAAATGCGGTACGTCTACGACTACACGGTCCTGGACTATGTACGGGACTTCGCGATCTCACTCGTGCAGGATCTGATCTTCGGCGGGTTGGGTTTCCTTGTCGGAATGGTGATTGCCCGGGTTGTGCTCGGCCGTCGCCGAAATCCCGTTTGAGGGAGGTCAATGTTCTGGTGGCGAACATGCGCGGCGGCCGGCTCCAAACTCGGGGCCTGACGTCAGGGTGCACCTGCGGGCGGGGCACCAGCGCAGTTGCGGCGGGCCGTTTCCCAGAGCAAGGGGGGGCCGTTGTGTGCCGGCAGGAGGCCCGGCTTGCAGCCCAACCGGTACACGGCACGGTAGGCGTCCGCTGCGTGTTCTATGCTCGCTCCTCGCCGATCCGGGTGAGGGCATCAGCGAGCACGTCGATGTCGGACGAGTCGTTGTACACGTGCAGTGAGACCCGGATGGCGTCCAGGCGGGCGCTGGTGACAACCCGGTGCTCGTGGTGGAGCGCGTGCCGCACGGTTGCCGCGTTCAATTCTTGGTGGCGCAGCGCGACGATGTGGGCGCTGGCCGACGGATCGTCGAGGGACCGGAACGGGCGCCAGCCCAGCGAGTCGACCGTGCTGACGAGCTCCTCGGCGAGCAGCCGGGCGTGGGTTTCGATCGCTTCGTAGCCAAGCGCGTTGAGGCGGGTGACGGACCGAGCGAGCCCGAGCGCGGAGGCATAGGCGAGTGTGGACTGCTCGAACCTGCGGGCCCCGCGAGCAGGGCGCAGTCGGATCGCGTCGAACGCGAACGGCTGATCGGTGCCCATCCAGCCCGGGTGGGGCGGCAGCGCGTCAAGGAGGTCGTGGGCTACGGCCAGCAGCGCCACGCCGCCGTGGCTTGACAGCCACTTGTAGCCGCTAGTGACCACGACGTCGGCGTTCCATCTGGTCATGTCGGCAACGCCTGCGCCAGCGAGCTGGGTGGCGTCGACGATGAGTCGAGCGCCGACCTCGTGCGCACGGCGTGCGATCCTGGCACAGTCGATTTTGGAGCCGGTGCCGTACATGACCGCGCTGACGCACACGGCGGCGACACCGGGGCGTACCGCCTCGACCAGTGCATCGGTGAGGTCACGATCTGCCCTGTCGCCGACCCACGTCACCACACGGTCTGGCTGGTCGGGCGCGGTGGTGACGAGCCATGGATAGGTCACGCTCGGAAAGTCGCTCGGCACCAGCACGACTTCGCCACGACGGATCAGACTCGCCGCGATGGCCAGACCTTCGCTTGCGCCGCCCAGGACGGCGACACACTCAAGTGGGGCGCCAAGTAGCGTTGCGCCTACCTGCCGCAGGCCGTCAAGGATGTGGAGCTCCTGGTCATCGGTGAGGCGGAGGTTGCCGTGCTGCGCAGTCTCGGTTAGGTGGCGCATCATGACCTCGACCGTCTCGGCGGGGATCAGGCCCAAGGAGGCCTGATTGAAGTAGACAGAGTCGGCCAGTGCGGCGTAGTCGCTTCGGGAAACCAGGGGACCCACGTCGTGCTCCGATGTTCGCGACCCGCCAGTGAGGCGGTGCGACCCCATGGCACGGCGGAGTGGAGCCCTCAGCTTAGCCACACACATGGGGATCGCGCCGGTCGTCATTTGGCCCGTCCGCCCAGTTGACCACCGAAAAGCGATCGTGGTGGGTCACGCGTCCGCCTCCCGCGGAGGCTCACTCCGGTTCGTTGCCCGCCGGGCCGCGCACGGTGAACGGCGTGGTGACTCCCTCGTACATGACGTGGGCGACGAGCCCCTCGGCCGAGTGGGGCAGGTTGTGGCAGTGATCCATCCAGATGCCGGGGTTATCGGCGACGAACGCAATGTCGTACGACTCGCCGTTGCCGACATTGAGCGAGTCGACCCACCAGGGACTCCCAGTGGCACGAACGCCGTTGCGGCTGAGCACCACCGCATGGTGGCCGTGCAGGTGCATGGGATGGACGTCGCCGCTGCTGTTGGAGATGTGCATCCGAACCACGTCGCCCTCGGCGACCATGAACATGGGCACGTCCGGGAACAGGTGGCCGTTGACGGTCCACCACAGGCCGGGTCGACCGTCGAGAAACCCGGCCGTCGCCCGATGTTGTACTGGAACGATCGATCGGGCGTCTGGGGGTCGAAATCCAGCGGCGCCGTCGCGCCGTAGGAGAGTCGATCCAGCGTCGCCGCGGGCCGAGCGACGGTGGGGGCGCGGAACGACGTTGAGCCGAGCACAACGGCGGCCGACCCGCCAAGGTGGATCCGAACTGGCGAGCCGTCCGTGGGCGTGCTCACCTCGAGGTCCGCCCGGCCGCCGGCCGTGACCACCACTGAGGTGTCCCGAATCAAGGACGGCCCGTTCACGTTCATGCCGTCGACGGCGACGACGCGAAACGAGGCACCGGCTACCCACACCGACATCGGGCCGCTGTCGGTATTGATGACCCGCACGCGCGCCAGTGCTCCCGGCGGAACCTCGACCGCGTCGTCACCCTCGCGGCCGTTGACGGTGCGGACTCCGTCGTAGAGGTGAACCAATGCGACGACGTCCACCACGTCCGCAGTCCGCTGCACCGGCACTACCACCAGGGCGCCGAGCAGCCCGCGCCGGACCTGTTCATGAGCGACCTGGTGAGAGTGGTACCAGAACGTGCCCACGCGGTCGGCGACGAAACGGTACGTGAACGCCTCGCCCACGCCGACCGCGTCCTGCGTGACGCCAGCGACGCCGTCCGCGGCGTTTGGCACGTCGACACCGTGCCAATGCAGCGTGACGCCGCTCGCCACGGACTCGTTGACCAGTCGCACCTGCACCAACTGCCCGACAGTGGCGCTGACAACCGGGCCGGGCGACTGGCCGTTGAGTGTGTAACCGTCGACGGTGCGGCCTGAGGGCAGCCTGAATCGTTGCGTCCGGGCGGTCAGCGTGACCGCGATGTCGGCCGGGCGCCGCGGGTCGGCGACGAGCGACGTGACGCTACGCCCGGTCGCGCTTTGACCGTGCCCGTGACGGTGCATCGGCTGGCCGTCATCGGCGTAGCCCATGTCCATCGTCGAATACGAGTCTGGCAACCGGCTGGCCTGCCACAGCCAGCCCAGCGGCAGCACCAGCGCGGCCGTCGCCGCCCCGGCCACGGCCACGCGGATCCGGCGGCTTCGTATACGTGGAACGTGCATGTGACGCTTACGCCGGTGTTGCGGTTCGGGCGGCGAGCTCGGCATCCGGCGTCGCGGCCGGGTCAACTGCCGGGCTGACCGGCACGGTGCGAGACCGACGAGCCGTGTAGACGGCCGCACTGAACAGCATCAACGCATTCAGCCCATGTAGCGCCCCCGCGGCAGGGATTACGGGGCCAAGGAAACCCAGGTTGACCTGCACGATGACGAGCAGCAAGACGAGGGCTGCCCACTTCACCCCTCCCGGGATCTTGGCGAAGAACGATGAGATCAGCAGCAACAGCGCGACCAAGGGGATGATCATCATCCCGTTGATGCCATGGATCATGAAGCCGACGACCTCGGGGAACGGCGACCCCTCGCTCTCGAAGACGGCCTTGTCGAACTCTCCTCCGTCGTTTACAGGTCGTGGCCGTCGACCACCACCCGGCCGGATGTCGGGCGGTCGAGACCGGCGATCACGTTGAGAAGCGTCGACTTGCCGCTGCCCGAGGCGCCCATCACGGCCGTGAACTCACCACGCCGCAACGTGAGGGTCACCCGCTCCAGGGCCACCGTCGGCGACCCGCCGTTGAAGACGCGACTGACTTCGCTCAGCTCAACCAGCTCAGCCATCTCGGCTGCCCTCCAGTTCCTCGACGCAAGCGTCGAGCCATTTGAGATCCGCCTCGGTGTGCAGCCGGCCGCCCTTGAAGAGCAGGGCAAGCCGGATGTTTCCGCTCTTGCGGGCCGTTTTCTCGTGGTCCGATAGATCCCGTAGCCGCTGTAGGTAGGCATGTCGCTGCCGGCTGATTAGGCGATCAACGCGGCCGTCGGGGTGGCGGGACAGCAGCAGCAGCTTGACGTAGACCTCTTCGCGGAGAAGTTGCGGCAGCGACTCCCCCTCCTCGAGCCACTCAGCCAGGACCGAACTTCCGGCGTCTGTTACCTCGTACAGCTGTCTGCCGCGGTCGCCACGCTCGCCGACCGGCTGGACGAGGCCGTCGCGCTCCAGGCGCTGCAGCACCTGGTAAACCGACCCGATGTTTACCTCCCATGTGCCGCCGAGCATGTCCTCGAAGCGCTGCTTGACCTGATACCCGTGGAGCGGCTCGTCGGCAAGGAGGCCAAGGAGGCCGAACCTAAGCGACATGAGGGGCGCTTGCACACTGACTATGCATAGCACCTAAGCATAGTCGCTAACTAACTCCTGTCAAGTGCCGCTTCCCGACGGACGACCGAGAAGTTCGTGCTTTCGATTCAATGCCCGGACGCCGCATGGTTGGCCTGGTCATTGGGGTGGGCGGTACTCGAACCCGCGACCGAGGGCTATGAGTCACCGGGGTTGTCCGGTTCGGTGGCTACTGGTCCGGGCTGGTGGCCTCACGTGCGAGATGGCGTTGTATCGAACCGTGCACCGGCATAGCGTCCTGCTATGGGAGCATCCTCGTTGGCGACCGGAGATGGTGCGCGATGGAGCGAATGAGCACGCTGGATGCCGGGTTCTTCTTCATGGAGGACGAGAACGTGCCGATGCACGTCGGTTCGGTTGCCGTGTTCGAGGGTCCGCCGCCGGCGTACGGAGACCTGGTCCGGCTGTTGGTCGGCAAGCTGCCGCAGGTGCCACGGTACCGGCAGCGTGTTCGTACGGTGCCGCTGCATCTCGGCCGTCCGGTGTGGACGGATGACGAGCACTTCGAGGTCCTCTATCACGTCCGGCACACCGCCGTCCCGGGGCCGGGCGGCGACGAGCAACTGCGCAACCTGGCCGGGCGGGTGTTCGCCCAGCGGCTGGACCTCGCCAAACCGCTGTGGGAGATGTGGCTGGTCGAGGGGCTCCGTGATGATCGGTGGGCGATTATCTCGAAGGTTCACCACTGCATGGTCGATGGGGTAGCCGGCTGGGACCTGGCCGCAGCGTTGCTCGACGTGACTCCGGACACCCCTCCTCCCGTGCTGGGGTCGTGGACCCCGGAGCGGGCTCCTTCCACGGCGTGGCTGGTCGTCGACGGCCTGCGCGACGCGGTCGTCGAGCCACTGCAGCAACTGGCGCGCGTTCCGGCGCTGGCGCGAAACCTGCCCACCCGCCAAGAGGTGCTCGACTTCGGGCGGGGCTTGCCCTCCAGCGTGCGCCGGCTCGCCAGCCCGGCCGCACGCTCGCTCAACGGGCCGAGCGGACCGCATCGGCGCTGGGAGTGGGCGCAGGCTCAATTGAACGAGGTCAAGCTGGTTCGCACGGCATTCGGCGGCACCGTGAACGATGTGGTCCTAGCCGCGGTCACGCGCGGGTTCCGCGATTTACTCGCCGGGCGCGGCGAACTCTCGGACGGAGCGGTGGTTCGCTCGCTGGTGCCGGTCTCGGTCCGCGCCGAATCCGAGCGAGGAACCCTGAACAACCGGGTCTCCGCGGTGTTGGTCAGCCTTCCGGTTGGCGAGCCCGACCCGTTGCGTCGGCTGGCCCGGCTGCGCGACCAGATGGACGACCTGAAGAGCAGCCGTCAGGCGGTGGGGGCCCAGGCGCTCACCGAACTCGCGGGGTTCGCGGCGCCCACACTCCTCGCCATGGGTTCGCGGCTGACCTTCCGCTTTCCGCAGCCAATGATGCAGACGGTCACGACCAACGTCCCCGGGCCGCGCATCCCGCTGTACATGCTCGGCCGGCAGATGGTCGAGATTCACCCGTACGTACCGATCGCCTACAACCTTCGAATCTCGGTGGGCATCTTCTCCTACCTTGACCAGCTCAACTTCGGCATCAACGCGGACTTCGACGCGGTGCCCGACATCGGCGTGCTCAGCAAGGGGATCCGCGACGGCTTCGATGAACTTGTCCAATGCGCGGCGTCTGCACATCCAGCGTCCAAGGCTGATCGAACAAGGTCGAGCGCGAAATCCGCACGGCCATCCGCGGTACGCGGCCGGCCTGCGACCGCTGCTGCGGTGCGCTCACCGACTTCCCGGCGCCGCGGGTCGTCCTAGGGTCCTCAGGCCGCCGACCGCGAGTCAGCCCCGCCCGGCCCATCGTTCCAGCCGAGCCGACGGGTCGCCGCCTCGGCCGCTCGCCGCCCGTCGACGTCGAGCCAGCCGAGCACCGCCTGTGCGGTGTCGCGCGGTGCCTCCAGCTGGGGTATGTGGCCGATGTCGTGGAACACGGTCAGCGACAGGACGGGTTGGCGCGCGCGGCCGCCCGAGCCACCGTGACGGGTACCAGGCGGTCGCGGTCGCCGTGCAGCAACAGTACCGGTGCGGTAATCGCCCGGATCCTTTGCCGGTAGGAAAGGCCGCGGATAATTCCGGCCGTCGCCGTGACTGAACGCGCGGCGGAGAGGAAGTCCCGGTTGACTTCCGCGAACTGAGTACGACGCCGAGCGATGGCCACGTGCTGCGCGACGACGTCCTTGGGCACTCGTGTGCGGTCAACGCAGCACAGTGACAGCGTCGCGGCGACTTGCGCCTCAGGCGACGCCTTGCGGCGAGCGGCCATCAGCGCCCAGCCGAGCCCCGGGGTTGCGTACGCGGCGAACATGGCGGTGACCAGCGGATCTGGTCTTGTGGGTACGAACGGTAGAGCCGGGTCGAGCAGGATGAGGCCGGCGACGGCGTCTGGAGCGGCCGCCGCCTCCAGGAGCGAGATCATCCCGCCCATCGAGTTTCCCATGAGGATCACGCTGGCTCCCGGCACCGACTCGATGAAGCGGTGTAGCAGAGCCTGATTCGCACTCACCGTGGTCCCGCGCCCCAAGGACCGGGTAAGGCCGTGCCCGGCCAAGTCAGGTGCGATCACGCGAAAGCGATCCGTCAGCAGCGGCGCGATGGCCGACCAGTTCACCGACGATCCGCCGAGCCCATGCACGCACACGATCACAGGCCCGTTAGCCGGACCACCGAAGTCGAGGTAATGAACTGGGCCGCCGAGATCGATCCAGCGAGAGCGGTCGTCTAGATCCTGAGACTCAGCCGCGCGGGCGCGACTTTCCGGAGCATCGGCTGTCATGGGCGTACGAGACCCAGTTCGGTGTGCACCGCCCCACCGTAGCCGACTGCCGTGCTGCCGTCTTTTGCGCGTCGGTCGGGAAGGTCTCGTCCAGGATCGCGGTCGGGCTGCCATCGCATCGGTCGAACAGGCAGGCGTTGACGATGGTGACCGGGCCTGCGGCATCATCGTATGCGCGTGGGGCGCGCTGAAGGAACTGGCCGCGCTCGCTCGCATCCCACCCCGGCGACGCACACCATTGTTCGCCGCGCCGTCGACGCGGGGGGTGGCGTTTCTGTTCTCCCGCAACCCCGCGATCGCCGACTGCCCGATGGGCCGGCAACACCAAACCGAACGCCTCCTGGTTCGTGCCTTGCTCCCGATCGGGGTACATCAGCGACGTGCTGCAGACCCCTGGAGGCCCTCGCCGAACTCAGCCACGGCGGCCATCCTCGGTAACCCGAGCCCTAGCCTGGGTCGAGGCCGGCCAGAACGCCCAGGGCCGATGGGAAACCGGTACGCCTACAACGGCAAGACCTGGCTGGACATCGAACACGGGGGCAGATCTCCGAGTGGGTCACCCTACGCGCCTGTACCGGGCTGCGCGCCGCGTATGGATAACCCCGGCCCGGGGCGGCCGGCTCGGCGGACATCGCCAGCGCAAAGTCCCCGGTAACACACAGGCCGACCGCTCCGATCCCGGCTCCGCCGCGTGCGGAGTGCTCCTTGGCGGCAAGCGCGCGAAGCCAGCTCGCGATCCGGCTGGTGCGGTCGGCGAGGATGCTGATGCATACACGCAGGATCGACCGTACGACCGCGCCGGTCTCGCCGCTTCGCCGGGTCGTCCGAACACGAGGGCTTCTCCCAAACGTCCCGGCACGTTCATCCCGGCTCCTGTCACTGCCCAGCGAGATCATCGCAACGACGAGTTCGTCGTTCATGCTCGGACGGCATACGCCTCCGGGAGTGGTGTGGGTGGTGGGGCCCGGCAGTGGGCTCGCTCGTAAACGGCGTCGGCTTACGACGCAGCACTCCATGTGGAGCCGTCGAACTCCCAGGTGTCGCCGAGGTCGGTCCCGTCGTATCCGCCGAAGAGCACCAGGCGGTGGCGGGCGCGGTCGTACGCCATCGCGCCGTAGCCGCGGGCGGACGGTCCTTGAGTCGCGAGCTGCATCCAGTTCGTCCCATCCCAGGACCACGTGTCGGCAAAGTATGTTCCGCGGCCTACGCTGCCGCCGAAGAGCACGAGTGCGCCGAGGTCATCGTCGTAGGCGAAACGAGCCCCAGCACGGGGATCGGGCCCTTGGCCCTTATGTTGCGTCCAAGCCTGACCGTTCCACTCCCATAGGTCGGCCAGCGTCTCGTTGGTCTCGTTTCGGAATCCGCCGAACAGAACGACCGCCTTGCGACGCGGGTCGTAGCCGAGCGCATAGTGTGCGCGCGGTGGCGGACCGGCGGACGCGAGCCGCATCCACGACCGTCCGTCCCAACCCCACGTGCCGGGCAGTTCGCGCTCGGCCTGTCCAGCGCCGAAGACCGCGACTACGTGCTTGGCGTCCGCGTCGAAGACGCCCGCGAAGTGATTGCTGGCACCGTTAGGGATGGCGGCTTGCAAGGGCTGCCACTTCTGGCCGTCCCATTCACTGAGGTCGGTGAGCGGCTCGCCGCTGGTGCCGCGTCCGCCGTAGACGATGAGTCGCCCGCGTGCGTCGTCGTAGGCGATCACGCCGAAGTCCCGGCCGGCCGGACCGGTCTTGTCGACCGCCCGCCAGCACTCGGCTTGCCAGGACCAGATCGTCAACGCCTGCTCCGGTGGCTTGCCACCCGCTGTCCCGGACAGCATGAGCACATGCTGCGTGGCCTCGTCGTAGACCGCGCCGCCGCCGGAGCGTGGGCCGGGCTGTGCGTCCACACAGGACGCAGCGGAGGAGGTGAGTGGTGGGCCTGTTCCCGGTGCTACGGCGGAGTCGCATGCGATAGTGAGCAGGCTCGCTGCCGCGAGGACCACGATCCCGCGACCGCGGCGGCCAGGTAGGGTCCGGTCAGGTTCGCGTTGAGTGGTCATCGGCACTCCTCTCTTCGCAACGGAGTCGCAATTGTGTGGCTTTCTGGGGCCTGTCTCGCTCAACCGTCGGCGCCACCAGCCCGCCCCAGAAAGCTTCGCGGGTGTCGTCGACGCGGACGCCACGTACGTGGTCGCGGTCTTTGGCGCTGGCTAGCGCAGCGCGAGCTGCCGGCACCGGAGCCTCGATGCGCCTCGCCGCCGCCGCCTCCACTGTGGCCACGTCGTCCCGGTCAGGCCAGCGCGGCTAGATCGAGACGGAGTAGGTCGACCCCGCCGTAGTCGGCCACCCATAGCGAATCGGAGGAGCCGGCGACGACGAACGGGAACGAGGCGCCCGTCCGGAATGGGCCCGTCAGCGCATCGGTCGCTGTGTCAATCCGGTAGACGTCGCCGGCCCTATTGGGGATCCAAACGGCACCGGCAGCGACGTCACCGTCGAGCGGCCTACCTCCCCCCACGGGGACCGTCCTCACGACGCGCCGCGCACGCGTATCGATGTGGGTCACACTCTCGGCGGCGCCGTTGCTGACCCACAGGTCGTCTCCGGTGGCGGCCGTCCAGCCCGCACCAGCGGCAGCCGGCACCCGGTCTGTTACTCGACGTGCCCCGGGATCGATCCGGACGGCCACACCGTCAGCCCCCAGTCCGACCCAGATTGCCCCGCCGGCCGCAACGATGCCCACTGGCTTGCCACCCGTACGGATCTGCGTGGTGGTGTTGTCGGCTGGGTCGATCCGGCTCACCGTGCCGGCGCCGAAGTTGGTCACCCACGCAGCTCCAAACGCGAATGTCACGTCATACGGCTCGGCGCCGACTGGAATCGTCGCGAGCACCTTACCGCTAGCGGAATCGATCCGCGTCACATCGTTACTGCCGAAGTTCTCCACCCATACCGACCCTGCACCCAGCGCGATTCCGCACGGCCATCTCCCGACGCTGATGGTGGGACCCGGCTGGTTGTTGGCGATGTCGACCCACTGTGCTGTGCCACTGCCGTAGTTGCTGACCCATACCTTCGTCCGGTCCACTGCGACACCACAGGGCTTGATGCCCAACCGGATCCGGGCGCGGACGTAAGCGGGGTCGCCGGTCGGCGTCGAGGCCGCAGCGGTCGTGGAGGTGGGGCCGACGGTTTCCACCGGCGAAGGCGCGGTGTTGGGCGAGCAAGCGGCCAGCAGAAGCACCGCGAGTGGCACGACGGCCAAGAGTGTCGGCCGGCCGCGCCATGTCATGAGCCGCCGCACGCGTTGTATCCGGGATGGTTCTGCCGGTACGGACATCAGTCCTCCCAGTGGAAGTGCGTCACTCGGACAGATGAATACCACGGATCCGTGGAAGGTACCACGGATCCGTGGTACTGTGGTACGTGTGTCTTCGACCCGGACGCCAGGCACGTGGTCGCGATCTTTTGGCGCTGGCCAGGCCTTGCGCGAGCTACCCGGCACTGGAGCCTCGATGCGCCTCGCCGCCGCCTCCTAGCGAATCGGAGGAACAGCGGGTCCTGGGGTGGGGCTGATGGTTTGCGCCGGTGAGGGCGCGGTGGTGGCGAGCAGGCGGCCAGGAGTAGCGCGGCCGATGCCGCCGCAGTACACGGAAGTGATCGCATAGAAGAATTACTACCAAGTGAAAGTAACATTACTATCAAGTGAAAGTAACTGTGCGGTCTCAGCGGGCCGTTCGACCCTATACCGCCCACCCAGTTAGGTGCACGCTCGTTCCGTGGCAATCATTCGTACCAATCGGACCGCTGCCGACAGCAGTGGTGAGCAGGGCCGGCCGCGACCGCAATCGGCGCTCATAGTCGCGTGGACGCGGGTCGGCGCCGTATGCGGCTTCCTCGCGGTGTTCTCATACGCGCTGATCGCGGCCGCGCCGTTGACATCTGCGCAGGGGCTCGCCGTGGCCTGCGTGTTCGGGCCGGCCCTTATCGCCGCCTCAATGGGCTTGTACCACGTGCTCCGTACCCATCGCCGAACCGTCACTCTCGACCTCGGCCTTATGGCCAATGTCGCGGCAGGTGTCACCGTGACATTGATGCTCTTTTCGCAGCTAGGGTTCAGGCGTTGGTTCGAGGTGCAGTTCGGTAGCGGATCGACTGACAGTCCCGAACGCGCACTGCACGCCGCGTACGAGGCCGCGAATGGGATCCAGTTGGGTATGGACGTTGCCTGGGATGTCTTTCTTGCGCTGGGCACCATTCTCCTGGCCCTGAACATGTGGCAACACCCGCGATTCGGG
>JAXIPB010000047.1:0-14079 GCA_045403155.1 Micromonosporaceae bacterium
TTCACCGACGGGCCCTACGTCGAAACAAAGGAGTGGCTGGGCGGGCTGACCGTGGTGGACGTGGCCGACGAGGAAACGGCCCGGATGTGGGCCGGCAAGATCGCGGAAGCATGCGGCTGGCCCCAGGAGGTCCGACGGTTCAAGCCGCGGCCCGCAACCCGGTGACGAGTTGATTGGGGGTCAGCAGTCCGAGCTGCGAAGTACTACACCCTGCGCCAGAGTCCAAGAACCCGTACGGCTACTGCAACCACGGCCCCAACGGCCTCGTCTGCCCGGTCGGCGTCGCCCGCACCCCAAGCGCAGCTGCGCACTAGCCTCAGGCAGGCCGACAACCTCCGAGGACACCGTAACGGTATTGAAGTGGTACCGTTTCAGTATGAGTGCCGAGACGATCACGACTTCCCTCAAATTGCCGGCCGAGATCTACGAAGCGATCAAGGCCGAGGCCGCCGCCGACCATCGCTCCATCAACGCCGCCATCGTGGTCGCACTGAGCGACCACGTTCGCCGCCGCGAGCGCACGCAGCGGGTCGCCGATATCGGGGCTGAGATCGCCAACCGGCACACCGAACTGCTCCGACGGCTCGCTCTGTGACCTCTGAGTCTGTTGAGTACCTCACGGCCGAAGATCTGATCGTTCTGGCAGAGATCATCCTCGGTCAGAAGCCCCTCGTACGTGAAGCTGGCTTGCTAGCGGCAGCCGCTGCGCGTCCGTCCACAGTGGTGTTCGGGGAGGTCGCTTACCCAACACTGTTTGGCAAGGCCGCAGCGTTGCTCTTCTCGGTCTGCCAAAACCACACGCTTATCGACGGCAACAAGAGACTGGCCTGGGCGGCCGCAGTCACCTTCCTGGCCCTCAACGGCCACCCAGTCCCCGACATTGACGTCGACGCTGCCGAGGCCTTCATGCTTTCGGTAGCCCGAGGCGAACTGACGGAGGTCGCTCAAATCGAGGAAAGACTCCGCGCGCTCTATACCCCGTAGGCGTGGCCCGGGTCGCCAAGTAGACCGCCTTGACGGCGCCGGCCTCGATTCCTTCGTGGGTCGAGGCCTGCGCCGTTCTTGGGTGACATTCGGTGGTGGCCATCGTTTGGCGGGTGCGGCGGCACAACTCCTGCGGAGTTCCCGCGCGGGCAGTCGTGGTGTTGCGTTCTCGCCGGCGGGCCGTGCGCTGCTAGCGTCTGCCTATGGGCGAGACCACGGCGGCGACACGCGTCGCCCCTCCCGTAGCGGTGGAAGCGGCGGCGGTGCTCGCCGGCCGGACTGGCATCGCCTCGCACGACGTTGCGATCATCCTTGGCTCTGGCTGGCGTCCCACCGCCGACGTCATCGGCGCCGCCGAGGGGGAGATTCCACTGGCCGACCTGCCCGGGTTCGCGCCGCCTGCCGTCGAGGGACACGGCGGGACCCTGCGTAGCCTCGCCGTCGGCGGACGTCGGGTCCTGATGTTTCTGGGCCGCACTCACTACTACGAATGGCGAGACATCGAATCGGTCGTGCACAACGTCCATGTGGCCCACGCCGTGGGGTGCCGTGTCCTTGTGCTCACCAACTCCTGCGGCGGCATCCGCGCTGGCCTGGTTCCGCCGCAGCCGGTTCTGATCAGTGACTACGTCAACCCGTCCGGCCTGACGCCGCTGCGCGGCGGTGACTTCGTCGACATGACCGATGCATTCTCACCTCGCCTGCGCGCGCTGGCTAAGGGCATCGATCCGACGCTGGAGGAGGGGGTGTACGGAATGCACCGTGGCCCTCAGTACGAAACCCCGGCCGAGATCCGCATGCTGCGGACGATCGGCGCCGACCTGGCCGGGATGTCCACCGTCCCGGAGTGCATTCAAGCACGGGCCTACGGCATGGAGGTCCTGGGGATTTCGTTGGTGACCAACGTCGCCGCGGGGCTTGCCGGGGCCACGTTGGACCACCAGGAGGTCATCCGCAGGGGCGCCGAAGCGGCCACCCGGGTTGGTGAGCTAATCAAGACGCTGCTGCGCAGCATGTAACCCACGATCCCGGGCTCGCTACTCACAATGGGACTCGAGGTCTCTCGGCTCGGCCTACGATCAAGAGAGCGCACTCCAGCAGGTGGCGTACTCGAGGCGGCTGAGCACTCTGCTCAAACCGCTTCGTTGGATCAACGCACGAGGAGGGCACGAGATGAAGATCGTGGTCGTCGGCGGCTCTGGCCTCATCGGAACCAGAGTCGTCAACGGGCTTCGCGGCCGCGGCTACGAGGTGATGTCCGCCTCCCTCCAGTCGGGGGTCAACACCATCACCGGTGACGGCTTAGCCCCTGCCCTGGCCGACGCTCAGGTCGTCATTGACGTGACCAACGCACCCTCCTTTGAGGACGCGGCAGCAATGGACTTCTTCACCACCTCGACCCGCAACCTCCTCGCCGCCGAAGCAGACGCCGGCGTAACGCATCACGTCGCGCTTTCCATCGTCGGGATCGATCGACTACCCGCCAGCGGCTACTACCGGGCGAAAGTCGCCCAAGAGAGGTTGATCGAGGAGTCCTCAACGCCGTACACAATCGTCCGGGCCACGCAGTTCTTCGAGTTCGTCGACCGCATAGCAGACGAAGCCACCGACGGCGACACCGTCCACCTCGCGCCCGTACTCATCCAACCGATCGCGGCAGACGACATCGCTGACGCCTTGTGCGAGGTCGCCGCCGAGCCAGCGATCAACGGAACCGTCGAAGTGGCCGGACCCCAGCAGTTTCGACTCGACGAACTCATCCGAACTGTCCTCAGCAGCCGCCACGACTCCCGCAAGGTCATCAGCAACCCCGACGAACCGTTCTTCGGCACCCGGTTGGACAAGCGAAGCCTCATCCCCCACGGAGAAGGCGCGCGTCTCGCCAAGACCCGCTTCGATGAATGGCTACGGCACAAGACGAGTTAGTTAGTGCGCCGCGACGAGTTTCTTTCCTGCACATCGAGGAAGGTGGTCAGTGCCCGCCAACCGTCTCGTCGGGTGTCTGCTCGGCGACGCACCGGACTGTCCATTCTGGAGCAAGTTCACCGGCACGCAGGATCGATGCGATCAACTCACCACCTCGTACGCGGTCCGCACGACGCCAGCGACAATGTCCGGATGCGAGATCATCAAGACGTGCGACGAGTCAACCTCGGTGATCTGCGCACCGGCCCGCTGCGCCATGGACATGGCCACGTCTGTGCCGATGGTCCTATCACCCCAGCTGGGGCAGAGCTCGAGCTGACCGCCGGACCGGCTCACCCGTTGCCGGGCAGTGATGAGGATCTCCTCGTGCTGTACGTCGAGACCCAGGCCGAGGTAGTAGCGGTTGCCACCCGCATCGCCGCGGCTGGAGCCAATGCTGTCACTTCTCCCAACTCGTACTGGAACCAGCGGAGTCGGATCTTCCTCGACCCAGACGGCCACCGGCTCGTGGTCGCAATCCGGTCGCTTGGCCCGGGCCCGGGAGCCCGCAGATGACCGCCGCCGCGGAAACCTACCTCTATCTGCGTGGGTGCAAAACGTTGCTGGCTTCGTGGGAGGCGTACGCCCGCGGGTCAACCCACGCGACCGTGCAGCACCTGCCCGGTGTTGCGGCGGCCGTCTTCCCGCATGAGCCGGAGCGCGGCGTCTACAACAATGCGCTGCTCGGCCAAGGCCTCGGCGCACGCGAACGCACCCGCGCCCTCGACGCCATGCAGACCGTCTATGCGGACGCCGGCGTCGCCCGGTATGCCGCGTGGGTCCACGAGTCCGACAACGCCATGTGCGCCGAGCTAGAGCGACGTGGGTTCACGGTCGACACGACGACTCGGGCCATGGGCATGGACCTCGACAACATCCTCGTCCCCCGCCCGGACATTGACCTCGGCCGCGCACACTGGTCGGATTACCTGCGGTACGAAGGCTTGCCGGCAGACTTTCTCGCCGCTGCCGACCACACGGCGATTCACGTGCTAGCCGCCCGCGAAGGCGGCGAAATTGTCGCGGCGGCGCTGGCATTCGACCACGCTGCCGACTGCGGTATCTACAACGTCGGGACGGTGGAGCAAGCCCGCCGACGCGGCTTGGGCACCGCGGTCACGGTTGCCCAGCTATACGCCGCGCAGGCCCGCGGCTGCCGGACAGCAAGCCTGCAATCGACGCCCGTGGCGGAGCGAGTGTACAGCGCACTCGGCTTTCGTGACCTCGGTCGCATTGTCGAGTACGTGCCGTAGCCCATACAGCCGACCACTCGGGGCATCGGAGTCGATGAAGCACGACCACGACGGAACTGGCCTGGACCCGCGTGCATGGGTCGAGGCTAGTCTCTTGTGGACAGTTCGCTTCAGAGCGTTACGATGATACGGTGCCTACGCCGGCCAATTGGTACCGGCATGAATCCCAATCTGGTACCGTCGGGTGTGACCGTTCAAATCGCCGTCCGCCTGCCCGATGACATCGTTGCGTTCGTGGACGAACAAGTGAGTTCCGGCGCAGCGTCGAGCCGCGCCGCCGTCGTTGCGCGCGCCTTGGAGCATGAACGACGCCGGGCCGCGGCCGAGCGAGACGCAGCCATATACGCCGCGATTGCCCAGCCGGGCGACCTCGACGAACTCGCCGCGTGGGCGGCCGGCCGACCTATGGATATCGACTGATGCGGCCGATCCACCTCGCTGCCTAGACAAAGACCCGCCCTGTGCTTATCCTCACCCGCGCCCAAGTCCGCCCATTCCTCAATGCGATCACCATCGCCCCCATCACCAGCACCATTCGCGGGCTATCGACCGAGGTGGCGGTCGGGCGGGCCAACGGCCTGGATCACGAATCGGTTGTCTCCTGCGACAACATCACGGCCATTCCGCGCGCCGTCATCGGACGGCACCTCGGCTATCTACTGCCGGCGCAGGAACATTCACTGGCCCAAGCGATCGCGGCCGCCTACGACCTCGATCTCTAGCGACTCGTTTGCTACTCGAAGCGGACGGCGTCGTGACGGGTCGTGAGGCTCAACAAGGGCAGCGCGATGGCGGAGAAGAGCAGCGCTGCCAGCACCCCGCCGCCGATGAGCCCGTACACGTCCGCCCCCGGCCAGCGCCAGTCCGCGCCGCCCTGCCGGGTGGAACCGTACGCGAGCAACATGCCGATCGCGGTCCCGACGACCGAGACCACCGCCATGGTCACGCCGGTCTCCAGCAGCACGGACCGGCGCAGCTCGCTGAGATACACGCCGGACGCGCGCAGCAGCGCGAATGGCCGCCGGCGTTCGATGAGGCCACCGACCATCGACGCCGCCAGCCCAAAGGCCCCGATGATCAACACGAAGAAGGCGGCGATCGCAGCGAACCGGTCCATGTCCTGAAAGAACGTCGACAGGTTGTAGTCGATTGGGTCGCGGCTGGAGTTGATGATCGCGTTCGGCACGAGATTCGCCGCCTTGGTGCGGACCCGGTTCTCGGCCGCAAGCGATCCATCAGTGGGGATATAGATGAGGCTCACGAAACCAGTCGGCTGGTAACCGGGTATCGGCTCGAGGAAGCCGGTGCCCGGTGCGTAGGGACACGCGACGTCGACAACCCTTGTCACGTCGGCGCACGGCACGGCGACTCCGCCGCCGGCGAGGCCCGACCCGAACGCGACGGCGCCCTCGGAGAGCAACGGTCCAATCGTTTCTGCAGCCACCCCGCCCGTCATGACCGAGACGGTTCCCGGCCGCAGCGATGCCTTCCACGGCGCGTCTAGGTTGCCCGACGCGTTGGGCTGGGCGGCAGCCGCGACCGTGCAGCCGATGTACGCCAACCCGACGGCGGCCAGGCCTACGGCGGCGACTGAGTAGAACGTCGCCTGTGGGTTCTCGGAGATACGACGGGCGGCGAGCAGGCTGGGCACCGTCCGGCTCAGCCGTACGACGCCCCGGCCGACCATCGCGACGAGCCACGGTCCGATGAGGACGAAGCCCACGATCGCCGACAGGGTCAGTAGTGCCCCGAGCATCGCAAGCGGCGGCGCGCCGCCGTCCTCGCCGAACACCGCGAGCCGGTCTCGGAATGGCAGCACCGCAAACTGGCCACCGAGGCCAACGACCAGCGGCACGACCAACCAGCGGGAGGGGCGGCCGCGCCGCGACCGCCGCTGCACGGCGAGCGGACGCGTGTGTATCCCGCGCAGCGATGCGACGGTCGTCAGCATCACCAGCACCGGGGCACCGAGCAGGATCCAGGCGAGCCACGACGGCGGCACGGCCAGGTCGTCCAGCCAGAAGTGTCCACCTTGGAAGATCATCGTGGCGGACAGCACCCGCCGCCCCGCCTCGTAGAGGCCCCAACCCAGAGCAGCGCCGCCGACGGCCGCGAGCCCGGCCTCGGCCGCGGCTACGAACGAGATCTGTAATTGCGTGGCACCGACGAGCCGGATCGCCGCGAGCCGCCGCTCCCGTTGGCGCCAGGCGACTCGGCTCACCACGACGATGAGGATGACGACGGGGACCAGAACCAGCGCCGAGCCCGTGAACACGAAGAACACCAGGACGGCGACGATCGCCCACCCCGTAGGCTGGACACGCGTGAACCCGTGCACCTCGCCCACCGACCGTACGCCCCGCAACTGGTCCGGCGTGCGGCCGACGATCCCGACGAGCTCGTTGTCGTGAGCCAGGCCCTCTGGGCCGATCGTGAGAGTCACCAGGCCCGGGAACCGGTCGTCCAGCTCACCGTCCGGAGTGGACTCCAGCAGGCGCCGCAGCGCCGGGGACGCGGCCACCTCGCCCGGCCCGGGGGCGCGGAAAAGCCCCGGCGGCGCGGGTGGGTCGTCCCCGAGCGCTGCTAAATAGGCGCGGGTCATCGGATGCCCGTCGTAGTAGTCGCTCACCGCAAGGAACAGCGCCCCGTCGGCCGACTCAACCACGGGGTCGTCGTCCGTCTCCGGACTGAGCGCCGAGTAGGCGGCGTCCTGCCAGGCTACGCGGTCGAACCGGCCGCGGAGGGCCTGCGGGGCGGTCAGCGCGAGCAGCAGCATTGCGACCCCGATGCCGATCCCGGCGGCGATGAAGACCAGCCGGATCAGCCCCTCCCGACCACCGCCGAGGGCCAACCGCAACCCGAGGCGCAGGCTGCGGATCACCGCTGCTCCCTCCCCGGCCGGCCCCACGTAGGGCCGGTCCACCGCTTCGACCCGCCCGTGATCGTGTCCGCCGACGGCTCCACCTCGTCCGCGCCGACCCGTAGCGACTCGATGCCGGTCAGTATTCGGGAGTCAACCCCATTGACCTGCCGGGAGTCGACGCCGTCGCGCATCAGGACAGTACGGTCGGCGAAGCCCGCGACTCGGGGCTCGTGGGTCACCACGAGCACGGCAATACCCTGCTCCCGCGCCGCGTCGACGAGCAGCTCCATCACCTGGTCGGCACCGACCGAGTCGAGCGCCCCCGTCGGCTCGTCGGCGAAGACGACCCTCGGCCGCGCGACCAGCGCCCGCGCCAGTGCGACCCGCTGGCCCTGTCCACCCGAGAGCTCGCCCGGTAGCCGGTCGCCCAGCCCATCCAGGCTGAGCCGGGTCAGCCACTCGCGCGCCTCGGACAGGCAGGCGCGTCGGGGACGCCCGGCGAGTAGGAGCGGCAGCGCGATGTTTTCCACCGCGGGCAGCTCCGGCACCAACTGTCCGAACTGGTATACCAGGCCGAAAGCGGTGCGCCGGAGCTCGACGCGGCGCCGGTCGGGGAGCCCGTCGATGCGTTGGCCACCGAAGTGCACCTCGCCTGCGTCGGGGGTGAGGATGCCGGCCAGACAGTGCAGCAGCGTCGACTTGCCCGACCCGCTCGGCCCCATCACCGAAACGATCTCTCCCTCATCGATGGCGATGCTGGCGCCACGCAGCGCCGGTGTGAGCCCGTACGACTTGTGTAGTTCATGCCCGACCAGGACCGGGGACATCGCGCACCTCCTCGGCCAAGCTCGCCAGGCGCGTCTCGGTGTGGTCGATCCAGCGCAGGTCCGCCTCGATGTGAAAGAGCTGATAGTCGAGGAGCAGAGCGTCCTGTGTGGACGCCGCCCTCCGGCGGGCCGCGGTCAGCACCTTCATCGCGGCGAGGTGCTTGGCCCGCTGCGCGTCGAGGTACTCGCCCGCGTCCCGACCCGACATCAGCGCGAGCACGACCTTGGTGAACAGCACCGTCTGCAACTGGGGTTGCGGCTCCTCCGGCTCGGCCAGCCAGGCGTCGAGGTCGGTCACTCCCTCGGCCGTGATCGAGTAGCGCTTGCGGTCGGGTCCGGCGCCGGCCTCGATGCCGACGACCGTCACCCGACCGTCGCGTTCGAGCTGGGCGAGCGTCCGGTAGACCTGACCGAACCGGATCGGCTTGGCACCACCGAACCGCCGGTCGTACGACTGCTTGAGGTCGTAGCCGTGCCGGCTGGCGCCCTCGAGAAACCCGAGCAACGCGTACGAGATGGTCACGCTCGGTACTATGCCCGTCGGGTATACCCCAGGTCAATAGGCTAACCCCGGGCCCACGTCGGCGACGGAGGCCAGGCCCGCATGTACTGGCGACGCCTCAGCGAGCGTATTACACTTTGTCTTATGTCAACGATTACGTTCCGCGCGGATGAGGAGCTGGACCGGGCGTTGGGGGAGCTGAGCGGCGGCGGCCGTGACCGCTCGCAGGTGATCCGCGACGCCATCATGGCTGCATGGCGCCTGCGACACGAGGAACAGCTCCGGGCCGAAGCCGAGGCGGTCGCCGGTGACGCCGACGACCGCGCCGAGGCACGGGCCGTGCTTGCCGACATGGAGTCGCTGCGTGCGTGGTGACGTGCACCAACTCAGGGCGCCGCGCGAAGCAAAGGGCCACGAGCAACGAGGCAATCGGTACGCAGTCGTCGTACAGTCCGATCTTCTCCCGTTGTCGACCTGGCTAGTGGCTCCAACATCGACCAGTGCTCGACCAACATCCTTCAGGCCCGAAGTCGAGGTCGGCGGGAAGTCGACATTGGTGCTCGTCGAGCAAATCGCAGCCATCGACCCCGAACGGCTGGGCCAACTCGTCGGCCACCTAACCCAGCGCGAAATGGCCGATGTCGACGATGCGATTCGCGTCGTCCTGCACGTCGGCTAGCCTCCGCGGACACGTCGCCGGTTAGGGTCCCTGCCGCGCTCACGAGTGCACTGGGACCACGTCGGCGTACGGGCTCGGCCGGATCCACGAGAGAAATGCTCTGGTCAGCTTCGGGGCTCCGTCGAGCGTGAGCCGTCCGTCGCGTAACGCCGCCTGATATGTGGTTCGTTTCAGGTGGATGTCGATGAGGCAGGCGGAGTCGGTGTGGGCGACGATGTCCTCGGCGTATCCGGTGCCTTTCGTGCACAGTTCCGGCTGCGGCTTACGCAGCACCATCCAGTACCGCTCCTGCGGGCGATCGCGCATATCGAACCGGACCACCACGGTCTGATCGGGCAGTTTCTCGACGTCGACCAGCTTGGTTGTTGCCCACAGCACGTACGCCGGATCCATATGATGCGGTTCGATCTCCAGCCACCTCGCGCCCCATTGGCCCATCGCGTCGCAGACCGCTTGTAGCTCCCCGCCCTGTTCGGTCAGGTAGTACGACGCGCCGCGTCCGGAGGGTGCCGGTTCACGAACGACGATCCCCGCCCGTTCCAGGGCCTCTAGGCGCTGGGCGAGCAACGCAGTTGGAATTCCCGGAGCGCCCTGCCTGATCTCGGTGAACGTGCGGCAGCCATTGAGCAGATTGCGCACAATGATCGGCGTCCAACGCTCGGCGAAGAGTTCCGCGGTGCGGGCGACGGGGCAGAACTGGCCATACACTCGCATGCCCCCAGCATCGCACCTACCGACCGACCGATTAACTTCATTTTTTGATATTGAGTGAGCCGGTGTAGTCGGAGACTGTGTGTTCAAAGGGTCCGCGCCGAGCGGCCCAGCTGGACAAGAGGCGGGTGAAGACGATGCTGGTACATCCGGGCGATGGTCAGGTCGCCGACATGGGGTCGGTCAAGATGCGGGTGCTCGCGGCGGGGGAGGCAACCACGAAGGGAGCCTTCACGCTCGCCGAATTCACCGGCGGTGGCGGTGGCTGGACCGTGCCGCACATCCACCAGGCGATGGAGGAATCCTTCTTCGTCCTCGACGGCGACTTCACGTTCACATTCGGCGAGAATGCCATTCCGGTGGGCACGGGCTCGTACATCCTGATCCCGCGCGGTACCCGGCACATGATCCACGCCGAGCCCGGCGGCGGACGCCTGCTCGGGCTGATGGTTCCCGGCGGGCTCGAGGAGATGTTCTTCGAATTGGCCCGACTGCCGCCCGGCTCAATCACCGACCCAAAGGTCCGCGCAGCGATTTCCGCCAAGTACGACTCGATTCCGAGCACAGCGTAAGTCGCGAAGACTCCGAAACGTCAACGACGCGGTACGCGGTTGGTTGGGCTCGCGGGTGTTCTTGACGGCGACGCGCCGCGCAACGCCATGATCATCACAGGTGTACAACAGTTGCCCGCTTCAATCGCGCCGAAGTGGGCAGGTGTAAAACAGTCGCGGTGATCATGGCGCTTGGTATGTACGCCTTGAGGCACCCGACACACGAAGGCCAGCCGAGCTGCGAACAATCCGCGAAGACCTGCCAGCCGCTGACTCTGCGTAATGGAAATCCCGCCCTCGGTGGGAGTTAGATGTGCTGATTCCTCACGTTTTTGCTGTTGTTTCCTCATACCGTGATGGGCAGAGGTAGCGACAGAGCCCGAGGAGACCTCTATGACCAAGAAGATCATCCTGATTGTGGTCGGCGCGGTGCTGCTGCTCTGTGGTATCGGTGCGATCGTGCCGGGCGGCCTGCTCACCGGAGTAAGCGGCTCGGACAACACGATCGAGAGCGGCTTCAATTCCGTCAGCACTCCGACCGTGGCATTCGTCTCGCAGACGGCTCACGTGTCGAACGCGAGCGGAATGCGTACGGCCGGGATCGGCGCTGCGACGATCAGCATCTCCGCTCGAAGTACGGAACCGATCTTTCTGGGTGTTGCCGCGGCCTCGGACGTCGAGACGTACCTGGGTACGGCGCCGTTCGACGAGGTCACCAACCTCGACCTCTCCCCCTTCCGCCTGGACACCGCTCGGCACGAAGGCAATGCGACGCCCAATCCGCCGGCCGATCAGACGTTCTGGATCGACTCATCGTCGGGGACTTCGCCATCCCTCGACTGGAAGATCACCGACGGCGACTACCGGCTGGTGATGATGAATCTCGATGGCTCTGAGGGCGTGGTGGCCGAGTCGCAGTTCGGAATCACGGTCAACGGGCTCTTCGGAATCGGATTAGGAATCCTGATCGCCGGCGTCGTGGCGGCCCTGATAGGCCTGGCCCTCCTCGTTCTGGGCATCGCCCTCCGCGCCGCACCCAAGCAGCCCGCGTTCGCGGGCGCGGGCGGCGCCTACCCAGCGCCCGGGGGCTATGGCCCGGCGGGCCCGGAAGGACCGGCGGGCTCGCCGGGTGCACCCGGCCCACCTGGTGCACCCGGCTCACCTAGTGCACCCGGCTCACCTGGTGCACCGGGCTCGTCCGAGAGAGCCGAAACGACACAGCCTCCGCCACCGAGCGATGAACCACGAGGCGGCCCACCTCCGGCGGAAACATGACCCGCCGTCTCAAAGCCGCCGAAGGTTGGGCCGCCGGCAGCAGGGCCAGCTTCGGGTGGCCCCGCCATTCGTACCCGCGGCCCTGGTGCCGTCACCGTGGCTCGGGCGGAAGCGGAAAACGCAGCTTCGCCGCCACTAGATGCTGACCAAGGTCCGTCTCCGCCCTGATGTGCTCTACCGACCCGCCGTCGTCAACGACCGCCATAACCAACTCGTCGATGACATCCGGCGTCATTCGAGTCTCCACTCCGCATACTGGGCAGGTCTGGCCGGAGAGAGCGAGCCACCGCGATTCGGCGCAGACGACGCCCGGACTCGCCACACCGTCGGCCACGAATAGCTGCTGAACCGCCGCGATCGATCCGGCCCAAAGGCAGCTCGGCAAGCCCGTCGCGGCCAACCCACCCATGGCCTTGAGCTCGAGAATGTCGCCGACCAAGCGGCGCTCCTCTGCGCGTTCGAAGAGGTCGAGGACGGAGCCGGCGCTCCTCTTGATATCGGCCGATGTGGCGCTGCCTGGATCCAAGGTGAACGTCCCGACGACGCGCGATCGCAAATCTGCCGTGAGAAACTCAATGAAACCCGGTACTTCATAGTCGCGGCCACCGATGACGAGCAGCTCGAAGCCACCGGTGCGGAACAACTCATCGAGGTGATCGACCACGCCGCGGTAGTGCCGGCTCATCAACTCCTCGCCCCGGTTGTGCACCCGGTATTCGGTCCTCCCGTGCGCGTAGTTGGATTTGCGCAGGGTCTCGCTCCGGATGGTGGCGACTTCTCGTACCTCGTCCTGGTACAGCTCCCATATCCCGGCCCAGCCCTTTTCGACCATGGCAACGCAGCTGCGGCGGTACTCATCGAGCACGGCCAGCATCGGACGAACCCAGGGGGTGTCATCGACAACGATCCGGTCATGTACGGCGCGCGGCAGCTCCACCTGTTCGTAGAGGCCGCGCCCGCTGCAGGAGAAGATGCTGACCGCGCCCGGCTTCCATCGCTCCTGGCCCGCCGCCTTCTGGATCAATTCGATGTCGTTGCGCACGGAGAGCCTCGCCTCATGCGAGAGCGATCCGTCGTACGCGAGCGGCCGGATCTCATCGAGAAGACTCGAGAGCTGGCTGTCCACGTCTGAGCGGCGGTCGGCATCGATGTGAATGTAGAGCGAAACCACAGGTAACCCGTCGCCACGCAGCTGGACAATGCGGTCGATCGTCTCTGCTTGGATCATCTGCCGCTCCTCGCCGGCCACGCGGCGGCCAGCCGCGATCCACAACTCGTCGACTCTTCATCGTCGCAGGTGGTGTGGGGACCTTCGGCCGAAACGGCCGGTTGGCGCCCACCCTGGCGGGCCAGCCGCGCCGCGCCGCGCCGGACTCCCGAGGCGCGTGATGATCACGCTGGCCAGTGTGACTGCGCAGACCTGCGATGCCAAAGTTCGATCCCGTTGCGGTCCTGCCCGACTCAGACGATCTCGAGCTGGTACGTCACGTCGACGTAAAAGCCACCGGGTTCCTCCTCGCCGCGGAACTTGAGGATGTGCTCACCGGCGGAGATCCGGTCCACGGAGGACCACAGGCCCCACGCACGCACCTTCGCGTCGCCCTGGATCCCGAACGGGCAGTCCGCGGACGCTCGCATGGGAAACGGCGTGTCGTTGGAGATTGTCCGTACCGCCAACGGCTCGCCGTCCAGCGAGGCGACTCCACTCGCGTGCGGCGTCACCGGTGCCTTGCGGCCGAACATGAGGAACGACACGCGGAACACGTTGAACACGGGGAAGAAGATTGACCGTCCGATTGGGACGGAGCATTCCCGGCGTGCTTCGCCCCCGAACGTGCCAACCAGAAACCACACATCGTCGGGCTGGCCCTGCGCGGCGTACCTTCCCGTCTCGTCGCACACCGGGTTCCTCGCTGAAGGTATCGACATCGCCCATTGCCACCAACGGGCAGCCAGTCCGACATCGTCCACAATGGCCTCCAAACCTCCTGAGTGGCGGTGGTGCTCACGCGCCGGCGGATGCGACGATCTCATCAATTCGACGAGCGAGTGCGAAGTCTTTCGATGTGACCCCGCCCGCCGAGTGCGTCGCGCAAATGAAGGTCAGCTTCCGCCATCGAATGTCGATGTCAGGATGGTGGTCCATGTCCTCGGCGACCACGGCGACTCGCTCAACTACCTCGATCGCCGCCGGGAATGTGGGCAAGGCGACGGTTCGCCGTATCCCAGTCGCATCGCCCGACCAGTCGTTGACCTTCGCCAACTCCGACGTGATCTCCGCGGACGACAGCCGCTCAGCCATGCGACTCAATCTAGCGCGCCCGCGCCGAACATTGGAGATGCTCGTCAATCCGCGTCGATCATGAGCTGGCGGTCCTAAATCCGCGTCGATCATGACCTCCAAATCATGATCGGCGGGAGGGGGCGGGGCGGGGAGGGGCGGGGCGGGACGGGGCGGGGGCGGGAGGA
>JAXIPB010000318.1:0-6407 GCA_045403155.1 Micromonosporaceae bacterium
GTGTCGCGGTCGGTCAACACGAGCGTGTCCACGAGCGCCTCGAACACGGTTGCGGGATACCCACGCCGGTACCGCTGATAGAACTCGGCGACCTCGCCGCCAAAGCCCAACGTCATGGCTTCAGCATGCCCGCCGACGGCCACGCAGAACAACGGCTTAGCGCACAGCGTCACACCGCTTCGGCCCAACCAGCCATGCGGCGGCCGACATCCGCCGTTCCTTCCGGCCCGGAGGTAGCGGGGTGCTGTGCGGCAGGAGGGCCACGTCGTGCACGGCCAAGGGGTCCAATGAGAAACCCAGCACTCACAGCCATGTCGCAAGCGTTCGAAGCAACGCCACGGCTCAAGGCGCAGTTAGGGCTCACGCCGCTGGCCCGCAAGCGCCCAGCAGTGGTGCCGAACGACGGACCGACCCTGGCCGATCTGCCGCGCGATGAGGCCGATGACAATACCGCCTAGCGCCAATCTGGCCGATCGGCCGTTGCATTTCTGGATCAGTCGCTAGCAGAATTGATCGGATGCGGTTACGAAGGATGACGCTGGTCCTAGGTGCGGTCGCCTCGTTTGGGCTCGTCGGGTGCGCCAGCGGCCAGGCGGGTACCCCCACTTCACCGCCTGCGAGTGCGGCGACCACGGCAGCGAGGATTCTCGACGCGGCGGATAGGTCGGCATGCAACACATACACCGCAGGAATGAAGCAAGCCAACGATCTCTTCACTGATCTTGACAACGGCAAGGCCTCGGTCGACCTCCTGGCGTACGTCCTTGAACTGAGCGCCGAAAAGGTGCGCACGGCTGCCTCCGCAGCGTCACCCGAGTTGGCCACATTGATGCAGCGGGCAGCGGGAAGTCTCGATGTTCTTCAGTCCAAAATGGAGAACTTCAACCCGGAAGACAAGACACTGGACATCGGCTACGAACTGACCGCCGTGCGGGACACCCATCGGGCGGTAGTCGCCTATTGCAACCCTTAGATCGAGACGCGGCGTGTACGCCCTTCGGGATCTCGCTGGCGGTCTCGATGTCCTCAGCAGGGCACTGGCCAGACCACGAGAGGGTGAGAGGCATCTAGGCAAGTCGATCTCCCAAATGCGCACGACATCCAGAAAATCTACACGCTGTCGGGCGCGCTAAACCCTGACGCGTGCGGCGGGTGGCGGGAGCATGAGCGCGCGCATCGCGGCGGATCCGGTTGAATCGTGAGGTACACAGAGTTCAGGCTGCGATGTGCTCCCGAACTCGCGCCTCAAGACGTGTCGATCTTGGCCCGCGCGACATGAGGTCAGGACTGGGATTCGTAGAGCGCGATGAACTCGTCGGTCAGGTGCGGCGGCGCGTACGTGACCGGGAGGCGTGTACGGGTGCCGTCGGTCCACCCGTGACAGCTGCCGATGATCGGCACGGCGTCTCGGTTCGGGTAGCGCAGGACGTACGTGAAGCTGCGGACCGGGAGCATGAGCATGCTGACACACTCTGCGTCCGCGTCCCACGGTCCGTTGTCCCAGGGCGCGTCAGGCCAGAAGCCGCTGTGCCGGCGCTGCCAGTCCCGCCACGCGCCGTTGCGATCGGGCAGCTGGTTGAGCAGCACGGCGAACTCGGCGGCCGCCGGTCCGTGCAGAGACCGCCGCAGCGGCGGGACCCCGAAGCCGTCGGTTCCGGTGCTACTCGGTGGCTCGGGCACGCCATCGCCGTCGTTGTCCACTCGGGTGCAGAGGAGGACCTCGCTCGGATCCGGTGCCACGAACTGTCCTGGCGAATCGACGAATGGCGCCTGCTCCGGGACCACAGGGCAACCGTCCTTGCCAATCTCTATCGAGTACGGCGTGCCGTCAACGAGGGGAAACTGCGGACCGACCCGGTCCGCGTAAGCGACCGCGACCCCGCTCGCAGTCACCACGAACGTGCCGAGGGCCACGAACCACCACCGTCGTGCCACTCGCATTGCCGTCACTCCTTCCTGCCATCATCAGCCACCGGACAATACAGGCCGTCGCCTCGTCCCGCTCGGCGCACCAAGGTCACCATCCATGATCAACCAAACTCATCTCGGCCAGATGAGCGCGCGCTTCGCGGCAGAAGAGGGCGATTGCGGGCTTTTCCTCTCGCCGTCGTTAGCAAGCTCGTGCGCGCTTCGACCGCGGTACTGGGCTGCGGCGGGGCATCGGCGCCGCCGGGACAATGAAGGACGTGGTGACGACGTTCCGGCTGGCGCGGCAGACAGCCCGATGGCGCCGCTTCGCCGCAGTCACTGTCGACGTCGTCGCGTCTCCGCACGACGACGCCGGTGTGATGGTGAACGCCACCGATAACCCCGCATGGCGACGCGAAGCCGAAATGGGTGCCCGGCGGGCGTTGACCGCGGTGCCCGAGCGCAGTGGGTTCCACCGGGTGTTGGTGGTGAACATTGTGGCCACTGAGGCGGACACTGGTATCGGCGATATTCATGAGGCAGCGGCGCGCGCGGTCTGGCAGGCGCTGGACGTTGTCCCGCGGCCGGCATACATCGGTTTCAGCGAGCCTGATCTCGTCGCCGACTGGCTGCGTGACCGGCTCGGCCTGCGGGTGCAAGCGGTGACCGCGGCTCGACATTGGCACCGCAGGCAGCGGGGTCCGGACGCTGAGAGCCTGATCCACGCGTGGCTCCAGTTCGAGAAGCGCGCACCCGTTCAGCTGCACGGCCTTGGTGACGCATTGCTCTTGGCGGTCGGCAACCCGTACGCGTCGTACGACATGGCCGAGTACGGCGAGACTCGGGTCGGGCCGGCGCAGACTCCCGACCTGCTCGCCAGCATTATTGGCGTGCGGCTCACCAACGCAGCCGTGATTCTCGGCCCGTCTGCCAGAGCGAGCTGCGCGGGCCTCTTGCTGCGGCTGGACGCCACCGACTTAATTATTGGCACTTCTGGTGATGACTGGGTCCTGGGCACCGACGAACTGCCCGCGGCGGTGAGGCCGTACTGGACCTTCCAGCCTTTCGTACACGACGGCTGACGCGCACCGGTTGATCGACGGCCATGTGCGCCGTGCCACTGTCCGAATATGCGTATCCGAATGCACTCATCTCGGCAAATGAGCGCGCTTCGCGGCAAATAAAGATAGGTCGGGGGTCGTGGCGCTCGCCAACAACTCTGCGGCTGGGATTCGCTCGACTCGGCAGGTCCGATCATTCAATTGCACTGGGTCGCACGGTCAATGGCTACTCGGCGAATCACGGCGACTGCGAGGAACCACGGCATCTACGACGTAAGCGAGCCATGCAACGACGAGCCCCACGGCGGCGAGCGCAGTCATGAGCACGGCGCCCGCGAGCAACAACCCACCGCCGATTCCCACTTCAACGCGGCAGTTTTTCCCGCAGGACATCGACAGGTCGTTTGGGAAAGCCAGCGCGAACCCGCACCAACCGAGCACGGCGAGCAATGCGGACAGGCCGGCTACTCCCAAGGCCAAACTCCGCGCTCGACCGAGAGCCAGCCTATCCATCGGCGAAGCGTATCGAAGATCGGGAGCAACGTCTGTCTCTGATACACGGCATATGGCGCAAGTCCGGTGCCAACGTGTGCGCCCGGTCTCGCCGACCGAGTCTCATTGAGGCCCGACGACGAACAGACCTGATTCTGAGGTCCTCCGGCCGTGGTCGCGCGCGCCTCGCGGCATGACCGGATGGCTGCCGACTACGTCCGCCACCGCCAAAACTGAATGGCAACGGCACGGTCGACTCGTACAGTTGCTGGGCGTGGGTGACGATGTTCTCGTGGCGCCGCGCTAGAGCGCACCAGAGCGTGACCACCGTCTGACAATGTCGGCTGCCTCGCCAAGCGAAGAGGCCACCCGGTCGGCGTCGCTCACCGCTGGCGGCGGCTCTTCCAGCGCCACCCGCACCACTCGAACGCCGAGCGCCTTGGCCGGTCGCACGTCGAGCGTCTCGGAGTTTCCGATGACTACGCAGTCGGCTAAAGCGACCCCGACCTCCGCCGCTCCTGCCTGGAACATCGCCCGGTGCGGCTTGCGATAACCGAGATCCACCGACGAGACCACGGCGTCGATGAACTGAGCCACGCCGAGCGCCTCAAAGTCCCGCCAGTACGCGGCGTTGTCGCGCCAGACCGTGTTGCTAACAACGGCACAGCGCAGGCCCTCTTGCCGCAGCATCCGGAGCAGCTCGTCCGCGTGCTCAAACAGCTGCACGCGGCCATACGCCGGGATACACAGCCCGGATAGCACGGCGGCGGTCTCCAGTCGGCCCGACGGCAGGCCCGCACGGCGCAGCGTCTGCCCAATGTACCCATCGACGGCCTGCTCGGTCGCGCCGTCGAGTGCGCTGCCGGCCTCCTCGAGCGCCCGCACTAGATCCATGGCGCGGCCAGGCGGCAAGTCAGGAAACGATGCGCACAACAGCCGCGCGCTGGACTCCCGATCGCCGGGCAGGGTCGGCCAGCGGTCGGGCCAGAGCGTTCCACCAACATCAACTAGTGCGGCAGCCAACCTCGTCATTACCGTCCACTCACCGCTTGTGGAACACCGGTCAGGTCGAATCGACCAGTCCTGCCACGGCACCATATCCACACCGAGTTCAGCCTGACCAGCATGCTGGTCTGGCCAAGCCACCGGGCGCTTGCTCTTCGATGGTGTCATTAGCGACAATCGCACGCCCGACGCTGCAGGCCGACGGGTCCGGCCCGAGCACGATGCCGTTGTACGCTCCCTGCCCCGGTCAACGATGTGGAGCACGACGCACGTGCAGAAGACCAGGCCACGTCGGCTGCTAGCGCCGCGGCGACTGCCGTGATCGACTTCACCGATCCCGTGTGTAGCACCGCGGTCGAGTGGGGCCGGCAACGCCCAATGGAGGCCAGATGCGAGCAGTCATTCGTTAGGTCAGCGCTGTTGTACTGCTGCTGCAGACGGCGTACACGACACTCATGGATTACGGAATTCGGTTCATGAGCGCATTCAGCGATGCCGGCGACCCGACCGCAGAACCCGATCCCGCCTTGCTGTGGTTCGACCTCATCCCGGCCGTCCACCTGGGCGCGTTCCTGGTGGTGGCCCTGCCGGCCGCTCGCCGGCGTGCGGCACTGAGGTTCCCCCGGTTTGCCGGAGACTTGATTATCTGGATTGGTCCGGCTCGGGGTGGATGATAGCTGGGTCGTGTTCGCGGTGCCACGCCTCTTCGTACTCGTCGGGTGAGAGACCGCCGAGTCCTTGTTGGATGCGGCGCGGGTTATACCAGCCGTCGATGTAGCGCAGCAGGGCGGCCTCGGCCTCGGCGCGGGTGGCGAACTGGGTGCCGGCCCAGTACATCAACTCGATCTTGATGGTCGACCATAGGTTCTCCGCCAGCGCGTTATCGAAGCTGTCTCCGACGCTGCCGGTGGACGGGGCGATGCCCGCATCGTGCAGGCGCTGGGTGAACCGCAGTGCGGTGTACTGGCAGCCTTTGTCGCTGTGATGCACCAACTGTCCATCATGGACGTTACGGGAGCGCAGGGCGTGGTCCAGCGCGGTGAGCACCAGCCGGGTGTCCGCGCGGGTGTCGGTGGCCCAACCGACGACCTTGTTGGAGAACGCATCCCGCACACTGGCCAGCCACAGCACCCCTTCCCCGGTCGGGATCCGGGTCAGGTCGGCCACCCACAGCCGGTTCGGCGCGGTGGCCGTGAAGTCCCGGTCGACCAGGTCGGGCGCGGCGACATGACGCGGGTTCTGCTTGGTGGAGCCGCCTTTCCACCCCTTGCGCAGGAACGCGCCCTGCAGCCCGTTCTCCCGCATGATCCATTCGACCCGCTTGCGGCCGCACCGCACTCCCTGCCGACGCAGCTGCAGCCACACCCGCGGGGACCCGTACGTGGCGGCGAACTCGTGCGCCGTACGGATCTTGACGATCATCTCCAACAGCTCGGCGTCTTCCAACTGTCGGCGGCTAGGTGCGGCCTGACGGGTCCGCCAGTCGTAGTAGGTCGAGGCGGGGATGCTCAGGACCCGTAGCACGAGATCGACCGGGAAGTCATGGGCGTCAATAAAGCTCATGACGTCCTCCGGGTCGGGCCGATCTCTGACGCGAAATAGGCGCTGGCCGCGCGTAGCACGTCGTTGACTCGCCGCAGCTCGGCGTTCTCACGCCGCAGCCGCCGGTTCTCCTCGACCATGTCGGTGCTCGGCCGGTCATGGCGCTGGCCCCGATCGGCCTCCTCTTGGCGGATCCAGTTCCGCAGGGCCTCGGGGTGGACGTTGAGCTGTTCGGCCAGCCGGCGGATTACCGGCTTCGGATCCGACTCCTGATACAGGCGCACCGCCCGTTCGCGAAGCTCGTCCGGGTACTTCCTGGGGGCAACCACGATGACTTCCTTCCTCGGTTCAAAAGATCAAACCTGGTTTGGAAGTCTCCGGGCAACCGGGGGAAGCTCA
>JAXIPB010000323.1:0-9521 GCA_045403155.1 Micromonosporaceae bacterium
CCATCCACGCCGATGTGCTCCTGCTCGGCGGTAGCAAGAGCCCTGCTTACTTCAAAGTCGCCCTTGACGCCCTGGAGAAGGTCTTGCCGCGTGCCAAACGTACTGAGTTCCCCGGACTCAATCATGGGGCCTCTGGCAATGACAACAGAGGCGGCAAGCCTAAGCTGGTGGCGCAAGAACTGCGCCAATTCTTTGCCTAACCGCAAATTTGGGACAAGTGCGAGACGAGGGGCCGGGGTGGCGAGGCTTGCGAGGTCGGGAACTAGTGACCGCGCTTCTCTGCCAGTCCCAAACGGGGTCGAACCCCACCGGCCTTCGAGACAGTGGGTCCGAGATGGTTGGTCGGATGCCCACATATAGGGCTACCCTGCTGGACTGAATCGGCTGAAGGATGAGCGTCGGGGTTTCCACCGATCACCATTCGTCCCAGGAGTCGCCGATGTCGAACGAGACGCGATATTGGCTCTCTAGGATCGGCTCGGTGTGCGCGATTGCCGGTGCGCTGCTCGCGGCGGTCGGCAACATTCTGCACCCGGTCACACCTCGTGACGATCCCGTGGGCGTGGCTCGGGTCATCGCCGAGAGCGGCGCGTGGACCCTGATCCACGAGGTGATCATTCTAGGTGTGATCCTCATGTTCTTGGGCCTCATAGGCATTGGCGCCTCGATCGGCGGCGGAGCATCCGGGGCGCTGGCGCGCCTGGGGGTCTATGCGGCCACCGTCGGCACAACACTCGGCCTCGCCACGGTGGTCCTGGACGGGGTGGGAGCCAAGCAGCTAGCTGACCAATGGGCCTCAGCCCCCGAATCGACCAAAGCGGCCGCGTTGAGACTAGTCAGCATGAATGAGACGTTGAACTTCGCACTCGCCGGGCTGTTTAACCTGTCATTCGCGGGTGTTCCTTTCATCCTGCTGGGACTCGCGGTCGCGCTGAACGGCCTTTATCCGCGGTGGCTGGGGTGGATCGCGGCGTTCGCCGGTCTCGGCTCCGTTGCAGCAGGGCTCGTCCAAGCGTTCACCGGCGAACCCACCGTCGCTTCCCTCGTCCTGACCATCATCGGACCGACGATCATCTCGCTGTGGGTGCTGGTGATGGGCGTGCTGATGGGTCGTCGGGCGACTCGTGCGCCCTCGAGTTGATACTTGAACGGCTGGGTCACCGGTCACCGGCGGTGCGATCACGCAGCCGAGATCGGTGCGCATCCGTTCGCTGACCGGCGATGTTGATCGAGGCCGGGCAGCAGCTCATGAGCATCGGCAACGATTGGGGTCGGGACGTTCGAACATTGATCGTTGGGAGGTGCTGCGCTCGCCCTCGTGCCGGCGTCCATCGCAACGCTCCAGGGACAGGTGACGTGCACCTGGGCTAGCGACTCGCATCGGCACTCGCTCATGATCTCAGGGCGCTTCTAGATCCGGCGGCGTGTGGGAGGCGATCTTGTCCGGAGTCAGACCTTCGCGGACGGTCGAGACCACCCATCGGTTCCCGAACGGATCGACGAGAACGCCGTACCGTTCGGCGGCGTTCGGCAAGTGGCACCTCACACCGGACGGGCAGCAAGGCCCGGCGGGCCCGTTCGACCGCTGGTCGAGCGAGTGGGGGTTCGACTATTTCTACGGCATCCCGGCGGCGGGTCGAGCCAGTGGGATCCCTGTCTGGCGGAGAACCAGAAGATCATCGGTACGCCCGAGGGATTCAGACAGTTGATCTGTCTCGTTCGGTGACGGAGGAAGACTCCTTGGATCTTGGAGCGACAGGTGCGCGTGCTTGCACGCGCGCTATAGCGAACAACGTGTCAACGGAGCTCATCGCCGAGCGCCGCTCTGATCAAGTTCTTCGGTCGGAGACGCCTTAGTGGCGTCGAGGTGCTCGCAAGGTTGCCGTAAGGCGATCGCGGATCAGCGGGTCGATGCTTGCCACATCAGCCGGGGTCAGGCGACCGGCGAGGCGGATGACTGTCCGGAACTGGTGAAGGGCCGCCTGGCAGCCCTGGCATCCATCGAGATGGTGGTCGATGCGTCTGCGCTGGTCCTCGCTGACCTCCCCGTCGAGGTAGGTGGTCACCATGTCAACGACCTGGGTGCACCGCAAATCGTCCCTACGGGAACCGCTATCCTTCGTCATCGCTCTCTCTCCTCGAAGTAGTGCTCCAGTTGCAAGCGAACGAGGCCCCGAGCCTGCTGGAGCAAGGCTCGCTCCTGCTCGGGGCGAAGATCCAGCGATCGTCGCACCACACTCGGCATCGCTCCTTGGACGTCGCGAAGGACGATCACTTGGCGGAGGGTTGGCGGCATCTCCGCGATGGCGACGCGCGCTTGTTCCAAAGCCTCGGCACCGTCGACGGAGACGCTAAGGGTGTCCCAAGAGGAAGGGGGGTACGCCCAGTGGCCTGGCCATTCCGGATCGTCCGGGGGAAGGAACCGATCGACGGGGAATATGTGCTCCACCTCCTGTGCCGGGGCGGGAACGACAGGTGCGGCCTCCGCTCGCGGAGCAGGGGAGCGAGGGAGCACGACGATGATCAGCACCGCGGCCGCAATTCCGATCGCCACCAGGAGCCAGCCGGCCTCGTTCACACCGGCGCGCTCGCTGACCGCTCCGAACGCAAGCGCGAATGGAACGAACGTCAACCAGGTGAGCGTGCCCACCCCTGAGGCCACGCCGGCGCGGATCGCTGACGGCACAGCGTCGTGCAGCCTTCGCAACACCGGGATGCTGACCGCGACGACCAGCAGGATTAACAACACCTGCACGCCCACCACCAGCAGTGCGGAATGACTCAGGGCCAGGACGGCGCAGCATGCGACGATCGCGACCGCCACGAGCCCCACTGCCCACCGCCGCGTGATCCAGGGCTGAGCTCCGAGGAGCGCGCCCAACCCGAGCGCCGAGGTGAGCCCTGCCCACTGGGGACCGTACAGGAAGGCTGGTACGGCGAGGGCGACCAGCCAGAGTGGGCCGAACTCCAGCATGCCCTGCATCAGGACCGACCCGGCCACGGTCAGTGCCACCACCGCCCGGAGCTGTCCGCGAGCCAGGATTGTCCGGTACGTCGTCCCCAGCTGTCGGCGAAGCGACTCCTTCTCTTCCGCCTTGTGCAACCGTGGCTCCCGGAACAGGAGCAGCACCACACACGAGGTCGCCAACAACGGAGCGGTCAAGAAATACGTCGCCCGCAGCGGTGCGACGGCGGCGATCGCGCCCCCGGCTAGAGCGCTCGCGACGAGCGCGACGCTCTCCACGAGCCGGACACGACCGATCGTCTTCTCGAACGCGTCGCTACTCCCCGTCTCCTCGAGCACCGTGTCGTACACGACGGATTCGAGCGTGCCCGACTGCAGGGCGAAGAACACGCCGAGGAAGCCCGCGGAGATCATGTAGGTCGCGACGTTCTGGCTGAGACCACCGATCAGGACGCTGAGGATCGCGGCGATCGCCGCGAGGATCAGCACGCCACGTCGACTCCACCGATCTGCCAGCACCCCTGATGGCACCTCCAGCAGCGGGACGACGATCGCGTAGACGGCCGCCATCGCGCCCACCGAGGCTGGGTTGAAGCCGATCGTGGTCATGAACAGCTTCTCGATGGGCACCCACAGAGCCAGGTTCTGAAAGAAGACCGCCGCGTAGAGGGGAACGAGGCGCCCGTTCAGCAGACGCCTCTTTGCCCGCATCGAGGTCGCTGGTGTCGTGGCCGTTCCCTGCTCCTCCCCAACCCTCTCGTCGAGCCGACGTAACGAGGGGCCGAACTCATCGGAGCCTTCGTCGGCCAGGACCGTCGACGCACGCCCCTACGGTGATAAAGTTAGCATAATGGTTAACGATGCCTTTAAGGCGCTCGCCCACCCCATCCGGCGTGTGATCGTGGAGCGGTTGTCCAACGGTCCGGCAACCGTCGGCGAGGCGACCGCCGGCCTCGGGGTGTCCAAGCCGGCTATCTCGAGGCACGTGAAGGTGTTGGAAGAAGCCGGGGTCGTGGTGCGCAGGATCCAGGGCCGGACCCACCGACTGGGCCTCGACCCCGTCCCTCTGGCCGAAGCGGTCGATTGGATCGATCACCAGCGGGCGGTCTGGGAGCGCATGTTCGACGCGGTTGACGAGTACCTCGAAGCGAGAAAGGAGAGCCCATGACGGACGCGAGACCGCCGGAGGGAGTAGTCCTCCGATTGGAGCGGACGTTCAACGCTCCCGCGCAGGCTGTCTTCGACGCGTGGACCAGTCCGGAGGTGCTGAGGCGTTGGTGGCCCGCCGGACCGGACTGGGACACACCGGTCGCCGAGGTGGATGTTCGGGTTGGGGGCAAGCTTCGGCTCGTCATGCGCAGGCCGGACGGCGAGGAGTTCGGCGGTGGCGGCGAGTACCTCGAGATCAGACCGCCCGAGCGCCTGGTCTTCACCTGGAGATGGGATGAGGACGGCGGGAACGAGGGCCCCCAGGTCGTCGAGGTCGAGCTCAACCAGAGGCCCGACGGAACCACGGCCGTGGTCCTTACGAATACGGGCCTGAGGGACGAGGAGGCCAGGAGATCCCATGAAGAAGGCTGGCTGGCGTCCTTCGAGAATCTCGACCGCGTCCTGGCGTCGTGAACTCCGATCCGCTCGTTACCCCGGCGACGCTGCTCCGCTGGCACCGAGATCTGCTGATGCGCAAGTGGACCTTCCGAGTGCTTGCTCCTCCTCCCGTTGGACGTGGCCGCGTGGCTCTGGGGCGAGGACTCGCGCGACGCCGCGACTGGTAGCCACGTGAGCCCTTGCCGGGTCCCCTCGGCCAGCGAGAGGAGGTAGACCGATGACCAAGGAGACCTACGACCTCGTCGCGGAGCAGCTTCTCGATGCTACCGACGAGGATGTCTTCGACGCGTACACGGATGCAAACGCCGGAAGGACCGTGTTTGCCGGCGGGCCCGACTGGGACGTCGACGTGGCGTGCGACCTCCGTGTCGGAGGCGTGTGGAGCATCCGAAGTGCACCACCGGATGGGGCGGCGTATCGCGAGACGAACCGGTTCACCTTGGTTGATCGTCCCCGCCGCTTGGCCTTCGAGTCGGCGTTGACGATGCCGGATGGCTCCACCGTCCGTCGCGACGTAGACGTCACATTCAGGAACGAGGAGCGTGGGCGGACGCGAATGACCATCGTGCAGAAGGGTTTTCCCACCGCGGAGGCACGGGACGCATTCGGAGCGGGCTTTCCCGGCATCTTTGAACGGCTCGAGCGCTTGGCGGCAAGGTGGTCGCGAGGAAAGGCGAGGTCCTGATGACGTCATTGGAGAACAAGCATGCCGTGGTCTATGGCGCGGGAGGGACCGTCGGTCAAGCCGTGGCACGTGCCTTCGCTCGTGACGGAGCGAGGGTGTCTCTGACCGGTCGGACGCGTGCGACGTTGGACGGGCTCGCCCGCGAGATCCGCAACGAGGACGGCGACGTCGCCGACATTGCACAGGTGGACGCGCTGGATGCATCGGCTCTCGATCGACACATCGGAGGGTTGGTCGATGAGGTCGGCGGCATCGACATCTGTTTCAACGCGGTGGGGGATGAGGCGACCCTCGGTCCGTCCCTGATCGAGCTGGCGTTCCCGGACTTCGTCCACCCGATCACCCGCCTCGTGAGCGCACAGTTCTTGATCGCGACGGCAGTCGCACGGCAGATGATTGAGCGAAAGTCGGGCGTCATCCTGACCATGACCGGATCGGGCGTGCCAACGGCCGGCATGGGCGGTGCCATGACGGCCTGGGCCGCCGTCGACGCCCTCTGCGGCCAGCTGGCGCGCGAACTCGGACCGTTCGGGATCCGTGTGTTGTGGCTCCGCTCAAACGGCGTCAGTAAGAGCGGAGAGGACCCCGCCGAGCGTGAGCGGAGCATGCTTCACCGGTTGGCATCGCCTGATGACGTCGGCAAGGTGGCGTCCTTCTTGGCCTCGGACCAGGCCGCAACGATGACCGCGACCGCCGCCAACATCACGAGCGGCGCCGAGTTCGGGTAGGCCGGGCCTTCATCGTGACGGAACTGATCGCTCGGGCTCGGGACGCGATGGCCGACGAGGCCTGGTTGGTGGCGTTCGAGCTTCTTAGCGAGGCAGACTGGTCCGAGGAGCTCGATGTCGATGCTCTCGAGATGCTCGCCGACGCGGCGTATCTCGCGGGCAGACCGGATGCCTCCCGCCGAGCGGCCGGAAGGCTCTATTTGACTCACCTTGCGGCCGGCCACAGCCAGGCCGCCGCCGGAGCCGCCGTTCGAATCGCAGGGTCCCTTCTGGGGGACGGTCTCGTGTCACCCCTTCGTGGTTGGACCTCGCGAGCTCGGATGCTCCTCGAAGCCAGCCCAGACTCGGCGATCCACGGAGCCCTGGCGAGCGTGATGATGTGGGCTGCGATCGCTTCTGGCGATGGAGAGACCGCACTCGCCGAGGCGCGGAGAGCCATCGAGATCGGAACCGCAGCAGGTGATTCCGCCACCCGCGCGCTCGGTCTGAACGGCGAGGGCCGTGCCCTGATCCTGCTCGGTCGGGTCGAGGAAGGATTGGAACTCCTGGAGGAGTCCACCGTGGGAGCGATGTCCGGCGAGCTGAGCGCGATCAGCGCGGCGGCTCTGTACTGCAGCACGGTGTGTGCGCTTCAGGCCCTGGCGCAGTACGAGCGCGCGGAGGAGTGGACGCGCGTGATGGAAGGCTGGGTCGAAGATCGCGCGGTCGGGCCGTTCCGCGGATGGTGCCGCGTCCACAAAGCCGAGGTTCTCCGTCTCCGGGGGTTGTGGCCGGACGCGGAAGACGAGGCACAGCGCGCGCTCGAGGAGGTCCGTCCGTTTGGTGGGATCGATGTGGGATGGCCGCTCACCGAGATCGCGAATGTTCGTCTGCGTTCCGGCGACCTGGAAGGGGCGGAGCAGGCGTTCCTGCAGGCGCGCGAGCTCGGTTGGGAGCCGCAACCGGGTTTGGCCCTCCTGCGGCTTGCGCAGGGAAACGTCGAGAACGCGGTCGCCGACGTCAGAGACGCCTTGGATCATCCGCCCCAGTTCACCGGATGGGAACGACCACCGAACACGGAGTTGCGTCGCGCGCCTCTGCTCGCTGCCCAGGTCGAGATCGCGGTTGCCGCAGGTGACTTGGAATGTGCCGTGGGCGCGGCAGCCGAGCTCGACGTGATCGCCGATACCCTCAGGACACCGGCCATCAGAGGGCTCGCGGCCGTCGCACGTGGCACCGCGGAGCTCGCCGAGGGCGATACAGAGGCTGCGCGTTCAAGCCTCGAAACGGGTGTGAGCCTCTGGACGCAGATCGGCGCGCCGTACGAGAGCGCCCAGGCTCGGCTCCGGCTCGCGGCCGTTCACCGCGCGTGCGGAGACACGACGCTCTCCGGCTCGGAGTACCGGACCGCGCTGACGATACTGGATCGCCTGGGAGCCACGCTTGACGTTCGCGAGGCTTCCCAGGCTCTGGCGGAGATCACGCGGCAGGGGTCGGTCAATCCGAGTGTGGAGAAGGTGTTCATGTTCACCGACATCGTCGGGTCGACGAACCTCGTCGAGGTCATCGGCGACGACGCATGGCGCCACCTGGTCAGGTGGCACAATCAGATGCTCTCGTCGCTGTTCAGGGCCCACGCAGGCGAGATAGTCCGAACGACGGGCGACGGCTTCCTCGTGACATTCGACTCAGGCGTGGATGCGGTGGCGTGCGCGGTAGCCGTACAGCGAGCGCTCGAAGAGCATCGACGCGTTCATGGATTCGCTCCGCAGGTGCGAATCGGCGTGCACGCGGCCAGAGCGACACGCGACGGCAACGACTGGAGCGGCGTCGGCGTACACGTTGCTGCCAGGATCAGCGCCCTCGCCGACCCTGCGGAGATCCTCGTGAGCGCCGATACCGCAGCTGCTGTCGGCGCCGGCTGGATGGTTTCCGAGCCCAAGGTCCTTCATTTGAAGGGAGTTTCCCGAGGTTGTGAGGTAGTCGCGATTGATTGGCGATAAGGGAGAGAGAGGGGAGTGATGGGTCGCATCGTTGACCTCAGCCATCCGATCGAGCATGGCATGACGACTTACCCGGGGATCCCACCACCTGAGATTGGGGACCACATCACCCGCGCGGCATCCCGAGCGCACTACGCGCCGGGCACCGAGTTCTACTTCGGCCGGATCAGTTTGGTCGGCAACACGGGCACATACATCGACTCTCCGTTTCACCGCTATGCGGACGGGAGCGATCTCGCTACGATGTCGCTGGAGCGGCTGACGGCACTCGAAGGTGTGGTCTTCGAAGCCGGAGATGCGCGCGTGATCGACGTTGGAAGCATTCGCGGGATGAGTGTCCGCGCACGTGCGGTTCTGGTTCGGACGGATTGGTCTCGACACTGGGGGTCCGACACCTACTTCTCCGGGCATCCACACCTCACCGCGGACGCCGCATCTTGGCTCGTGGCTGAAGGGGCTATCCTCGTGGGGATCGATTCGCTCAACATAGATGCAACCGAATCGGGCGAACGACCGGTTCACACCACGCTGCTCGCGGCGGGGGTTCCGATCGTCGAGCATCTTTGTTGTCTCCATCTGCTTCCATCCGAAGGCTTCCTGTTCCATGCGGCCCCACCTGCGATTGTCGGGCTGGGGACATTCCCGGTCCGGGCCTACGCCGTCCTCAGCCAAAGTCCATACACCAAGGAGATCTCGGAATGATTCACGACTGGATCGGACGCTCTTAGCCACGCCCGATGTTCGTCTTCGACTTCTGGACCGAGACCCGCGCCGACAAGGGTCCTTGCGTGCTGCGACGGCGCGTCATAAGCGCTCACGTCGATCCGCGGTCCAGGTTCGACCGGCGTTGAGCGATGGGGTCAGTGCCTAGGGGATCCCGGAAGAATTGGGCCCGGCTTGTGCGGCTGATGTCTGAGCAGGAGGCCACGTTGCACTTCTGAACGAGGCAAAGGTTCCGCCTGGAGCCGAGGGATCCCTTGCAGAGGACCGACGGTTCGAGCGTGGGCAGCAAGACGTAGGCTCCAGCCGTGGACGTTGCCGACTACGTCGAGCAGCTACGACGTGACGGCGAACGCTTGGCGACGGTCGCCTCGTCCACCGATCTGGGCGCGCCGGTGCCGACCTGCCCAGACTGGGTGCTTCGCGATCTGATTCGTCACCTCGGGGGCGTGCATCGATGGGCGACCGGGTTCGTCCGGGGTGTCGGACGCCAGCCGCCCGACGGCGACCTCGAGCGATTCGTCGGAGGCTGGCCCGAGGACGCCGAGCTGGTGGCGTGGTTCGCGGACGGCCACCGGGCACTCGTGGAGGCGCTCGCGTCGGCTCCGGCCGATCTGGAGACGTGGACGTTCCTCGAGGCTCCGACGCCGCTCGTGTTCTGGGCGCGCCGTCAGACCCACGAGACCGCGATCCATCGGGTCGACGCGGAGCGTGCCGGCGGGGATGTCACCGGGTTCCCGTCCGGCTTCGCGGTGGACGGCATCGACGAGCTCCTGCTCGGCTTCGCGAGCCGGCCCGGCCGAACGCTGCCGGTCGAGACGACGCGGTCGATG
>JAXIPB010000234.1:0-12656 GCA_045403155.1 Micromonosporaceae bacterium
TGGGCGATGCGCATCGCCTGCGGTGCCGCCACCTTCAACATGCGCCTCGCCCTTGCCGTGCAGGGGCACCCGGTCGACGTCCGCTGGCGACCGTCGACGACCGATCCCGATGTGATGGCATCGCTGTATGCGGTCACCCAGCGGCCCCCCACACCGCCGGAGCAGAGCCTTTACGCCGCGATTCCGCGTCGGCACAGCAACCGTCAGCCGTTCTCGTCCGAGGCCGTCTCCACCGAGGCTCGCGTCAAGCTCGTGGAGGCGATTCGCGGCGAGGCGGCGTGGCTGGAGCTCGTCACCGGGACTGCGGCGGTTGCGGCCGTGGCGGAGATTACCAACGCCGCCAACCGAGTGTTGAGTCGGGACGCGGCGTACCTCGCCGAGTTGTCGGACTGGACGAGGAAGGACGACGCGGCCGGCGATGGTGTGCCAGCCGTGGCCGGCGGGCCAAGCCCTGAGCCGCAGGACCTGTTTCCCCAGCGGCCGTTTGGCGATCGTGCCCGGGCACCAGGACGTGACTTCGAATATGAGCCGCTCGTGGCCATTCTCGGCACGCCGGGCGATACGCCGACCGACCAGCTCGTCGCTGGATATGCGCTTCAACGCATCCTGCTCACGATCACCGTCCTCGGCCTCGCCGCCTCGATGATCTCTCAGGCCATTGAGGTGCCCGCCGCCCGCGAACAGCTCCGCGTCGCCCTCGGCCGTTTCGGGTCGCCCCAGATGGTGCTGCGCATCGGGTATGGCGCGCCCGGCATCGCCACTCCACGCCGAGGCCCCACCGAAGTCATCGTCCCCTAACTTCCGCCGATCATGACTTGGAGGTCATGATCAGCACGGTTTGAGCGCGCTGAGCTCATGATCACCGCGATCTTGACGTCGATTTACCCGCAAACATGGGTCGATGGACCCTCCACGAGGGTCAATGCGACCCTGCCGCAATCGATGTGACGAGGCGGACGCTGAGTGTAGACACCAATCCGCACCGAGGAGGCAGAGCCATGAGTTCCCCCAAGATTATCGTCGGTGTAGACGGCTCCCTCGCCAGTCGCACCGCCATTGCGTGGGCGGCGACGGAGGCCGCCCGCCGCAACGCCGAGATGGTGCTAACCACCGTGTACGACTGGCGCGTCATCGGAGCGCGGGCTCCCATCGGCGGGGCCCTCGCCGACGACGCCAGGGCCCAGGCCGAGCAGCTCGTCGCCTCTGCCGTCGCGGAGGCGCGCTCGTTCGAACCGAGTGTGAATGTCCGCGGCGAGGCCGTTCTGGGCTCGCCGGTACCCACGCTCGTCAACGCCTCAGCTGACGCAGACCTCGTTGTGCTGGGTGGCCGGGGCCGAGGCGGCTTCGCGAGCCTGCTGCTCGGATCGGTCAGCCAGCAGGTCGCGACACACGCGGCCGGATCGGTCGTCGTCGTGCGCGGACGTCCGAACATCTCGCACGGTCCGATCGTGGTCGGCGTGGACGGATCCCCGTCGGCGAACCACGCGGTCGAGGTCGCCTTCGCGGAGGCAGCGGCTCGCGGCGCGGGCGTCGTGGCGATCCGCGCCTTCGCACCAGAGCACCCGCCGTACGGCTCTCGCATGGCGCTCCCAACGGAGAACGTCGAAGAACGCCGCGAGATCGAGCAGAGGGCGCTGCTCGACGACGTTGCACCGTGGCAGGACAAGTTTCCCGAGGTCCCGGTGGAGTGCGTGGCGCTCGAAGGTCACGCCACGGAGGCGCTCGTCGGGCTGTCGTCAACGGCTCAGCTCGTTGTGGTCGGGACTCGGGGGCACGGCGGCGTCACCGGGTTGATGCTTGGCTCGGTTGGCCTGCAGCTTCTCCACCACGCCGAATGCCCCGTCCTGATCGCACGCGGCGGGCAGGAGTAAAGCCGAGGCGTGTCCGGCGCACGGCGCACAAGGCCGTGCGCCGGACCTGTGCCCAATCAGTGTCGGCTCAGGGCCACCTTGAGCGCGCCGGTCTGGCCCGCTCGACTGAACACGTCGTACGCATCGGGAAACTCGTCGAGGGCGAATCGATGCGTGACGAACCGCGCGGATTCGATATGCCGCGCCGCCACGAGGCGGAGAAGAGTCGGGGTCGAGTATGTGTCCACCAGCCCAGTTGTGATGGTGACGTTCTTGATCCAGAGGTCCTCCAAATGCAGCGTCGCCGGCTTGCCATGGACGCCGATGTTCGCGACGTGGCCACCGGGGCGCACAAGGCGGGTGCACAGCTCGAAGGTCTCCGGGACTCCGACGGCCTCGATAGTCACGTCGGCACCGAGTCCGTCGGTCACATCCATGACGGCTGGCGCCGGATCGGTCTCGCGGCTGTTTATGGCGATGTCCGCGCCGAACTGCTTGGCCGCGTCGAGCCGGCCGCCGACCACGTCGATGGCGACGATGTGGCTTGGTGAATGCATCTTGGCGCCGAGCATCGCGGCGAGACCAATCGGCCCGGCTCCGACGATGGCGACGGCGTCTGCCGGGCGAACGTTGCCGTTGAGGACGCCGACCTCGTAGCCGGTGGGCAAGATGTCGGCGAGCATGAGGACTTCCTCGTCGGTGGCGCCGGCGGGCACCGGATAGGTCGAGTTATCCGCGAACGGCACCCGAACGTGTTCGGCTTGGGTGCCGTCGATGCGGTGGCCGAGGATCCAGCCACCGCCACCGACGCACTGGCCGTACCTGGCCTCCCGGCAGTACCGGCACCGGCCGCAGGAGCTGATACACGAGACGAGAACCCGGTCGCCGGGCCGCACATTCCTCACCGCGGCACCGGTCTCGGTCACCGTGCCCACCGCCTCGTGGCCAAGGATTCGGCCCTCGGTAACTGCCGGTACGTCCCCCTTGAGGATGTGTAGATCGGTGCCGCAGATCGTTACTGCGTCGACCCGCACGATGGCATCCGTGTCGTCGCGAATCGTCGGGTCGGGTACGTCCTCCCACCGCTTGCTGCCGGGTCCGTGATACACGAGCGCGCGCATGGTGAACCGCCTCCTGTCTCGTCACTCCAATTGTCACGCTCGCCCGCGCCTCCACGGGGCCATACGACCACACGTCTCGTCGGGCCGGCCTGCGCCGTCGCGATACAGAGTCGCGATACAGAAAGGTCCCGTCAACGCGAGCCAATGGTCCCTACCGAGATGAGGACTTCCCGCCGCGCCGCCCGGGTTGGCAGACGGACCACCATGAGTACATCAACGTTCATCAGCGAGCTAAGCCCACCGGGCAAGCCATCGTCCTGCGGTCGGGCGTGTTCGGGCGCGGGCAGGGGCCTTTCACCGTGGTTCCAGCGCCGCATACGGGGGTATGGGGATATCACCGCCACCAGGTAGCCCGCCCGCATGGACAGGTCGGCAGGGCGTGCACCTAGGCCGCGCCGGTGTAGCGTGTGCCGCAGCCGAACGAAACCGGGAACCGGCACGAGTGACGAACCCATCGCGGAAGTTCTGGGGCCGCCTGAGCGGCCCTTCCCCGTACCCGACCCGGGCCGTTCGACTGGCCCGTCTGGCCGGCGCGGCATGTGTTGTGGCCATCTTCGCGCCACCGCTGATGCTGCTAGTCGTCGGATCGTTGCAGCAACCGGGGCTTGCACCGTCGCCGACGCCCGACCTGATACCCGAGGCGGCGTCAACCGAGAGCTACCAACGGGCGGCGGCTATGGGTGGTCTGGTCCGAGCGGGCGTGAACTCGCTCGTCGTCGCCGCGGTGGCGGTCCCGCTCAGCGTTGTGGTGGCCTCTTTGGCTGGCTTTGCCCTCACCCGTCTGTCGCGACGAGCGGTGGGCGTCATCGTCGGTGCATCGTTGGTTGCGCTCATGGTGCCGGCGACGGCAACGCTGGTTCCCCGGTTCGCCATGTTCCGAGTCCTCGGGCTCACCAACACACTGGTGCCCCTTATCGCACCGGTCCTGGTGGGAACCTCACCGCTGTACGTGCTGGTGTACTACCTAGCCTTTCGGACCATTCCGACTGAACTGTACGACGTGTGCCGGATCGCGAATATGTCCACCGCACAGGTCTGGTGGCGGGTTGGGATGCCCCTTGTACGACCGGTGACCGCCGCGGTGGCGGCGATGACCTTCGTGCTCACGTGGTCAAACTTCCTCGACCCCCTTGTCTTCCTGTACGACCGAGACCTCTTTACGCTGCCCCTGGCACTACGTTCCTTGGCCACGCTCGACCGGACCAACTACCCGATCTTCCTTGCCGCAGCCGTGCTCGCCACGGTGCCGGCGCTGGTCGTGTTTGGACTGACGCAGCGCCGGTTTCTGCACGTTGACGATCGGCGACTGAGCAATGAGAATGTCCGCCTCGACAAGGGAATCGGATGGTTTCGACGATGAGAACTCGACGGCTCGCCCGTTTCGGGACCGCGCTGGCAACGCTGACCCTGGTGCTGTCTGGCTGCGGCGGGCAGCCCTCCGCCGGGGGGCTCGCCACCGTGCAGTTCCTGACCTTCGGCGACCCACAGGAACTCGCCGCATACCGCACGCTGATCACCGCGTACGAGGCCAGCACCCCGGGGGCCCACGTCCAGCTCATCGAGGCCAGCGACCGCAATGATCTGATTACCCGCCTGACGACCTCGATCGGCGGCGGTGCGCCCCCGGACACGTTCTTGATCAACTATCGCTTCTATGGCCAGTTCGCGGCCCGTGGCACTATCGAGCCGCTCGACGAAAGGCTGCGAGCCTCACAAGTTGTTCGAACGGCCGACTACTACCCGGTCGCGATGAATGCGTTTCGCTGGCAGGGCCGCCAACTCTGTCTGCCGCAGAACGTGTCCAGCTTGGTCGTCTACTACAACCGGGCGCTGTTTGCGAAGTACGGCGTCGCGGAGCCCAAGCCAGGCTGGACCTGGCACGACATGGTCACGGCGGCCAAGGCGCTGACCCGGGACGCCAATGGCGCCGTGATCAGCGGCGGCGACCCGGACTCCGGGCAGGCGCCGGGCTCGGCGGCCCAGCCAGCGGTGTACGGGCTCGGCGTCGACCCAGAAATCATCCGCCTGGCCCCGTTCATCTGGTCGAATGGTGGGCAGATCGTCGATGACCCGCAAAAGCCCGCTCGGCTCGCATTGGACTCCCCCCAGGCCAAGGAGGCGCTGCGCAACTTCCTCGACCTGCGCCTGGCTTTAGGTGTTGTGCCCACCGACGACCAGGTCGAGGCCGAGAATGACGAGTCGCGCTTCGCCAACGGCCGTCTCGCCATGCTGATGCAGTCACGACGGGTTACCACGACGTTTCGTACCATCGCCGGACTTGACTGGGACATAGCGTCGTTGCCCAGCTACCGCGACCCGGCGAGCGTGCTGCACTCCGACGCCTTCTGCATGACCGCGGGCTCGGCGCATAAGGACAGCGCATGGCGTTTCCTGGAGTTCGCGATCGGCGAGCAGGGCCAGCGCATTCTCGCGGGGACCGGGCGCACCGTACCCTCACACATCGGTGTGTCCCGCTCGTCGGCGTTCCTCGACCCGGCAGTGGCACCCCACAACGCCCAGGTCTTCCTGGACGTGATCCCGACGGTGCGGACGCTACCCTTGGTCTCCACCTGGCCGGAGATCGAGGATGTGGTCAACGGCATCCTGGAGAACGCGTTCTACGGCGGCGGTCGGCTCAGCGACATCGTCAGCGAGATGGAGACCAAGACCCAGCCGATATTCGCCCGCGGCGTCGCTGGATGAGCCCGGCCCACCAGGCGACCGGGCTCGAGCTGGAGCAGCTGCACGCACGGCGGGGCGGCGTTGACGTGCTTCGCGGCATCGACCTCATCGTGGCCCGGAACGAGTTCCTGGTGGTGTTGGGACCCTCCGGCACGGGAAAGTCCACTTTGCTGCGAGTCGTGGCTGGGCTCGACCCGGCCACGACTGGCCGCATCGTGATCGCCGGCCAGGATGTCACCCGGCTTCGCCCGGGGCGGCGCAGCGTGTCGATGGTTTTTCAGTCTTACAACCTGTTCCCGCACCTCACGGTGGCGCAGAACATCGCCTTTCCCTTGCTGGCGAACAAGGTGTTGCCGGCCCACGCGACGCAGCGCGCCGGCCTCGCGGCCCAGGCGTGCGGTTGCGCCCACCTGCTCGACCGGCGGCCGGGCCAGCTCTCCGGCGGGGAGCAGCAGAGGGTTGCGTTGGCCCGGGCGCTGGTCCGCGAGCCGGCCGTCTACCTGCTCGACGAGCCACTGTCCAACCTGGACCTCGAGCTGCGCATGGAGACCCGCGGCGAGCTCAAGGCGCTGCACGCGCGGGTCGGCGGCACGGTCGTCCACGTCACCCACGACCAGAGCGAGGCGTTGGCACTCGGCCACCGCATCGCGGTGCTGCACCAAGGGCGCATCGAGCAGGTCGGCACGCCGGATGAGATATGGCGCGCGCCGGCAACGGCGTTCGTGGCGAGATTCGTCGGCTCCCCGGGAATGAACCTGGTGCCCACCGATGGTCCATGGCAACCTCCGGCCACCGGGGGAGTGCCGGCCAGACAACTTGGCTTTCGCCCCGAGACGGTCCGGCTCGGTGGTCTGCACCGGGTGGGCGCCGACCCGTCCGGACACAACCCGAATGAGACCGACGGCAGTGGCGAGATCTTCGCGGGCTTCGCCGCCGAGGGGACCATCGACCGGGTCGATGTGATCGGTGACGACGCCCTGGTCTATGTCCAGGTGGGCTCGCATACGATCGCGTCCAGGGTGGGGGCGGCCGGCCGGCGGCCGCTAGGCGCGCGGGTACGCGTCGCGGTGCGGTGGAGCGATGTGCACTTCTTCGACGCGGCCGGGCTGCGCTTGAAGTAGACCAGGTGAGGTAGTTCGGGAGGGTGAAGTGGCATGAACGAGCGGCGGCAGGCCGCGCTGATGGTGACGCCATACCTGCTGGGACTCGGGCTGCTGGTGCTGGGTCCGGCGGCGGTGACGGTCGGGCTGGCGTTCGCCGAGTATGACCTTGTCCGTCCGTTGCGCTGGATCGGTTTCGGCAACTTTCTCGAGCTCGGGCGCGACGAGGCGTTTCGCTCGGCGCTGGCCAACTCGCTGGCCTTCGCCGCCATCGCCGTCCCCTTGCGGTTGATCATCGCCCTCGGTCTCGCGCTGCTGCTGTACCGACGGGGCGCGTTAGTCCCCACCGCCCGCACCACCGCCGTCTTGCCTATGGCGGTGCCGGAAATGGCGTACGGACTACTCTGGCTCTGGCTGCTCAACCCGTTCTACGGCCCGATCAACCAGTTCCTGCGCGTCGGCGGTGAGAACGGGCGCACGGTCTTCGGCGGCCTGCCACCGCAGTGGCTCACCAACCCCACCCACGCCCGGGCCGGGATCATCCTGATGAGCCTGTTCACCGTCGGCGAGATGTTCGTCGTCCTGCTCGCGGCGCGGCAAGCCCTGCCGCCATCGGTGTTCGAGCTCGCCGCGGTCGAGAACGCCAGCAGCTGGCACATCCTTCGACATGTCACTCTGCCGCTGATGGCCCCGGTGATCGTCCTCCTGCTGCTCCGCGACACGATCGCCAGCTTTCAGGTTTCGTTCGTGCCGGCGCTGGTGGTCACCGAGGGCGGCCCGCCGCCGTACGCCACGACGTACTTGCCGCTATTCATCTATCGCAACGCGTTCGAGTACGTCCGCTACGGTTACGCCGCGGCAGCGACGGTCGCCATGCTCGCGCTGACCGTGATCGCTGTGCTGGTCGAGTGGCGAGTCATCCGGCGCTATCGACACCGGTACGGGCTATAGTCCCCCCGCTCGCAACAGAGATCTGCCTCGTGCACCGATTCCGCTCACGGTCACGGCGTACTAAGTTCGGCTCGGCTTCATACACGGGCCGGGTAGAAGTCCACCAGAAGGGGCGTCCATAATGGAATTGTTACTACAAAGACGGAAATATGTCGCTGCGGTGGTCGCCGTTGTGGTCGTCGTGGCGGCCGTGGTGGCCGTCGCATTTCTTCGCGGCGGGGGTGGCGCGAACAACGACACTCGCGAGCCGCGGTATCGGGGCTACGTCGAAAAGGTGGGCGGAGAGGAAGCCGGGGAGCGCGGCGTAGAGTCCGAGGTTGGCGGTCCCGCGAACGAGTCGGATGAGATCTACAACGCGATCACATCGGTGGCGCAGGCCCGGCTCGCTCCATGGGGCTCGGTCGCCCCTGGCCAGCTGTCCAGCAGCCTGGGCGCGTTTCGCGGGCTCAGCTCGAACGGCGGCACGTGGTCGGAGATGACCAATCTGCCGTACGACGCCGACGACCCCAACTATCGCGACCCGTTCTTCTCCAACTCCTCGGGCGGTTCGGGCTTCGTCGCCGGTCGAATGACTGGGCTGGCGGCCGGAGATGGCTACCTGTTCGCTGGTGGCGCCAACGGCGGCGTGTTCCGCAAGAAGCTCAACAACATGAGCGATCCGAGTGACGACGGAGCGTGGCAGGCGATCTCCGACGGCATCCTGTCCCTGTCCACGGGTGACCTGGAGTATCACAACGGCGCGCTGTGGTACGCCACGGGTGAGGCCAACACCGGAGGCACCTCCTACGTCGGCGCCGGCGTCTTCCACAATCCGCGGGCGAGCAACGCCAACCTGGCGACGGCCCAGTTCACCGACAGCGACCGGCTCGGCGGCACCGAGCTGGAAAGTCGTGGTATCAACAAGGTCCGCTTCGACGACGTCACGAACTGGGCATACGCCGCGACAACCCGCGGCTTGTGGCGCTACCCGCTCAGTGCCGGCACCAACGCTCCGGTGTCCGGCCAGACGTGGACCAATGTGTTCATGCCGAACCCGTCAGCCGATCTGAACATCAACACCCCGTACAAGAACATCGTCAACGACGTGGCGATCGACAACTCGGGCGCTGTGCTGGCCAACGCGGCCTGGCGCAGTGGTGACGCCAGCTACAACGGCTTCTACCGCAGCGCCACCGGTGCGGGGCAGTATACCCAGGTCAATCCGCAGGGTGCGTTGGGCTACCAGCAGGTCGGTAACGCCGAGTTCGCTTGGGGCACCGACGGCGCCGGAAACAAAACCGTGCTCTACGCCATCGTGGAGTCGCCGCTGAAGCTGCTCCACTCGCCGCAGAGCGTCCTCAACGGTGTCTTCGTCTCGCCAAGTGGCACCCTGGCCGGGCCATGGAACCGGATCGCCGACAGCGGCAAGTTCCAGTCCTCCGACTCCGCACTCACCGGCGGCGGAGGAACGTTCTACCGGCCTGGCGTGCAAGCCTGGTACAACAACTTCATACTCACCGAGCCGGGCAACCCCAACCACGTCTGGGTCGGTTTGGAAGAGGTCTATGAGACCAAGAACGGCGGGACCAACTGGAACACCATCGGCCCGTACTGGAACTTTGGTTTCAGCTGCTGGTCATACCTGGATGCGGACAACACCTGCCCGCAGTCCACCCACCCCGACCAGCACGCCATCACCGTCGCCGGTAACCGGGTCTACATTGGAAACGACGGCGGCGTGAAGTCTCGCCCGATCAATGGCACGTTGGACGGCCTGGGTCACGGCAATGACTGGGCCAACCACTCGCAGGGCCTCACCACGCTGCAGTACTACTCGGTCGGCGTCGGTGCGGACCCCGAGCGTGGTGGATACGCCATCGCCGGCGGCCTGCAGGACAACGGCGGCTCCCTGCTTCGCGGTGACGGCAAGGACAACGAGGGCAACACCGAGATGGTCTCGCCGTTCGGCGGCGACGGTGGCGACATCATCGTCAACCCCCGCAACGGCTGCCAGATCCTGGATGAGTACGTATTCCTCAACCTGTGGGTGACCACGAACTGTGGGCAGTCGAACGGCACGACGCACGCCATCTTCGACGTGACCATTCCGGATGCGAACCCGCGGTTTACCGCACCGTTCCGGATCGTACGGGGCTCGGAGAACACCGGTGACCACGCCAGTGAGCGCTGGGTGGCCGGCGGCAACTCCGTCTGGTCGCACGACCTCGCCTTCGCCATCACGCCGGCTCAGGTCGGATCGCTGCCCAACCACGGCTGGACCCAGCGCACCACGCTGGGCACCGGTGGGCGGATGACGGTCGGCCTCGACGCGGTGGCCGATCCAACCGCGAAGCAGGACGCCAGCAAGGACATCATCGTGGCCGCCTGGTGCGGTGAGGCGAACTGCAACAGCACCGGGTTCACCCGCGGCGTCAAGACGAACTTCGGCGGCAACTGGCACGAGCTGGACATGACCGGCCTGCCGTCGCGGTTCCCGAACAACGTCTACATCGACGGCGTGTCCGGCAGCACAGCCACGATCTACCTCGTGTTCAACGGCTACAACCGCCGCTTCATCGAGGGGCCGGGGGCAGCGCAGGACCACGTGTGGAAGGGTGTCCTCACCGCTAGCGGTGGGGTGACCTGGACGAACATGTCGGCGGGCTCACCGGACGTACCGTGCACCGACGTGCTCCGGTACGGCAACAAGCTGGTGGTCGCCACCGATTACGGCGTCATGGTCGGCAGCCTGAACACCTCCGGCAACGTGACCGGCTGGAAGCGGGTCGGTCCGACACCGGGCGCCTCGGGGGCCCTGCCGCTGACGACCGTGTTCGATATCTCGGCCGGCCCGGATGGCTACCTTTACGCCGCAACCCATGGTCGTGGTATTTGGCGAACGTCGCTGAGCAGCCTATGACCCAATCGAACAACCAACGTGATTCCTAGGTAAACGTGATTCCTAGGTAATCAGCAACTCGACCCAGGTGGCTGGGGCCGGCGGCCCCAGCCACCTTCTTGGCCCGCCTGCGCGAGGAAGTGCACGCCACCCTCGAAGTCGCAGTCAAGCACTCGGAGCGGTTGCCCGAAATGCTCGCCACGCTCGTGTGTGACAGGCACCCCCGGTGTAGGGTTTGCGCACCAGTGCCGCGCGACGGAGTGACATCCTCGACGCGGAGTCCGCGACCACCCACGAAGCGATGGAGGGAGTCCAACCCATTGTCCAGCCGGTACCAATTCGCTATCGCGACGATCGCAGAGCAGAGTTCTGACTTTCGCCGCGTCCTGTGGAGCGGCAGGCACACACAGTTGGTCATCATGACCATCCCGCCAGGTGGGCAGATCGGTGAGGAGGTCCATGAGGATACCGACCAGATCCTCACGTTCGTCAGCGGCGTTGGTGAAGCCGACGTAGCGGGCCAGACCAGTCACGTGGCCCAAGGAGACCTCGTGGTCGTGCCCGCCGGCACGCGGCACAACTTTCGCAACACCGGCGTCAACCCGCTCGTCCTCTACACCGTGTACGGCCCGCCCGAGCACGCCGACGGCGTCGTACACGCCACAAAGGAACAAGCCGATGCGGCCGAAAGGTTCGGCCAGGATCGGCCCTCCGCCGGATGACTCCAAACGTGCTCGGCATCCAAGCGGGTTGAATCATTCGACGTATTCAAGTCCGTAGCGTCCTTGTCAACGAGGCTCGTGTGGGGCGACTCCTTCACCGCGGCGCGGGAAAACGGCGCGCAAGCGGCGGAAGGGACGGTTCGAGCCCATGCAGGACGGATGGGCGCGGCGTGGGCCAAAGGTAACCCCAGCATCGGCCACTGTGCCCTACCAGCCGCGTCGAGCCTGGGTAAACATTGGTGAGGAAAGAGCGTGCTTGGCCGGTAGACATACGGAAACTGCCCGAACAGGGTGGGGCGGACCGCGGGATACCCCCGCGCCTACATGCGAGGTTCGACTCCTCGCCCGGCCACTGAGACAAGCCACGGGAGGGGGTTCTCGCGCCAGTTCCGCCGAGCCCCGTGAAGATCGCGACTTGCGGTGGAAGGGTGACGCGCAACGTTACATTCGCACCGGGGACTCAGATCTTCGCGACGAGGATGAGCGGACCGCCCTGCCGATGGGGTGACCGTGGCACGATGTCGTGATGGCTCTGCGCAGCGTCCACGACCGCGCCGAGCTTGCCGACCTACTGCGCGCTAACCCTGCTCTGCACGCGTACGAGTTGGGCGACCTCGACGATTTCTTCTGGCCGTACACAACCTGGTTCCGCGAAGGCGACGCGCTCGCGCTGCTCTATCACGGCCTGGAACTGCCAACGCTGATCGCGCTCGCGCCACCCGAACCGCTTGTCCTGCTGCTGGGCCACCTGCGGCCGCTGCTGCCCCGCCGGTTCTACGCCCATCTGTCCCGCGGGGGCGTGGCCGCACTCACCAGCGACTTCCGCCCCGATCCCCACGGCCGGCACCGCAAGATGGCCCTCACCGACCACACCAGGCTGCGAGCCGCGGCGCCGACCGGCGAAGTGCTCGGCCCTGACGGCCTGCCCGACCTGCTGCGCCTCTACGCCGAGGCGTACCCGGCAAACGCGTTCGACCGCCGGATGTTGGAGACCGGCCAATACATCGGTGTGCGCCGGGCCGGTGCGCTCGTCGCGGTCGCCGGCGTGCACGTCTGGTCGCCGGTCTACCGGGTGGCCGCACTCGGCAACGTGACCACCCATCCGGCGGCGCGCGGCCAGGGCCTGGCCACTGCGACCGTCTCCGCGCTGTGTCGGAAACTGCTCGATACGGTCGAGGTTGTCTCCCTCAACGTCAAGGCCGACAACGCCGCAGCGATCGCTGTCTACCAGCGACTCGGCTTCACGCCGGTCGACGACTATGACGAGGTGGCGTTCGAGGCCCGCGATACTGCGGTCGCCCCCGAAAGGGCACCGCGGCGTTACTGACGGTTGCCCTGCGGCAGATGGAGCG
>JAXIPB010000059.1:0-35224 GCA_045403155.1 Micromonosporaceae bacterium
GACGCCAGCGGTGTGGTGCACGGTGAGGGTCTGGACCGGGAAGTACTCCGCCGGCCACACTTCGGCGCCGGACTTGAACCGGAGGGACTCGTTGGCGCCCCACGCCGCCCGCGACAGGTACTGGACGGGGCACGGTACGCCGTTGGGGAGCGGCATGGCGCTCGTCACGGCGGCCGCCTGTGCCTCCGCTGGCCCGTCGATCGTGTTGAGTTCGGTCACCTGGGCCGTGCCGCCGCCGGCCACGGCTACCTCGTACCCGATGGTCCCCGGAACCACGAGCACCGCGCTCCCGCCACTCGGGGCGAAGCGGTCCGGCCCGCCACTGCAACCGTCGATGGTCCGCCAGTGGCCCCACCCGGCCGCGGTGCGCACACGAACGTGCGCCTGTCTTCCCAGCCACGCCACACTTAGATGCGTCAACGGGAAGGACGTGGACTGAACTCGAAGGCTCCCCTTCCTCGCCGTCCGAGCGACGGCGAGCGTGCGGGGAACCGGCTTCGGCTTGGCGGCGGCGGCGACGGTTGCGGCGTCCGCGGTCGGCACCGGCGCGAGCGCGCTGAGCGCCAGTCCAGCCGTGACGGTGAACATCGTCCGTCGCGATACCACTGGACCTCCCCTCTAGCGCGATGTTCCAACACGATAGCCAATCGGCGAGGCTTCAGCGGGCCGCCGCAGATAGGGCCATCCAGACAATTGCGTACGTGCCGGGCCTACCGGCCCGTATAGCGGAAGCGGCATGCCGCGATCAGCACGCTGTCGGCATCGACATCGACCATGTAGACGAGACGGTGCTCGTCGTTGATGCGCCGTGACCAGAATCCGGATAGATCGCCGCGCAACTGCTCGGGCTTGCCAATGCCGCGCGCTTCCGCCGCCGCGTGCGGTAGGTCCACGCGCTGGGTCAGGTGCGGCATGACGAACGTGTCCGGCCGTGGCCCGAGACAGTACTCTGCTATTTCGTGAGTGTGACATCGCATCACCGGGAGCGGCAGTGAGCGGTCGGCGCAGACGCGATGGCCCAACCGACCGCCCGTGGCCGGTGGTGGAGATCCGGATCGTGACCCCGGGTCAGATCTTTGTCGCGGTGGAGATCGGCTGCGCGGGCTGTGGCACGAAGCGTTTGGCCGAGTTTGGTCGCAGCACGTACGCCGGGGCGGACAGACGCTTGTGGCAGCAGAGCTGGCGACAGGCTGACGGGGTGCAGTCAGCACAGTGGACGTCTGGCCCGGGCGGCGCCAACGAGGTCCGTTTCACCTGCCGGTCCTGCCCTGAGCGGGAACTTCGGATTCCCCGGGCACGCATCGAAGCGGCGCTCGATTCTGCCGAACGTGACAAGGGCCCACTCGGTCGCATCCGCATCGACCTCTAGCTGTCACACGTTCGTCGCGACGCACGATGACCCCCGCCTCTCGGTGGGGGTCATCGCTTGTAGCCACCATGCCCTTCGGCGAGGTGCGTGAGGGCCTCGCCGGCCCGCCCCGCGGGCTACGGAGGGATGTGCGGCGAGGCGGGCCGCGCCTGTGCTTTGAGGATGGTGCCATCGACCACGGTCCACGAACGTGGCCATGGTCGACATCGGACCGACGGGTGGTGCGCCCGACCGGTAGTGGGTGCACCGGTCCGCCACATCGACAACCGTGCCCGTCCATAGATATGAATTCGCTTATCAGATCAAGGACAGCGTTCGGCGTTCGTACGGCAAATCCGCGCCGGTTGTCCGATCAAGGACACCGCCGGCGGTTCCTGCTACGGAAGCGTCGGCAAGGGCTTCCGCGGCGCCACGGGACGGAGCGGCTCGCCCGAACCGGGCGCCGGCCAGGCGACGCTACGCCGAAGCGCGGGCAACTGCGGATAGAAGGTGTTGCCGGGACATTCCGTCGCGGCCCAATCACGGTGACCGCTCAGCGTGCGTACGGTCCGGGTCGCTCCGGACACCGGATTGACGTAATTCGTGGTCCCGAGCGCATCGAGGTGGCAGACCCGAGCCAGACCGCGGAGGACCCTAGTCAACGATGACATCGCCGCCGGCGTCGGGAGCTGACTGGTGAAGTCGCCGAGCATTGACACGCCAATGTTGCCGGTGTTGAACGAGCCAACGTGCGCGCCCACACTCATCAGCGGCCGACCGTCGGGGGCGGGATTGGACCCGAAGACCGGCATGGCATCCGACCCGGACCACCGTCCTTCGTAGACTCGACCGGCCTCGTCGATGAGCAGGTGGTAGCCAATGTCGCCCCATCCAGTGCCGTCGTTCAACATCGCCTGCTGGTGATAGATGGCACGCACGGTCGCCGCCGGGTCGACGTCGTTGTTGGCGGTGACGGTGTGGTGCAGTGTCAGCGTTTGAACTGGGAAGTACTCCGGGGGCCAGAACTCGACGCCGTCTCGGAACCGGTATGACTCGTCGGCCCCCCACGCCGCTCGGGAGAGATATGGCACAGCGCAGGTCGTGCCGTCCGGCAACGGCATGTCACTCGTCACGGCGGCCGCCAGTGCGACGACCGGGCCATCTATCGTGTTCAACTCCGCGACGATGGCCATCCTGGCACCGGGCACCGACACCTCGTACCCCACGGTGCCCGGAACCACGAGCATGGCGCTTCCGCCGATCGGAGCGCCGCCATCGCGCCCTGCGCTGCAGCCGTGGATGGCCCGCCACTGGCTCCATCCGGCCGACGTGCGCACCCGTACGTGTGCCCAAGGTCCTTGCCACGTCACGCCGAGGTGGGTCAGCTTGAAGGACGTGGTATGAACGCGGAGATTTCCCTTCCTCGCTGTCCGGCCGACGGCCAAGGTGCGCGGGATCGGTCTCGGTTTCGCCGAGGCCCCGGTGATCGTTCCCGCGTCCGCGGGTGTGACCGCCGCCAAGGTACCAAGCGCCAGGCCTGCCGTTGCCGTGAGCATCGTCCGTCGCGAAACCACTGGTTCTTTCCCCCATGTTTGAGCGTGAATCTGTCGTCGAGCGGCACTCCTTCAGCAACCTAGCGTCTGTCGCACGGCTCCGCCACCGGGATCAGGCCGGCGACGCGGGGGATCCGCTCTCAAGAGCGTCGGCGATCGCGTCGATGAACTCGACCACGCCGGACGGTCCGTCGACGACAAGATCCGCCCGACGGGCGAGCTCAACAACCTCCGTCGAACCGCTGCAAATCTTCAGGGCGGCCAGCCCTTCCTCGTGCAGCGTGTCCAATGTCGCGAACGCGCTGAGGTCGCCGAGGTCATCGCCGGCATACGCAACGGCCGTCGCAGCCCGATCGGCGACGTGGCGGCGGAGGGCCTGCCCCTTGTCGACGCCCGGCGGGCGCAGCTCGAGGACCAGTCGGCCCGGTTCGAGGAGCAGATTGTGTCGCGCGGCGAGATCGGCGACCGGCCCGCGCAGCCGAGCGAATGCGCCTTCGGGGTCATCGGCTCGCCGCGTGTGCACAGCCACCGCACTTCCCTTGTCCTCCACCCAGACCCCCGGCGGCGCATTGGACCGCGCGAGCAGGCCCGGCAGTTCGTCACGCGCCTTCGCCACCCCCCGGCTCGGCGGAGGTGCCACAACTCGGCCGGTCGCCGCGTCCCATCGTTCGCTGCCGTAGTGACCGTAGATGGCAAGTCCAGCGAGTGCGGGATCGTCGGCGAAGCGGCCCATCGCGACCACCACGCCCGCCGGTCGACCGGTGATGATCGCGACCGAACCGACCAGCGCTGCGAGCCGGGCGAGCGCGGGTACGGCCTGAGGATGCGGCAGCGCTCGCTCGGGATCCTCGACGATCGGCGCCAGCGTTCCGTCGTAGTCGAACACCAGGCTCGAACCCGCCGGGTCATCGAGAATCGCCGCGAGCCCGGCCACACCAGAGGCCGTCGCCGGCGTCGGCATTTGCATGACCGCAGTCTAGGTTTCGGCGTACCCTTACGCCGCCGTGACTTCTTCCATCCGTACGTTTCACCCGCGCCGCGGGCGCCTGAGCGGCCGGCACTACGACGCACTTGCCCGCCTCTGGCCGGACTTCGGCCTCACGATCGACGGCGTCTCCGCCGAACCACTCGATCTCGGCGCGCTCTTCGGCCGTCAGGCCCCACGAGTGCTGGAGATCGGCTCCGGCATGGGCGACGTAACCGCCGACATGGCGGTGGCCGATCGAGCGCGCGACTACCTCGCCGTGGATGTGCACACGCCCGGCCTCGCGAACCTTCTCCTGCTGATCGAGGCACGGGAGCTGACCAACGTGCGGGTCGCGCGCGGCGACGCAATCGAGTCGCTCCGACGGTGCGAGGCCGGGAGCCTCGACGCCATTCAGGCCTTCTTCCCGGATCCCTGGCCGAAGACCCGCCACCGCAAGCGGCGCCTGATCCCTGGCCACCTCGACGTCCTGCGATCGCGGCTGAGGTCCGGCGGCACCCTGCACCTCGCCACGGACTCGGCCGGATACGCCGCGAGCATGATGCGGACCCTGACGGCCGATGACCAGTTCGCCAACGCCTGCGACGGCTACGCGCCTCGGCCTCCGCACCGCCCCGTGACGAAGTTTGAGCGTCGTGGCATCGACGCCGGCCGGAGAATCTTCGACGTGGTGTTCGTACGACGATGACACCCAAGGGGAAGGTCTTCGCTAGCCGGAGTACTCGGGGTTGATCAGCTGTTTCGCGACCTCGCGGCAGACATTCTGGCCGTACGCGAAGTCGGAGCTCCACGTACCGTGGCCCCGGTAGCGCTGCAGCACGGACATCGCCCACGTATCCGAGAGCGCCATGCAATTGATGTGCCAATTGCGGTCGTCGTTGTAGTAGAGCCAGCCATTCTTAATGGAGACTTTCGCCGCCTCGTCGGTCGGCAGCGCCTTGCGGATTCCGAAGTCGCCAATGCGGATCCGGCGCATCATGTCCAGTACCCACGGTGTCCACTGTGGTCCGGCCGCGGTCCCGTCGCCGATGCAATCCGCCATCCGTACGGTGTCGCGGGCGGAGATGTTAGTGAAGCTCCAACCCCTCGAGCTCGCCGTGGTGTCGGTCAGCTTGCACATCTTGATGAGGCGATTGATCGAGTCCGAGCGTCCGTTGCGGCGATACGTTGCCTCCGCGAGGTTGTTGTCGCTGTTGCGGATGACCGCCTCAAGCTCGCCCAGTCGGGTGTGGCTGGGCGTCTGGCCGTTCTCGGCGACCCTGCGTAGGTCATCCGCAACCAGCCACGCCTTGATCATCGATGCTGGCCAGGTGGTGGCCGCCTGGTTCTTTGATCCCCAAATCTGGCCGGTGCGTCGGTCCATCAGGGCCCAGCTGACGAAACCCTCCGTCTTGACCAAAAGTGGTCCCGATCGAAACCGCAGCGGGGCGAGGCCGGGCGGCGAAAGAGATGGCGAAGGCGGCGTCGCGGTGTTTTCGCCGGTGGCGGCCGGTGTGGTCGAGCTCTCACCGCCGATACCCGCCGCCGCGAGGGGAGAACCGGGCACGAGACGTGCCGCGCCGACGATGATGATCGCGAGCGAGACGGCTGTCACAGATCGCCAGACAATGGCCGATCTCCGTCGCCCACGCCGGTGCCGGCTCCGTGGGTCGGGGTCGCTGCGGAGGTCGGGGCTGGGGTCGCGGCTGGGATCGGTGCGGGGGTCGCGGCCGGGATCGCGGCTGGGGTCGCGGCGGGGCGAAGCCGGGCGTACGGGGCGTTTCGGCGCCCACGTCGGGGGGCGGTGCTCGTCGTGCGGCACGTATCAAACCTCGGGGGGAGGGTCGTTCCGGGGGATAGGCGTCGTGGTCCAGGGGGCGCGGACCACCCGACGGATGTTATCCCGCCGGGCGCGGCTTCGGGCGGACGCAACACTGCCTTGCCGGCCCCGACGCGTAGTCTGCCGATCATGCGCGTGGGCATTGTCATACTCCCGGACCGGCGTTGGCGGACCGGAGGGCAGCGTTGGCGGCGCGCGGAAGAGTACGGGTTCGACCATGCGTGGACGTACGACCACCTCGGCTGGCGGGACCTCGTGGACGGGCCGTGGTTCGACGCCGTGCCGACATTGACCGCTGCGGCGACGGTCACATCACGGATCCGCCTTGGCACGTTCGTAGCGTCGCCGAACTTCCGCCACCCGGTGTCCTTTGCGCGCGATGTCACGGCCCTGGACGACGTCAGCGAGGGACGGTTGATCCTCGGCGTTGGCGCCGGCGGGACGGGGTTCGACGCGCGCGTGCTGGGCGGCCCGCAGCTCAGCGCCCGCCAGCGAGCGGATCGCTTTGCGGAGTTCGTCGAGCTGCTCGACCTGGTCCTACGCTCCGACCGAGTGTCATGGCGCGGCGAACACTATGCGGCCGTGGATGCGCGCAGCACCCCGGGGTGTGTGCAGCAGCCGCGAGTGCCGTTCGCTGTCGCGGCGAACGGACCGCGCACGATGCGGCTCGCGGCCCGTTTCGGCGAGGGCTGGGTGACGACCGGCCGCGCTTCGGACGGCCTCGACGAATGGTGGGTGTCGGTGGCCGAGGCAGTGGCACGGTTCGACGACGCGCTCGCCGCAGCCGGGCGCGATCCCTCCTCTGTGGACCGTTATCTCTCCGTCGACGCGGCGCCGATCTACGCGCTGGCGAGCGTCGCTGTGTTCGCGGACGCCGTGGGTCGGGCGGCCGAACTTGGCTTCACCGATGTCGTCACTCACTGGCCGCGCGAATCGGGGTCGTACGCGGGCGACGAGGCCGTCCTCGACGCGGTCGCATCAGACGTCCTCCCAAGATCCCGCCGATCATGACCCGCAAATCATGATCGACGGGTTTTCGCGACCGCCGGTTCATGATCGAGCGGATCTTGGGGAGGCATTGACCTGTTCAGCGATCGCGGCAATGTCCGCCGGCCTCACCCGGCAGCAGCCGCCGACGAGTCGGGCGCCCGACTCGATCCAGTCCTGCGCGGGAAGCACGGTCACGGATGAGCGTCCGGTCCACCTACGCGCCACGGGGTCCCACCCCTCGCCAGTGTTCGGGTAGGCGACCGCGGGTCTGTCGGTGGTACGCGCGGCGAGCGCGGCCGCGGGCACGACGCCGGAGGGGTCGCAGCAGTTGACGCCCACCGCGATCACATTGTCGAGACCTGTTGCCAGGCCGAACGCGTCGGCAAGCGGCTGCCCGGCACGGGTATGCAGGCCGTCGACCGTGAAGGAGAGCCACGCCGGCATGCCAAGCCCGTCGAGCGCGATCAAGAGCGCCTCGGCTTCCCGCGCATCCGGCACGGTCTCCAGCGCGAGTACGTCTGGTCCGGACGCGGCCAGGATCTGCATGCGTGGACGGTGGAAGCGCACCAGTTCGGCGACGGTCAGACCATAGTTGCCGCGATATTCCGAGCCGTCGGCGAGCGCGGCGCCGTATGGACCGACGGAGGCGGCAACCCACAGTGGACGCTCATCGCCCGCGTCGCGTGCGCGCGCGCACGCCCGTCGGCCCAACTCGACGCTCCGCTGCAGGAGCATCGTGGCTTCCGCTTGCGCGATCCCGCGCCGCTCGAATCCCTCGACCGTGGCCTGATAGCTCGCCGTGGTGATGACGCTGGCGCCGCCGCCCAGAAAGGCCGCATGAGCGTCGATGATCGCCTCGGGGTCGTCGGCCAGCAGCCGGGCCGACCACAGTTCGTCGGACAGGTCGTGCCCCGCTGCTTCCAGTTGAGTGGCCAGCCCGCCGTCCAGTACCACCGGGCCGGCGGCGAGAGCCTGGGCCAGTGTCCGAGGCTCACTCATGGCGTCGGATCCATCTGGTTCCGAGACAGCCCTTGGGATGGGTCGGCTGCCGGCATAACGGCCTCGATGCGATTCCTGGCGCCGAGCTTGGCGATCTGCGGGCGCGCCCTACCCATCCGTTCGCGGCCGCCGCCGCGCCGGCCTCGATGACCGCCTCAACCGCCACGTTCGCATTATTGCCCCGACGCCTGTCGTCACGCCGTGCGCGCACCAAGATCGCGGTGATCATGAGCTGACTGTCGTCAATTGGCGCTGATCATGACCTCCAAATCATGATCGGCGTGGAGGGGAGTATCCCGTAGCGCCCCGGTTGCTACCGGCGCACGGAATCGTCGAGGATCGCGTCATCCTCCAGGGACATAGGCAATTCGTTAAGGTCCGTCCGAGAGATCGCCCGGCGCCCGAAAACTCCGGCAACCGAGCCCAGGACCGCTCCGATGAACGTGGCGGTGGCGAGCCAGCCCCACGGCGTCGGCCGACGGCGACCGGCCAGCGCGTCCAGCGCCGCGCCTGCCCGCCTGCGGGCCTCCTGCGTGCGCCGGCGGGCCTCCTTCGCGCCCGATCCGACCCGGTTGGTCGTGTCGTCGAGGAATCCGGCCGCCCTTCGGCCGGCCGATCGTGTCGATGATCCCGCTGCGTCGACCGCCGTCGCGAGATCTTCCCAAGCCTGCGCCGCGATCCGCTCGGCCTTGTGGGTGCGGGTCTCTTGTCTGCCGAACATGATCTACCCCTCTCACCGTGCTACGTCCTCTGTGATGCCCATATCGCGCCCCGGGCAAACCAGGATCGGCCCGAGGTCGGAGTCGCGTTCCGTCGGAGCGCCGCGATAGCCTGAGCGGCGCTTGCACGCGATGACAGAGAGGGGCAATGGCCGTGCTCGATACCGAACCGGTCCGGCGCCCCCAACTCGACGAAGCGTCGCCGGCGAGTCGAAGGGGCCGGCTCGGCTCGGTCGAGGTCCTCGCGGCGGTTGTCGTCGTGGTACTGCTCGGTCGCGGGTGGCTGCTCTCTCTCATCGAGTCGCCCCGCACGTTGACACTCGTGACTGTATTTGTCTCGATCATGGTGCAGGCGCTGCCGTTCCTTGTGCTCGGGACAATGCTCTCCGCAGCGATCACGGCCTTCGTGCCCAGCCGGTTCTTCGAACGCGCGCTGCCCAGTCGGCCCGCGGCGGCGGTGCCCGTGGCGGGTGTGGCGGGCGTCGTGCTCCCGGCCTGTGAGTGCGGCTCCGTGCCGGTTGCCGGTGCACTGATCAGGCGCGGCGTGGCCCCAGCCGCCGCGTTCACATTCCTGCTTGCCTCCCCGGCGATCAATCCGGTCGTGTTGATCGCCACCGCGGTCGCGTTTCCGGGACAACCGGCCATGGTGGCGGCCCGCTTCACGGCCAGCCTTGTCACCGCCGTCCTCATGGGCTGGCTGTGGCTGCGGCTCGGTCAGCCGGGATGGCTGCGCCCGATGCGACTGGTCGACCCGCATACCGAACATGGCTGGTCCGCGTTCTGGGCATCGTGCCGGCACGACATCCTCCAGGCCGGCGGCTTCCTCGTCGTGGGAGCGTTCGCCGCCGCGTTGCTCAACGTAACGGTGCCCCCGGCCTGGCTGGAGGCGGTGGCGGCGAGTCCTGTCTTCTCTGTTGTCGCGCTGGCGTTGCTGGCGGTCTTACTGTCGATCTGCTCCGAGGCGGATGCGTTTGTGGCCGCGTCGCTGAGCCAGTTCTCGCTCACGGCGCGACTCGCGTTCCTCGTCGTCGGGCCAATGGTCGACCTGAAGCTCTTCGCCATGCAGGTCGGCTCCTTCGGGTCGCGATTCGCGGTCCGTTTCGCGCCGGCCACGTTCCTCGTCGCCGTACTCGTCTCGGTCGTTGTCGGGTGGCTGATGTTCTGATGCGCAAGGACGCCCAGGCCGTGCTGCTGCTCCTCGTCGGGGGCACGCTATTAAAGATCAGCCTTGCCGGCACCTACGTGCGGTATGTGAAGCCGGGTTTCCTGCCGCTGCTCGTGATCGCCGGCGCGGTTCTTATGGCGGTTGCCGGTGTGACGCTCTGGCAGACTATTCGTACGCCGCAGCGGCAGCCCGTCGCGGCGGAGTCTGGACACCACGCCCGGCCGGCTGAGAGGCACGACGACTCGGACAAGAGCGGCCACGACCACGGTAATCCGAGGGTGGCCTGGCTTCTGCTCGTACCATCCCTGGCTCTGTTGCTCTTCGCACCGCCGGCACTTGGATCCTTCCAGGCAAGCCGGAACGGCACGGCGCTGTCATCGCGGGCGAACTCCGACTTCCCGCCGCTGCCGGAGGGAGAACCGGTTCGCATCTCGATGCTCGACTACGCATCCCGGGCGGTGTTTGACCAGGGCCGCTCCCTGGCCGGCCGGCGCATCGCGCTGAGCGGCTTCATCATCGCGGGACCTAACGGCGAGCCGTACCTGGCCCGCATGATCATCACCTGCTGCGCCGCCGACGCCCGCCCCGTCAAAGTGGGCCTCGCCGGCGATGTTCCCCCGGATCTGGCCCCGGACCAGTGGATCGAGGTCGAGGGCACGTACACCGATCGTGCCGACCGCGACCCAGTAAACGACGACGTCATTCCGTTCATCCAGATCGCGACGGTACGCACGATCCCGGCGCCGGAGGCCGGATACGAGACGTGACAGTCGAGTCGTGACGCGCACCAGTTCGTCCCACCGCCACTGCAGGTCGTGGCAGCTGCCGCTGCCGCTCGCTGCCGCGCTCGTCGTCGTCGTCGCTGCCTTGGCCCTGCCACAGCCCCGGCCGGACCGGCCCGGTACGACCGACGGACCGCCTCGCTTGAGCGAAGTGTGGCCGTCGGCCCGGACGATCAACCTGCCCTCAGTCCTGCCCAACGGCTACTCCTTCCAACCCCTGCTCGTGCTCGACGCGGCCACGTCGGTCGGGCTGGCCACGAGCCCGGACCTTGCGACTGCCCGCATCGTGCTACGCGGCGCGGACGCGGCCCCCCGCGATCTGCGGGTGCTGCGCGGCCAGCAACGTCCGACCATCGCCGCGGTGACCTCGGCTGGGGATCGGATCTTCTGGCTGGAGACCGGTGAGGGTGCCGACGGCCGCCGAGAGACGGCGGTGTGGCGCGCCGATCGCCGCGGCGGCGCCGCCCGACGCCTGGCGACGGACTCCAGCGACGTGCTCTACTTCGACTCCGCGTACGACCTGCAGGCGGCCGACGGGCATGTGCGGTGGGCGGCCGTGCCGGCCAACGGCGGAGGCGGGGGCGAGATCCGATCCGTTCCTGTCGATGGTGGGGTGGTCGCGGTCCGCCCGCTCGACCGCCTCTTCGCCCTGACCGCCTGGCCGTGGGCGACGACGTCGGCGAACAGCCAACCCGGCGACGTGGAGCTGTTGAACCTCGCCACGGGCGAACGGCGGACCGTCGATGGCGGTCCGAACGAGATCCTCACGTGCAGCCCGAGCTGGTGCCGGGTGACCACAGTGGTCAACCAGGGCCAAAGCCTTACGTTCGAGCTCGAGCACGTCGATGGCAGCGCCCGGCGCCGGATCGGGGACAGCACGCGTACCCCCATGAACATCGACGTGGCGCTCCTTGACCGGTTCGAGCTGTTGGCATCCGTCGCGTCGGCGAACGCAGCCAGCTACGCGCAGCGACTGTGGATCCACGACCTCAGTACGGATCGTGCGGTCGTCCTGGACGACACGGCGTCGGTTAACACGGGCGGCAGGGGTTCGTTTGTGTGGTGGTCGACGGGCGACAACGAGACCCTCGTCTGGCACGTCCTGGACCTTCGCGATCTCAGCTGACGGCAAGAGACCTGACCGCAGGAGAAGCCGGCGGCAGAAGACGCAGCGGGCCCGGCTGCTGGCCGAAATGAGCCGGGCCCGACTGGATGTGTCGCGTCGACTAAACGCGGAGCAGGGGGCGGCGAGTCGACGCGGCCGCAAGGGCCGTTACTGACGGTAGCCGCGACGGGCGGAGCGGGGAAGGGCGGGGCGGATCACTTAAGCCAAATCTAAGGAAAGCCTTCACCTCACCGAACGCGCTACAGACTCGAGGTCCGGGCGGCACGAGCGCGGCGCCCCCATCGGCGCTCGTCGGGTTCCCGGGAGAGCCGACCAGCGAGGCCGAGTCGCTGGCGGGGGACGGGCACCGCGGGCTCGGCGTCAGCGAGGAGCACGACGACGCTGGTGCCGCCCAATGCGGCCCGGTCGACGTCGACCGCACCGCGTCCGGCGAGCGCCGCGCGGCGCACGATGTCGAGCCCGAGCCCGGTGGAGCCCCGGTCGCTGGCTCCGCGGCGCAGCGCCCGGTCGGGGTCGTCGATGCCCGGGCCGGCGTCGTCCACCCGCAGTGCGACGTAGCCATCGCGGCGGGCGAGCGCGACCTCGAACGGTGTCCCTTGTGGTGTGTAGCGGAAGACGTTACCGAGCAACGCATCCACCGCGGCCGCGAGTTCGCTGCGCGCCAGCGGGACCATCACCCGCCGGTCGGCGCCGGAGACCCGGAACGGTCGGCTCTGGTCGTCGGCCACCGCGGCCCAGAACGTGATCCGCTCATGCACCACTTCGGCCGCGTCGCACAGCTCGGGCTCGGGCGCCGGGGGCTCGGCCGGGCGCCGCGCGGTCTGGATGAGATGGTCGACCTCACGCTCCATCGCCGCGACCGCCTCGCTCAGCCGATGACTCGCGGCCCGCTCGGCCTCAAGTCGAAGCGCCGTGAGCGGAGTACGCAGGCGGTGGGACAGGTCGGCGATAAGCTCTCGCTCGGCGCCGCGCAGCTTGGCCATGCGATCGGCCATCGCGTTGAATGCCGATGCCGCCTCCGCCAATTCTCTTGGGCCGCGCGGCTGAACCCTCGCGCCCAGGTCGCCGTCGCCGAGGGTACGGGCGGCGGCCGCCAGGCCGCGGGCGGAGTGGACAACGCGGGCGGCGAGCCGGTCGCTCGCCAACACCGAGACGAGCAGGAGGAATACGGCGACGAGCGCGAGCGCCCACAACGCGCCCGTCACGCCGCGCGACATCTCCTCTGCGGGCACGAAGACCTCAACGACCGCGATCCCGCCGTCCTCGATCGTGACCGGTGCGAGATGGGAAACCCCGCCCAGTACGGGCACGACGACGGCGTGTTCGGTCACGCCCCTGATCTCCTCCGCCGGGGCGTGCGCCGCGCCAACCGATCCTAGCCTGAGTCCGTGGACACCCACCCGGTCGGCGTGTGCGCCGTCGGCCACAGCGATCGCCCGTTCGACGGCGACCGGGTCGGTGGTGACGGCGAGCACGGCGCTCACGACCGCCGCCTGCTGCTCGGCGTCGGCTAGCGCCCGTTCTCGCGCAAGATGCGCGACGACCAATGCGAGCGGAACCAGGAAGGCGAGCACGACCATCGAGGTCACCGCGACGTTGACTCGAGCGAGTGCCGATCTCAGACCGGCGCCGCGAACCTGATCCCGACCCCCCGCACGGTGTGCAGGAATCTCGGCTCCGCCGCGCTCTCGCCAAGCTTCCGGCGCAGCCAGTAAAGGTGTACGTCGATCGTCTGATCCTCGCCGATCGATGGCTGTCGCCATACCTCCTCCAAAAGCTCACGCCGCGACACCACCCGGCCGGGCCGGGCCGCGAGATACGCGAGCAGATCGAACTCCTTCCGCGTCAACGACAGCGCGGTTCCCTCCAATGTGGCCTGGCGTTCGCCCGGGTCTACGCGTAGACCGGCCGCCTCGATCACCGCCGGCTCGGCACGGCTGGCCCGGCCGGTACGCCGAAGCACGGTCGTCACCCGCGCGTCAAGATGTGCGCTGCTGAATGGTTTCACCATGTAGTCATCCGCACCCGCACGCAGCAGCCGGACAATCTCGTACTCGTCGTCGCGGGCGGTCGCGATGATGATCGGCGCCTCCGTGATGCCCCGCAGCATCCTCAGGGCGTCGGCCCCGTCCAGATCGGGCAGGCCCAGGTCCAGCACGATCAGGTCGGGTGATTCCGCCGCCACCCGACGCAGCGCATCCAATGCGGTGCCGGTCGCGTGGACGGTATGTCCCAGATCGGTGAGCGAGCGCAGCAGCGCATCCCGCACCACATGGTCGTCCTCGACGAGGAGAACGGTTGCCATTGGCCCACCGTAGCGGTCCGGGACGGCCCGTGCGCATCGCGGCACTTCGCTTCGCGATCTCCGGCAAGGCGCGGCAGGATGTCAGCGTGCGACGCCGGCTGGCCTACCTACTCATCTGGACCCTCGCAACGGCCGCCACCGTGGGGGCCTCCTGGCTGGGCATCCGGTCCGTCCTGCAGGCAACCGCGCCGCAGCGGACCGCCCCGTTCTCCGCGGCTGAGCTCAGGCGCATGGCGCCGACGACCCCACCGCCGCTCGCCAGCACGGTGGCTCCGCCGATCATCGCCCCGACCGCGAGCCTGCCGGCGCCGGCATCGACGAGCCCGGCGCCGACGCCGGCGGTAAGTGCGTCACCGTCGCCCGGCGCCACATGGGCGGCCGTGCCGACTGGAAGCGGCGGCCCGGCGTACGAGCGCACCTTCGTTGTTCGCGGCGGTACGGTGACATTGCGCGTCGATCAGAGTGAGGTCCGCGCCGTGGACGCGGTCGCCGGCTCTGGGTTCGTCGTCGTCCATACCCGGTACGACGAGCGTTCGTTGCTCGTCTCCTTCCTCTCCGCAGCGCACATCTCCCGCGTCTTCGTGACCTGGCGCGACGGTCCGTACGCCGAGGTCACGGAGAGCGTCACCTGACAATGCCGCGTTGATCGCCTCCGGCGACAGCACCGCGTTGATCGCCTCCGGCGACAGCACCGCGTTGATCGCCTCCGGCGACAGCACCGCGTTGATCGCCTCCGGCGACAGCGCTACGTTGATCGCCTCCGGCGAAGGAAACGACGCTCCGCGCTCCCGATCCGGCGGCGAGGCGGGCAAATGCGTCAGCGACCTCGTCGAGGGTGATCTCGCTGGTGATCATCGCCCGCAGATCCAATGCCCCGCGACGGTAGTCGTCGAGCAGTCTCGGGATGTCGGTCGAGGGGTCGGAGTTTCCGTACATGCAGCCGCGCAACGTGCGTCCAAAGTGTGCTATTTCGAGGGCATTGAAGGTGAGTTGGTCGGTGGCGGCACCGAGACCGACGACGGTGGTGTGGCCGCCTCGGCGGGTCGATGACCACGCCGCCCGGATCGTCTCAGCCCTGCCGACGCACTCGATCGCGTGGTCGGCGCCGCGGCCGTCACACAGAGCACGGACCTGTTTGGCGACGTCTGGCGAGGGTTCGAGCACGTCGGTCGCGCCGAGCCGGCGGGCGAGGTCGGCCTTCTCGGGGAACGGATCGACGGCGATGATCCTCGCGGCGCCCTCGATCCGTGCCCCCTGAACCGCCGAGAGGCCGACACCACCAAGGCCGAAGATGACGACCGAATCGCCGGGCCGGACGGCGGCTGCATTGCGCACCGCGCCGACGCCCGTCAGCACCGCGCAGCCGAGCAGCGCCGCCTCGACCGGAGGGATCGTGTCAGGCACCTTGACGCAGGCGATCTCGTCGACCACGGTCTCGGTCGCGAAGCCACCCACGCCGAGGCCGGGATAGACCGCGGTGCCGTCGGGCAGGGTCGCGTACGGACGGTGCCAACCACGCTCGGCGTTCTGGCACAGGTAGGGCTCGCCGTGGCCGCAATACCAGCAGTCACGACAGGCCGGCGCCCAGTTGAGCACGACCGTGTCGCCAGCGCGCAGCTCCCGTACCCCGGCCCCGGTTTCGACCACCTGGCCGGCGCCCTCGTGCCCCAGCACGACCGGCAGCTCATGCTTGAGACGGCCGGTGGCCAGCGACAGGTCGGAGTGACACACGCCGGTCGCGTCGAGCCTGACCCGGACCTGACCAGCGCCGGGCGGGTGCAGCGCTATCTCGCGCATCTCGGGGATGCCGCCGACCGCGATCAACACGGCCGAGCGTACCGCGGCAGTCACTGGCGGTCCTGCGGCAGCTGCACGGACTTGGTCTCGCTGAACTCGGCGAGGCCGTGGCGACCGAGCTCTCGCCCGTTGCCCGACTGCTTGTATCCACCAAACGGCGCGAGGTGGTTGAAGGACGCGCCGTTGATGTCGACCTGCCCGGTGCGCATGCGGCGGGCGAACGCGACGGCCCGGTCGGTGTCGGCGGACCAGACCGCGCCCGCGAGGCCGTACTCGGTGCCGTTGGCGATCCGGACTGCATCGTCCTCATCGGAGTACGGGATGACGGAGAGCACGGGTCCGAAGATTTCCTCCTGGGCGATGGTCGCGTCCGGCGCCACGTTGCCAAAGATGGTCGCACCGAGAAAGTAGCCGCGCTCGGGCTGGCCCTCGCGACCATCGACGACGAGGTCGGCACCCTCCGTCACGCCTCGGGCGATAAAGGCCCGCACCCGTTCGCGCTGGCTGGCTGAGACCAGCGGGCCGAGGCGGGTGGTTGGGTCGGTGGGATCGCCGGTGGCGTACTTCGCCGCCGCGGCGACGGCGATGTCGACCGCCTCGGCCTGCCGCCTTCTTGGTACGAGCAACCGGGTCAAGGCGGTGCACGTCTGCCCCGAATTGAGCAGGCAGTTCGCGACGCCGACCTTGACCGCGGCCGTGAGGTCGGCGTCGTCCAGGACGACGTTTGCCGATTTGCCGCCCAGTTCCAGCGCGACCCGCTTGACGGTCTCCGCGGCGAGCGCCGCCACCCGCCGGCCGGCGCGGGTCGAGCCGGTGAACGAGACCATGTCCACGCCTGGGTGCGCCACGAGCGCCTCGCCCGCAACCGGGCCGTACCCGGTGACGACGTTGTAGACCCCGGGCGGGAGCCCGGCATCGTGCGCGATCTCGGCGAACAGGTACGCGGAGAGCGGCGCGACTTCGCTCGGTTTGTGTACGACGGTGCAGCCAGCGGCGAGGGCCGCTGCCACCTTGGCCATCGCCTGGTGCAGCGGGTAGTTCCAGGGCGTGATGGCGCCGACGACCCCAACCGGCTCCGCGAGAATCAGCGAGTTGCCGATGTATTCAGTCTCGTCGTCGGCGAGCAGAAGATCCACATAGGACTGCAAGACCCTCAGGGGAAGACCGACCTGAACGTTCGCGGCGAGCGTGGCCGGCGCGCCCATCTCGGTGGTGATCGTGCGCGCCATGTCCTCACGCCGTGCGGCGAGTCCCGCATGAAGCGCGGCGAGGTGTTCGGCCCGCTCGTGGCGGGCAAGTGTTGACCATCCTGGGTTGGCGGCCCGGGCCGCGGCGACGGCTGTATCGATGTCGACCGCGGTGCCCTCGGGCACGTGCGCGACCACTGCCTCGGTGGCCGGGTTCTCCACCGCGATGCGCTGGTTCGTCGCGGGCGCTACCCAGTCACCCGCGACGTAGATCGCGTCGTGCCCGTCCATGGCGCCTCCATCGGTTGTCGCCACGCTGTCACCGCGGCGGGGTTGTCATGTCGGCGGATTTGTCATCCGGCGGATTTGTCACCCGGCTGATTTGTCGCTCGGAGGATTGTCGCTCGGCGGGTCTGGCGCGCGATAACTACCACTGTTAGTTTGTCAACTACCACCGTTAGTTTGTCACGGTGGGACCACTGGACACTCGACTTTGGCCAGGGAGCGTCCACTGTGGGGCAGCGGCGGGTTAGCGCAATGGCGCGCCGACCCGCCGCCGCAACGTGACCGCTTCACCGGGGCCGCCGGCCTTCCCGAGCCGGTCCGGGTCGACGTACATTGCACCCGGGGTGCATATTACCCGCGGGTCTACTATGGGTCGATTCTGCGAGGGGAGGGCGATGCCTGCTCTGATTCCTGGATCGGTCGCCGTTGTCACTGGCGGCGCAAGCGGCATCGGAGCTGCACTGGCGGAGCGATTTTCCGCCGAGGGTGCCCGAGCCGTCGTCGTAGCGGACCTCGACCGCACGCGGGCCCAGGAGGTCGCGAATGGGCTCGGCTGCGAGATCGCGCTCGCCTTACCTCTTGACGTCACCGACGAGGCGGCCGTCCGCGCCGCGGCTGATCGGGTCGAGGCGGAGATTGGCGGCATCGACGTGTGGTGCTCCAACGCCGGCGTCCCCACCGGCGCCGGGCTCGGCCTGGAGGCCGACTGGGATCGCTCGTGGCGGGTGCATGTGATGGCGCACGTCTACGCCGCCCGTCATGTGCTGCCCCGGATGGTCGACCGTGGGCGCGGGCACTTCATGATCACTGCATCGGCGGCCGGCCTGTTGACCGAGATGGACACGGCGCCGTACAGCGTGACCAAACACGGGTCAGTGGCGCTCGCCGAGTGGCTGGCGATCCGGCACGGCTCGTCCGGCGTGACCTTCTCGTGCCTGTGTCCGCAGGGAGTGCGGACCCCGATGACGGCAGGGTTCGACTCCACCTCCGCCACGCTCGCCGCGGGCATTCTGATCGATCCGGCCGAGGTCGCCGACGCCGTCGTTGAGGCGATCGCCGGCGGCTGCTTCCTCATCCTGCCGCACCCGGAGGTCGCCGAGTTCGAGCGGCGTCGGGCCGCCGACCGCGATCGATGGCTTGCCGGCATGCGGCGGCTGCGCGCCGAACTCGATGCCGTCCTGGACAACGCTAGGGAGAGCTGACATGGAGTTTGCCTACGACGGCCGCACCGAGGATCTGCGCGGCCAGGTGTCGGCCTTCATGGAGGAGTTCGTCTATCCGGCCGAGCCTGTCTTCGAGGCCCAGGTCGCTGATCTGGCCGACCCCTGGGACGAGCCGGCCATTGTCGCCTCGCTTCAGGCCGAGGCCCGGACGCGTGGATTGTGGAACCTCTTCTTGCCGAAGCACCCGGGCGGCGCGGGGCTGACCAACCTTCAGTACGCCCCCCTGGCGGAGATCATGGGCCGGTCGCCGGAGATCGCGCCGCGGGCGTTCAACTGCGCCGCGCCCGACACCGGCAACATGGAACTGCTCGCCGAGTTCGGCAGCCCGGAACAGCGGGACCGCTGGCTCAAACCGCTGCTGGACGGGCAGATCCGGTCCGCCTTTTGCATGACCGAGCCCGACGTGGCCTCGTCCGACGCGGCCAACATCGCCACCTCGATCGCCGCCGACGGCGACGAGTACGTGGTGAACGGGCGCAAGTGGTGGTCATCCGGCGCGATGAGCCCGCACTGCGCGATTCTCATCGTGATGGGGAAGTCGGACCCCTCCGCCGAGCGGCACCGCCAGCAGAGCATGATCCTCGTGCCGCGCGACACCGCCGGCGTGACCGTCCGCCGCGGCACCAAGGTGTTCGGTTACACCGACGGGCCACATGGCGGGCACGCCGAGATCTCGTTCTCCGACGTACGAGTACCGGCCGCGAACCTGATCGCCGGCGAGGGTCACGGCTTCGCGATCGCCCAGGCGCGTCTTGGTCCAGGCCGGATCCACCACTGCATGCGTCTCATCGGCATGGCTGAGCGAGCGGTCGAGCTGATGTGCCGGCGGGTCATCGACCGGGTGGCGTTCGGGCGGCCGCTGGCCGAGCAGGGCGTGATCGGTGAGTGGATCGCCGAGGCTCGGGTGCGGATCGAGCAGGCGCGCCTGCTGGTCCTCAAGACCGCATGGCTCATGGACACGGTTGGCAACAAGGGCGCGCACGCCGAGATCCAGGCGATCAAGATCGTCACGCCCGCAATGGCGGAGTGGGTGCTGGACAAGGCGATCCAGGCCCACGGCGCGGCCGGTCTCTCCCAGGACTTCCCGCTCGCTCAGCTGTGGACGCTGGCGCGGACGCTGCGCTTCGCCGACGGCCCGGACGAGGTCCACAAGCGGTCGCTGGCCCGCCGCGAACTGAAGAAGTACTCGGTGCGTTAGGGTCCGCGTCGACTCACTGCAGCGGGAGAGGGGATCGGGCGCATGTCGGAGAAGGTTGCCGTCGTAACCGGGGCGGCGAGGGGCATCGGCGCGGCCACGGCGGTGAGGCTCGCCGCGGACGGGTTCGCCGTCGCCGTCGTGGACCTCGAGGAGAGCGCCGGCAACGGCACCGTCGAGCGCATCTCCGGTGCTGGCGGGCGGGCACTCGCGCTCGGTGCGGACGTCGCCGACGCGGATGCCGTTTCGGCCGCCGTTGATCGGATCGCGGCCGAATTGGGGCCGCCGACGGTGCTGGTCAACAACGCCGGCGTCACCCGGGACAACCTGCTGTTCAAGATGACCGACGTCGACTGGGACACCGTCATGGGCGTACACCTGCGCGGAGCCTTCCTGATGAGCAGGGCCGCCCAGAAGCACATGACGGAAGCGAAGTGGGGCCGGATCGTCAACCTCTCCTCGACCTCGGCACTGGGCAATCGCGGGCAGGCCAACTACGCGACCGCGAAGGCTGGGTTGCAGGGTTTCACGAAGACGCTCGCGATTGAGCTTGGCCCGTTCGGGGTCACTGTCAACGCGATCGCGCCCGGCTTCATCGCGACCGATATGACGGCGGCGACGGCGGCGCGGGTCGGCGTGGACTTCGACGCCTTCCAGCAGGCGGCCGCGTCGGAGATTCCCGTACGCCGGGTCGGTCAGCCGGAAGACATCGCCAACGTCGTATCGTTCCTCGTGAGCGAGGGCGCCGGCTTCGTCTCCGGCCAGGTCATCTACGTCGCCGGCGGCCCCCGTGCCTGAGCCTCTTGATACCGCCGGACTGCGGGCGCGCGTCGCCGATTTTCTCGCCGCGAATGATCCGTCCACGATGGACCGGCTGGAGTTCCTCCGGGCTCGGTTCGATGCCGGCCTCGCGTGGGTGCATTACCCGGTCGGGCTGGGCGGGCTCGGTGCGCCCCGGTCGTTGCAGGCCGTGGTGGACGCCGACTTCGTCGCCGCCAGCGCGCCGGACAACAACCCGCGCCGCATCGGCATCGGCCTCGGCATGGCGGCGCCGACGATCCTGCGTCATGGCACCGATGCCCAGCGATCCCGATGGCTTCGTCCACTCTGGACCGGCGAGGAGGTCTGGTGCCAGCTCTTCAGCGAACCCGGTGCCGGGTCCGACCTGGCCGGCCTAGCGACGAGGGCGGTCCGCGAGGGGTCCAACTTCGCCGGAGGCGATCAACGCGGCAACTTCGCCGGAGGCGATCAACGCGGCAACTTCGCCGGAGGCGATCAACGCGGCAACTTCGCCGGAGGCGATCAACGTGGAAACTGGATCGTGAATGGGCAGAAGGTCTGGACATCGATGGCGCACGAGGCGCGATGGGCGATTCTCGTTGTGCGCACCGATCCGGACGTTCCGAAGCATCAGGGCATGACGTACTTTGCGTGCGACATGACCGCCCCCGGCGTCGAGGTTCGGCCGTTGCGCCAGCTCACCGGCGAGGCCGAGTTCAACGAGGTGTTTCTCACCGACGTGGTCATCCCTGACGCGCAGCGCATCGGTCCGGTCGGTGACGGATGGTCGGTCGCCCAGACCACGCTGATGAACGAACGGGTCGCGATAGGCGGTGCGGCGATCCCACGCGAGGGCGGGATGATCGGCTCGCTCGCCTCGATGTGGCGGGCGCGACCATCGCTCCGGTCGCCGGGTTCGCACGACGCGGTACTGCGGCTGTGGGTCGCTGCCGAGGCGTCCCGTCTCGCGGGCATGCGCCTGCGGCAGCAGCTCGCTGCCGGCCAGCCCGGCCCGGAGGGATCGGCCCAGAAGCTCGTCTTCGCTCGCCTCAACCAGGACATCTCCTCCGCGGAGCTGGAGCTTCTCGGGGAGGAGGGTCTGCGGTACCAGGACTGGACCATGTCCCGACCGTCCGAGGTGGACTTCTTCGGTCGCCCGGCGGTGTATCGGTATCTCCGCGCGAAGGGCAACTCGATCGAGGGCGGAACCTCGGAGATCCTGCGCAACATCATCGCCGAGCGCGTGCTCGGCCTGCCATCCGAGATCCGGGTGGACAAGGACGTCGCGTGGAAGGACCTGCCCCGATGAGCGACCTGCTCTACACCGAGGTGGAGACCGATCTTCGGGCCAGCGTCCGTGGCATGCTTGCGCAACGGAGTCCGGTGTCGCGGGTGCTGGCCCGGGTGGAGAACGGTGCTCCGTTCGACTTTGAGTTGTGGCGCACACTCGCCGGCGAGATGGGGCTGGCCGGGGTGGCGGTGCCCGAACGCTTCGGCGGCGGCGGAGCGAGCCTGCGCGAGTCGGCGGTCGTCCTCGAGGAGCTGGGCCGGTCGGTGGCGCCGGTCCCGTACCTCACCAGCGCCATCGTGGCGACCACGGCGTTGCTCCGTTGCGGCGAAGCGGATGTTCTCGCCAAGCTCGCCGCCGGCGAGTGGGTCGCGGCGTTGGCGGTGCCATTCTCGACGGCGCCGATCTCGGCTGGGTCGCTTTCGGCCGGGCCGGTGGGCGGGGTCGGCGGATCGGTCGTTGCGGATGGAGATCGGCTCAGCGGTCGGGTGACGAGCGTCGCGGACGGGCTTGCGGCGGATGTGCTGCTCGTACCCGCCAGCGACAGTCTCTATGTGGTCGACGCGACCGCGGAGGGCGTCGCGCGCACCCCGGTTGTCTCGCTCGATCTCACCCGGCCCGTCGCCGATCTTTCATTCGAGGGCGCGGTTGGGCGGCGTATCGCCGATGGGGCAGCCGCGGCATCGGCACTCTCGTCGGCGCTGACGGCCGGGGCCGCGCTGCTCGCCTCGGAGCAGCTCGGCGTGGCCGAGTGGTGCCTGGAAACCACAGTGGACTATGTCAAGGGGCGACACCAGTTCGGCCGGCCCGTGGGCTCCTTCCAGGCGGTCAAGCACCGCCTCGCCGACCTGTGGGTGGAGGTCACCCAGGCGCGAGCTGTCGCTCGGTACGCCGCCGACCGCGCCGCCCGCGGCGACGCAGACCTGGCCGTGGCCGCATCGCTGGCGCAGGCGTACTGCTCTCCGGTCGCCGTGAAGGCGGCGGAGGAGTGCGTGCAGCTGCACGGTGGCATCGGCTTCACCTGGGAGCACCCGGCGCACCTCTTCCTGAAGCGCGCCAAGAGCGCCTCGCTGGCCTACGGAACCGCGGACCAGCACCGCTGGGCGCTCGCCACCCTCGTCGACCTCCCGCCGCCCCCCTAACCGCCGATCATGATTTGGAGGTCATGATCGGCGCCGCTTTGCGACACTCAGTTCATGATCATGGCGATCTTTGAGGGGTTGCCGGCGAGGCGGGGTGGGGAGGCGGGCTGGGGAGGCGGGCGGGCTACGAGTAGTAGCGGACCACGGTCTCGGCGACGCAGCACGGCTTGTCGCCGCCCTCGCGCTCGATCGTCACCTCGTTGACGAGGTGTACTCCGCCCGGAATATCCTCAATGGAGACAAGCCGAACGCCGGCCCGGACGGCGCTGCCAGTTGGGAGAGCGGCCGGGAACCGTACCTTGTTCAACCCGTAGTTGATGCCCATCTTGACGCCCTCGACCCGCGACACCTGCGCCGCGAGCATCGGGATGAGCGAGAGCATGAGGAATCCGTGAGCGATCGTGGTGCCGAACGGTCCGTGGGCGGCCGCGTCTGGGTCGACGTGGATCCACTGATGGTCCCCGGTCGCGTCGGCGAAGGCGTTCACCTGCTCCTGCGTCACCATGTGCCAGTCGCTGTGGCCGAGATGCTCGCCCGCCGCAGCGCGCAGAGCGTCCAGAGACTCGAAGACCTTCACGGATGTCGTCCCTTCTACCACGCGCCGTCGTCCTCGCAAGTGTTCAGCAGTTGCCCGGCCAGCGCGACCCCGGACGGGCAATGGTTGAACACTTGCGGGCAATCGCGGAGCCAAGATCGCGACGGCGTCGTGCGGTTCGCCGGCTAACGGACGTCGATGGGGACGAAGTGCCGCTCGGGCGAGCCGGTATAGATCTGGCGGGGACGGCCGAGCTTGTTGGCCGGGTCGCCCAGCATCTCGCGCCACTGCGCGATCCAGCCAGGCAAACGGCCGAGCGCGAAGAGCACCGTGAACATCTTGGTCGGGAAGCCCATCGCCTTGTAGATAAGTCCCGTGTAGAAGTCCACGTTGGGATACAGCTGGCGGGAGACGAAGAAGTCGTCGGCGAGCGCGATCTCCTCCAGCTGCATCGCGAGGTCGAGGAGCGGGTCGGGCTTGTGCATCCGGGCGAGCACGTCCTGCGCCGCCTTCTTCACGATGGCCGCCCGCGGGTCGTAGTTCTTATAGACCCTGTGGCCGAAACCCATGAGCTTGACGCCCTGCTCCTTGTTCTTCACCCGGCGCACAAAGGACTGCACGTCTGCGCCCTCGGCGCGGATGCGGCTCAGCATCGCGAGTACCGCCTCGTTCGCGCCCCCGTGCAACGGACCCGATAGCGCGTTGATGCCCGCCGCCACTGAGGCGAAGAGATTGGCCTGGGCGGAGCCGACGACGCGTACCGTCGCGGTCGAGCAATTCTGCTCGTGGTCGGCGTGCAGCACGAAGAGCATGTCCAGCGCGCGGGCGACGACCGGGTCGACCGCGTACGCCGTGGCCGGCACCCCGAATGTCATCCGCAGAAAGTTCTCGACATAGCCCTGCGCGTTGTCCGGATACAGGAATGGCTGCCCGATCGACTTCTTGTAGGCATACGACGCGATCGTCGGCAGCTTCGCGAGCAACCGGATGGTGGAGATCTCGACCTGGTCGGCGTCGAACGGGTCCAGGCTGTCCTGGTAGAAGGTGGACAGCGCGTTCACGGCCGACGACAGCACGGGCATCGGGTGGGCATCGCGCGGGAAGCCATCGAAGAACCGGCGAAGGTCCTCATGCAGAAGTGTGTGGACGCTGACCTTCTCCCGGAAGTCGGCCAGCTGCGTGGCCGAAGGCAGTTCGCCGTAGATCAGCAGGTGCGACACTTCCAGGAACGAGGCCTGCTCCGCCAACTCACCGATCGGATATCCGCGGTACCGCAGAATTCCGGCATCTCCATCGATATAGGTGATCGCCGATGTGCACGCGGCCGTGTTGACGAAGCCCGGGTCGTAGGTGACGTATCCCGTCTCCTTCAACAGCGAGCCAACGTCCAGGCCGGAGGAACCCTCGACCGCCTGGTGCACCGGCAGCGAGAGCTGGCCCCCCGGGTGATCAAGTTTGATGTCCGCCATCTGGCCCTCGCTCCCCACGTGAATATCCCCGCCGAACCCTAGTGGTTCTTCAGGCGACCGTACCTTGACAGCCGGGCCGACTCGCCGTACCCAGCCAGTGAGACGAGAATCACGAACTGTGGCCCGATTTCACCTCATCGAGCCGCGCGGACAGGCCGGCGATCAGGGTCTCGATCCCTAGCTCGAAGGCCCCTTCATCGACCTGCTTCCGGTGCTCCCGGAGCCGGTGTGCGCTGGTGAGATGCGGGTACGCCTCGGCGTAGAACTCCGGATCGTCGACGAAACCCAGCGCGAACGAACCTAGCGTCGACCCTGCCACCAGGTAGCGCATGAGTGCCCCGATACGGGTGGCATAGCTGGGTGGCCAGCCCGCATCGACCAGGCAGCCATAGACGGCGTCGGCCAGCCGCAGTGCGGCGGGGCGACGCCCCGGACCGCGAGCGAGAAATGGCACCACATTCGGGTGAGCCGCCAGCGCGGCGCGGTAGCCCCGAGCCCAGGCCCGCAGCGCCGTCGGCCACTCATCGCGGCCGAACATGGACAGGTCGACCTCGGCGATGATCGCGTCCCCCACCGCGTCAAGGATTTCCTCCTTGGTCGCGAAGTGGTTGTAGAGCGAGGGAGCCCGGACGTCCATCTCGGCCGCGAGCCGCCGCATCGACAGTGCCTCAAGGCCCTCGGAGTCGATGATCGTTGTCGCGACCTCGACAATGCGGGCGCGGCTCAGCAGCGGCTGGCGTGGCCGGACCATGAAGGGCAACCTTCCCGAGTGGCCGAAGATCATCCGAACGGCGGCCGCCTCAGCAGCGGCGCGAGCCAAAACTAACATCGGTAGTTGGTAAGCCCGCCACAACCGCCCGCCCGCCCCCCAAGATCCCGTCGATCATTATCTGACGGTCGCCGAAGGCCGTCGATCATGACCTCCAAATCATGATCGGCGGGAGCCTTGTGTTAAGACTCTTTACAGTTAAGATTGAGGCCGTGCGGGCATGGACCAAGGCGGTGGCGGCGGTGGCTCTTCTTCTTGCCGCGGCCGGCGGACTCATCTGGAAGTTGGGCATGGACGACAGACCGATCGAGATCGAACGGCAGACCACGATCCGCGATGTGGTGCCGGCGCCGGCGTCCGTCGAGCCATCCTCCGCCGACGTCGGCTTCACGCTGACGGAGCAGACGGAGATCCGCACATCGGGTGAGGGAGCGGCCGACGTAGGCGAGTACCTCGCCGGCCTGCTGCGCTCGGGCACCGGCTACCCCGTACCGATTCGCGCCGCTGCCGAAGCCGAGCCCGGGCACATCACGCTGGCGCTGGATGGTGCCGACCCGCAACTGGGGGACGAGGGCTACGTGCTCGAGGCGAACGCGGACGCGGTCACGGTGCGGGCCAACGCGAGCGCTGGGCTCTTCTGGGGCGTCCAGACCCTCCGCCAGTTGCTCCCCGCTGAGCTGGCGACCGGGGCTGAGCTTGCGACCGGGACTGAGCTTGCGACCGGGACTGAGCTTGCGACCGGGACTGAGCTTGCGACCCGGGCCGCGCCACCTGGCTCGTGGACGGTGTCCGGGGGGAGGATCGTCGACCGGCCACGCTTCGCCTATCGCGGGGTCATGCTCGACGTGGCGCGCCACTTCTTCCCGGTCGGAGACGTCAAGCGAGTCATCGAACTCGCCGCCTTATACAAGATTAACCACGTGCATCTGCACCTCACGGATGACCAGGGCTGGCGGATTGCCGTCGACACCTGGCCGCGGCTCGCGAGCATCGGCGGCGCCACCGAGGTCGGCCCGGGATCCGGCGGATACTACACAAAGGACGATTATCGGGAGATCGTGTCGTACGCCCAACGCCACCACATCACGATCGTCCCCGAGATCGATCTGCCGGGCCATACCAACGCCGCGCTCGCGTCCTATCCCGAACTCAACTGTGACGGGCGATCGCCGGACCGCTACACCGGCATCGACGTGGGCTTCAGCGCCCTCTGTGTCGACAAGGACGTCACCTACCGGTTCCTGGACGACGTGTTCGGTGAGCTGGCCGCGATCACGCCCGGCCCGTATCTCCACATCGGTGGCGACGAGGCGAAGACGCTCGCCGCGGACGAGTACGCCGTCATCGTCAACCGCGCCCAGGGGATCGTCAACGCCCACGGCAAGACGGTGATCGGATGGCACGAGGTCGCTGACGCCGAGCTCGCTCCGTCCACCGTGGTGCAATTCTGGGGCGTGGCCATCGACGCGCCCGAGGTGCGATCGGCGGCCACGCGGGGGAACAAGATAATCATGTCTCCCGCCAACAGCGCCTATCTCGACATGAAGTACGACGAGGACACCCCCATCGGACTGTCCTGGGCCGGCTATATCAGCGTGGCCGAGTCGTACGACTGGGATCCCGTCCGGTATCTGCCGGGGCTCGATCCGGCGCTGATACTCGGCGTCGAGGCTCCGTTGTGGACGGAGACGGTACGGACCGTCGACGAGATCGAGTTCCTGGCGTTTCCACGGCTGGCCGCCGTGGCCGAGCTTGGTTGGTCGCCGGTCTCAACCCACGACTGGACAGCGTTCAGGGAGCGGCTCGGCGCCCAGGCGCCGCTCTGGACCGCGCTGGGCGTGAACTTCTACCGCTCGCCGGATGTGCCTTGGGTGGCCGCGCGTTGACGGAGGATGAGAGCGGTGGCCACGGCCGCCGCGATCACGACTGCTCCCACGACCCACCACACCCAGGAGTTGCCATCATCGTCGCCGGACGACGTCGATACCTCGACGCTGGCTGACGCGGACGGCGTCGCGGTGGCCGGCGCCGGGGCACTGGTCGGCGCCGCCGTAGTCGCAGCGGGTTTCAGCTTGAGTACGGGGGCCGGGCTGTTCGGGTTGGGGTTGGCCGTCGTCGGCTCCTCGATCCAGCGGTCGACGCTGCCGTCGGAGTAGTTCACAAGAGTCTTGAAGACGAGTGTGGTCGCGTTGGGCAGGCGTGCCACCCTGATTGAATGGACAGCCTGCTGGCCCGCCGGGAGTGCCTTGCCACCCACCGTGTAGCCATCCGCGGCGACCGTGAGCGTCCAGCCGGCCGGCGCCTTCGTGAGGGTCACATCGGTGGCGGCGATGCCGGATGGCAGCACGACCCGCACCGAGGCGATGCCCGCCGTCGCGGACTCCGCCTCCGCCGAGAAGGTGATCACGGCGTTGGTCGCCCCCGCGACCGCCGGGTCCGCCTCGACCTCGACGTGCGCATACGCGACACTGCTCAGCAGCATCGCCCCAATCACTCCAGCGAGCGCCGCGCCCACCCGGCCAGCCCATCTGCCCATCTCGCGTCCGTGCCCTTTCGGAGTCCAGACCCTTCGGAGTCCGGCAGTCATCGTGACATCAGTCGGCTCGGTGGACGGAATGGTTCCGCCCCGGTACTCATTATCCAATTTGTATACAAAGCGGCTTTGCATACATAGCGATGTCAGCATAGGTTGGAGCAGATGGGAGTCCACGACGGAGTCGGCACGTCAAACGGCCAGGACAGCCACCGCCACATCGGTGGGAGCGCTCAGGCCGACGGCCGATGGCTGGTCGCCGCTCTCGCCCTGATCGCGTCGTTCATGGTCGCCGAGGTCGTCGTCGGCCTCGCGGTGAACTCGCTGGCGCTGCTTTCCGACGCCGCGCACATGCTCACCGACGCTGGCGCCCTCGCTCTCGCCCTGGTCGCGCTGCGCCTGGCCAACCGGCCACCGCGGGGCGGATACACGTTCGGTCTCAAACGGGCGGAGATCCTCTCGGCGCAGGCCAACGGCATCACGCTGCTCGTGCTTGCGGCGTGGTTGGCGTACGAGGCGATCAGCCGCCTCATTCGGCCCGAGGACGTTGAGGGGCTGGCCGTCCTCATCACAGCGCTCGCCGGCATAGCGGTCAACCTCGGTGCGGCCTGGCTTGTTCGCCGCGCGGACCGGCGCAGCCTCAACGTCGAGGGCGCCTATCAGCACATCGTCACCGACCTCGCCGCCTTCGTGGCGACAGCGATTGCGGGCGCCGTCATCCTAGCCACTGGCTTCCGGCAGGCCGACTCGATCGCGTCCCTAATCGTCGTGGCGCTCATGCTTCGCGCCGGCGTCGTCCTCGTCCGTGACAGCGGCCGGATCCTGCTGGAGGCGGCGCCGGTGGGTCTGGAACCGGAGCGGATCGGCCGGGACATGGCCCGCTACCCCGGCGTCGTCGAGGTGCATGACCTGCATGTGTGGGAGATCACCTCAGGATCGCCGGCGCTCTCGGCGCACGTCATCGCCGTCCCGTCCCTCGACTGTCACGCCTTGCGGCTCGAGTTGGAGGCGATGCTGCGGGAGCGATACAACCTGACTCACACCACGCTCCAGCTCGACCATGCCCAGCCCTCGGTCCATCGGATCGCGCACACGTAGCCACGCTCCGCCCTCGCGGCGGTCCCGGCGACTACGCTGGCGCGCGATGGCCCCCCATGACGTCCCCCCGCATGTACTCGTGGTCGACGACGACGAACCGATCGCGGCCGCGCTCCGCCGGGCGTTGGAGTACGAGGGCATGCGGGTGAGCGTCGCGCATGACGGCTACGCCGCGTTGGATCATGCGCGCAAGCACGCCCCTGACCTCGTCGTGCTCGACCTGATGCTGCCGGGGCTCGACGGGATCGCCGTGTGCAAGCGACTCCGCGCAGAGAGCGCCGGGACGCTCGTGCTCATGCTCACCGCGCGCGACGCCACCGCCGATCGGGTCCGCGGTCTGGACGCCGGTGCCGACGACTATCTGGTCAAGCCGTTCGCTCACGAGGAGTTGTTGGCCCGGGTACGGGCACTCCTGCGCCGCCGGGTCGGCCCAGCGCACGACGGGCAACTGATCTTCGCCGACGTCGTGCTCGACCCTTCCGCTCACGAGGTGCGGCGCGGTCATCGAGCGATCGATCTCACCGCGCAGGAGTTCGACCTGCTGCGTCAGTTCCTCACCCACCCTCGCCAGGTGCTGAGCCGGGCGCAGTTGCTCGGCGCAGTCTGGGGCCTGCCGGTCGCGACGGCCAGCAACGTCGTTGACGTCTACGTTGGGTACCTGCGCGCGAAGCTGGAGGCAGCTGGCGAGCCCCGGCTCATCCATACGGTGCGTGGCGTGGGCTACGTGCTCCGGGCGGCCTGATGTCGATCCGCACCCGCATCACACTGGTTGGCGTCGGCATCGTCATGCTGGTCATCTGTTGCCTGTCGGCGTCGCTGTACGCGCTCGTCTCCCGCGGCCTCGGCACCGACCGCGACAAGCAGCTCGCCACCCGAGCGGACGAGGTCGTCGCGAGCCTCGCCACCGCCGCGCGGCAGGACTTCGCGCCCAGTCGGGCGCTGGCCCCCATCGACCCACGTTCCAGTGTGGACATATTCGTGATGGTGCTCGCCGACGACGGCGGCGTTGTGTCGGCTGGCGGTGAAATTACTGTGTTGATCGCCTCCGGCGAAGTCGACGGCGCGCCGGTGCCCGTACCATCCGAGGCTCTGGCCGCGGCGAAGCGGGACGGCAAGGCCGCGGCTACTGTTGCGGTCTCCGGCGGCGACGAGGGCGAGACGGTACGGATGCAGGTGCGTCCGTGGGTGCGATCGGACCTCGGGCTCTCCGGGTACGCCGTGGCCGCGCAGACCAGCCGCCGGGTGTCTCAGGATCAGGCTGGACTGGTCGTGCTCTTCGCTGTCTCCGGCTTCATCACGTTCGTGGCGGCGGCGATCGCGGTGTGGGTCGCCACCGGCCGGGCGCTTCGTCCGCTGCGCCAGACCGCGGCGATGGCCGACGAGGTAGGGCGGTCGCAGGATCTCGGACGTCGGCTGCCCGTCGTCGCGACGCGCGACGCGGTGGGCCGGTTGACGACGAGCTTCAACGCGATGATGGATCGCTTGCAGGAGGCGTACGCCCGAGTGGCCACAGCGCTCGCGGCGCAGCAGCGGTTCACCGCCGACGCGTCGCACGAGCTGCGCACCCCGCTGACGACCATACGGAACAATGCCGAGTTCCTCCTGCAGCATCCATCGGCGCGCGAGGAGGATCGCTTAGCGGCGCTCGGGGACATCGCGGGGGAGTCGGTGCGGATGAGCCGGCTCATCGACAACCTTCTGACGCTCGCCCGTGCTGACGGCGGCGTACAGCTTCGCAACCTGCCGGTGGACCTGGCATCGGTCGGGGAGTCGGTGTGCCGGCAGGCCTCTGCGCAGCACCCTGGTCGGGAGATCAGCTTCGCCGGCACGCCGGCGCGGGCGGTCGCCGGCGATGAGGACGTGCTGCGCCAGCTCGTCTGGATCCTCATCGACAACGCGGTGAAGTTCACCTCCGACGGCGGCCGGGTCTGGGTCGCGGTCACGCAGCGGGGTTCGGTGGTCCAGCTCACCGTGGCCGACGACGGGGTCGGTATCCCGCCGGGGTCGGAACAGCGGATCTTTGACCGCTTCTTCCGCGCCGACCCTTCGCGAAGCGGCGCCGGCGCCGGACTGGGACTGGCGATCGCCGCCTGGATCATCCGCGAGCATCGCGGCACAGTGGTCGCGGCCAACAACGACTCGGGCGGTGCCACCTTCTCGGTGGAGCTGCCCGCCGCCCCCCGACCCGACGAGCCAACCTTGGCCGTCAGCCATGACGGGCAAGATCCCGGTGATCATGAGCTGGCGGTCGTGAAACCGCGCTGATCATGACCTCCAAGTCATGATCGGCGCGAGATTGCCGTCGTCGAGTAGCGCGCGCGCCTTTGCCGCCCGACGCTTGATGTAGATGGTCGTGCCGATCCCGAAGAGGACCGCCGCCACCAGGGCGATCCAGGAGAACCCCTCGAGATAGTTCTCCGCCGCCCGGCCCGCCGAGAAGATCACGAGCGAGGTTCCGAACGACCAGACGATGCCGCCGGTGGCGTTGGCGAGAAGGAATTTCCGGTACGGAACGCGCAGCGCACCCGCGAGCGGGCCGGCGAGGATGCGGAGCAGGGCGACGAAGCGGCCGAAGAACACCGCCCACACGCCCCACTTCTCGAAGATCTGCTCCGCGCGGGTCAGATGCTCGGGCCCAAGGTGCTTCGGGAAACGGCGGCCGAAGCGTTCCAGAAGGGTGCGTCCGCCTCGACGGCCGATCGCGTACCCGATCGAGTCACCGATGATTGCCCCGGCCGATGCGGCGATCGCCACGCCCCACACATTCGTGACGTCGGTGGCCGCCAGGAGCGAGGCGCTCACCAGGGTGATCTCGCCGGGCAGCGGGATGCCCATGCTCTCCAGCAGAATGATGCCGCCAACTAGCAGGTAGATCGCCATGGGTGGAAGAGTGACCAACCACTCATCGACCCCCAGCACCGCCGACCTCCCGTACTCGTTGCATCGTGGCAGATCTCGTAGCAGATGTCGTCCAATTGCGACCGCGACGGTAGCACCGCTCGGGCGTGATCCGGGGGTTCGTGTCGCCGGCCTTACAGCAACAAAGCGGGCGATCGACGACTATGGCCGCGGACTGGAGATCAATCCACGGCCAAGGTCCCTGATCGGCGTTGAGGCAGGTCAGGCAGTCTCGAAGACGCCCGCGTCGACCAGACGCTTCTCGGTCAGCTCCCAGCCGTGGGTCGGGTGCGCCGCCGCGAGCGCGACCAACTCTGCCCGGATCTTGACGCCGTGACCGGCGCCCACCAGTGTCCGGATCTCCTCGACGAAGGTGTCGGAGTCGGTGCGCAGGTGGTTGGTCTTGCCGTTGGTCAGGTTCCGCACGTAGGCGTGCTTGCCGTTGTTGAGCGGGATCACGTACTTGAATTCGCCGAGCACGCTGAGGGCGCCGCCGGTGGCCTGGCCGGCGCGAACCGAGGCGCGCGCGGTCTTTGAGGTGTTGCTCGCCACGCGAATGACTCCTTGCTGGGGAATGGGCTGGGGGACGTACGGGGGGCGTGCCGGCATACGACCGGCCCATCGAGTTTAGCCGACCGTCGGCGCAGGCAACCGTCCGGATCTAGCGCACCGGGCCTACCACAAGGCATGATGTAGCCCAACAGGGTTGAATCTGCGCATCCTTTACCCGGCGGGAGGCGTTGTTTCGTTCGAGTGGAGCGTTTCGTTCGAGTGGAGCGAGCAACCAACTGAATCTGTGAGCGGTCACACCAGGTGCGAGAGGTCGTAGGGGAAGACGCACCTCATCTCCTGGAGGTAGGCCGTGCCAAGCCGTGGTGTCGTGTATGTGCACTCGGCCCCGCTCGCCGTGGCGCCCCACGTCGAGTGGGCGATTGCGCGCGTCCTCGGATCGCCGGTGCGTTTGGAGTGGTCGTACCAGCCGGCGGACCCGTCGACCCGGCGGGCGGAGTGCTCCTGGTCGGGCAAGCCGGGTACCGGTGCCGAGTTCGCCGCCGCACTTCGCGGTTGGCCGATGCTGCGCTTCGAGGTCACCGAGGAGCCGAGCCCCGGATACGACGGGGAGCGATTCATGCACGTGCCGGGCCGCGGCATATTCCGCACGGCGGTCAACGTCAGCGGCGATCTCATGATGAGCGAACATCAGGTGCGCAGCGTCCTGGCGACGGCCCGAGGCAGCGAGGCGATCGCCCACGGTCTCGACCAACTCCTAGGCACGGCGTGGGACGCGGAACTGGAGCCGTTCCGGCATGCCGGCGAGGGCGCACCAGCGACGTGGCTCACCCAGGTGAGCTGAGAGATTGCTGGGCGAACGTGCACGCATGTGTGATTGTGGAGCGGTGCGTGCCGTACCCCGGCATCTCGTGCGTCTCGCGGTTGCCTCGTTGCTTCTCTCCGCGGCAGCTGCGGGATGCTCCTCCCCGCAGAGCCCGTCCGTGACGGCGACCCCGTCAGGACGGGCTTCCCCGTCGTCAAGACCCGCCACGGATCCCGAGGCCCAGGCTGCCGCGCTCGTGAAGACGATGAGTGATGCCGATCTCGTCGGCCAGGTGCTCATGCCGTCGGTGAGCCTCTCCGATCCGCCCGCGGGGTCGGCCGCGCTGGTCACGAAGTACCGCCTCGGCGGAGTCATCCTCATGGGCAACGTCGAGAACACATCGGCGGAGGGAACCGCCACGCAGGTCCGCGAACTCACCAGCGCGCTACGGGCGGCGGCGGTTGACGTCGGGGCAGGCAAGGGCGCGGACATGCTGATCGCCACGGATCAGGAGTACGGCTGGGTCACCCGGATAAAGTCCGGCATCGTGCAGCTGCCGAGCGCGATGGCGTTCGGCGCCGCGGCCCGCCCCGATCTCACCGAGGCGGCCTGGCGCGGCGCGGGCGAGGAGCTCGCGGCGATCGGAATCAATGTGGACTTCGCCCCCGATGCCGACGTGCTCGCCCTTCCAGGGAACTACACGATCGGCTCCCGCTCGTACGGCTCCGACCCCACGGCCGTCTCGGCGCAGGTGGCCGCCGCGGTCCGCGGACTGCAGTCGGCCGGAGTTGCGTCCACCGTCAAGCACTTCCCGGGGCACGGCAACACGATCGTCAACAGCCACGAGGCTCTGCCGGTGCTCGGCCAGAGCCGCGCCAAGCTGGCTTCGAGCGACCTGCCGCCGTTCCAGTCGGCCATCGACGCCGGAGGCTGGATGGTGATGTCCGGCCACCTCGATACCAGGGCCATCGACCCGGGACTGCCGGCGAGCTTCTCCCGCAAGGTGCTCGTCGATCTGCTCCGCACGGAGATGGGCTTCAAGGGCGTCGTCGTGTCCGATGCGCTCAACATGGAACCGGCCAAGCGCTGGCCGCCGGGCGAGGCGGCGGTGCGCGCCCTCGTCGCCGGCAATGATCTGCTGTTGATGCCGCCCGACCTGGGTGCCGCGCACCAGGGGCTCCTGACCGGACTCCGCGACGGATCCCTCCGCCGTGAGCGTCTGATCGAGGCCGTCACGCGGGTGCTCACGCTCAAGCTCCGGCTGGCCGGCGTCGCGCGACCGTCCACCGTCCACGCTTCGGCCCACGCCGCTGCCGCACAGGCGGTGGCGACTGCCGGCGTCACCGTCCTCAGTGGCCCGTGCTCCGGGCCGCTGGTCAGCGGGCCGGTCAGGGTCACCGCCTCGGTCGGGCGGGCCGACCAGGTTCGCTGGCTCTCCGATGCATTGACCGCCGCTGGAATGCGCGTCGTCTCCTCCGGCGGCCAGGTCGTGCACCTGGTCGGGTACGGCGACGGCACCGGCGACCTTTCCAGCGGCGCCGCGGTGACAGTAAGCATGGATACTCCGTACGTGTTGCGCTCCGCCCAATCGGCGGTGCGGATCTCCACTTACTCCTCGACGCAGGCCGCCATGACCGCGCTCGCCGCCGTCATCGCCGGCAAGGCCAAGGCCACGGGACGCTCACCGGTCGCCGTTACCGGGCTTCCCCGGTCCGCCTGCGCCAGCTAGGCCGCGTCCTTCAAGATCCCCACGATCATGATTTGAGTGTCCCAAAGATGCGTCGATCATGAGTGCGCCGGGATAAACCGGCATGAAGAAGGAGATGAGAGAGCTCTACATCGAAGGGGCTAGCGACCCCACGGTGGCCCCGAGTCATGCGTGGCGGCCCGTGAGGGTCGTGGCGAAGCGTTGACAGGGG
>JAXIPB010000320.1:0-10577 GCA_045403155.1 Micromonosporaceae bacterium
CCCCAGCACCACCCTGTGGGAGGCCGCCAACAAACGCCTCTACACCGTGCTGCCCGACGCCACCCTCATCCTCACCGCCGAAGACGTCGAACCCGGCCCACCACCGGGATACATCCGAGAACACTTCCCCGACGACGACGAAGACGACTGGGTCGACGTCACCGTACAACCTACCTATTGACGCAGGTCGAGAACGTCGTCCGATTCATCGCTGTGACTGACCCATCGGGCAGGCGCATCCCCGCTGGGCGAGGGCCCACGCATCCGTCCCATGGCACTCTCTGGCTACGATCGAAAGCGCCGCGGTGAGCAGCGCGACCACACCGCCGGCCGAGGCGCATGAGTGAAGGGATGCTCCATGTCGGACGGACGGAAGCAAACGCCGCGACTTCCGCCGCGGTGGTTCATCCGTCTCGCCTGGTTTACGCATCGCGGTGTATACCGCGTCACCGGTGGCCGAGTTGGACTGTGGCGCGCGAGAGGCAACCGCTGGGGCACCCTGCGCCTGACAACAATCGGGCGTCGCACCGGCCGGCAGCGCGGCGTGATGCTTGGTTACCTCGAGGACGGTCCGAACCTCATCACGATGGCGATGAACGGCTGGGGTGAGGGCGAGCCTGCCTGGTGGCTCAACCTCCTGGCGCATCCCGACGCGCGAATCGATCTCGCCGACGGACCGCGCCTGGTGCGGGCTCGCGCCGCTGAGGGTGACGAGCGGTCGCACCTGTGGGCCAGATGGCGCGAGATTGACCCGAAGTTGGACGCCTTCGCGGCGCTCCGGCCGTCAGAGACGGCGGTCGTGATTCTGGAGCCGCGGACTGAGCCTAGTGATCAAGCAGGTTGACGGCACGAGCGAGGCTTGCCAGGTCGGTACGTGCACGCGAAGTACGCCTCCACTCACGAAGATTCCTCGGGCGCTTCCTCGTTTGGTGCTCGATCGAGGAGCCAATGCTCCGAGATCGGGGCTGGCGGTGGCCCCGCGGACAGCCACGCGAACAGCGCGTCGATGAGTGGCCCCGGATTCCGCCGGGATCGCGGAAAGGTACGGCTGCTGGTGAATAGGACCCCGGTGCCGACGACGCCAGCCTGCATCGCTCGCAGCAGGATCGGCCTGTAGTCCTTGACGTTCTCGGTGAGGATCCACCGACCGTCCGCGGCCGCCCACGCGAATACCTCATCGTCGGTCATGGCTCGCAGGTCAATCCGCTCCGCTATGGCGATGACGTCGTGCTTTCGCTCGCGTAACGCTGCCGCGACAGTGGGCGAAAACATCTCGTCGAGTAGCAGCCTGGCGAGACGAGTGTTCACGCGATGAGCCGCTGCTGCACACGCCAGGCGTGTTCGGCGCGCATCGATGCGTCGTCCGCGGCGGCGATCTCGGCGTCGATCTCATCGCGATAGTCACCGTAGTAACTGACCGCAGTCGTGATCCGGTTGAGATCGACCGTGAACACCTCGGCGGCGGCATCGAGCGCCCCGGGCCCTCGTTCGTCGACCTCTCGGAGGAACTTGACGATCTCCCAAACGTCGGGGCCGTACGCGAGCGCGGCTCGACGGCCGGTCGCGCCGTCTTTGAAGATCACGCCCGGGTGGTCGGCCATCCGCAGGCCCTCGTCGATAAGCAGTTGGGCCAGTGCGGACGTGTTGCCGCCAACCGTGGCGGAGGCGCGCGCGCGAAGCCGGGCCAATAGTGCGGCCTCGAACCGGATAGACAACGGCATCGTCATGTAGTGCATTGTAGCGCAAGCGCTACACGCCGCCCCGGAAGTGCTCGCGGATCACCCGGATCAGGGCCGGCAGGCCCTTGAGGAGTGCGGCGCGCTCGGTGTGGGTCAACGCCGCGACCCAGTCCTGGTGCTGCGCGTGGAGGGTGGATGCCATCCGTAGGTGTAGTGCGTGGCCGCGGTCCGTCAGGCGGAGCCGGTACTGCCGGCGGTTATCCGGATCGCGTTCTCGGACCAGCAGCCCGTCGCGTTCCATCTCCGCGGCCATCCGGCTGACGCTGCTCTTCTCCAGCCGCAGCCGCAAGGCCAACTCGCGCTGGGACAGCGGTGTACCGCCATCCAACTCGTGCAGCGCAAAGGCTTGCGATATCGAGATCGGGTGCCCGGGGACGGGATGGTCCGGCTGCAGCAGGCCAGCGGTCCGGACGAGATCCCTCAACAACTCGTGGAGTCGCTCCGCCTCCGAGTCGACCTGACGCGATCCCATACGCTCACTCTTCCAGCGAACAGTTGCGCTCTACAACCTTTTACCCTACCGTCGAGGATAGTTGTAGAGCACAACCTTACAGGGAGGCCGCCATGCACAGGCTGCTCCATGCCTCACATCGCAACATGCCGAGTGTCTTCGAGGGCCGCTCCAGCCGCGTCTATGACGTCGTGGCCAGGCGCGTGTTGCGCGGCGCGTACCGCCGCCTGGCCGCCGACGTCGCGCAGACGGCGCCGGAAGGTGGCACGCTCTTGGATATCGGTACGGGGCCTGGCGTCCTTCTGGTCGAGCTCGCCGCGCGCCGACCCGACCTGCGGCTGACCGGCGTCGACCTGTCCGCCGATATGATCGCTGCGGCGACCCGGAACCTGAAGCCGTTCGGCGACCGGGCCTTGGCCCGAGTCGGTGATGTGGCCAATCTGCCGTTCCCCGACCGGTCGTTCGACCTCATCGTCTCCTCGTTGAGCCTGCACCATTGGGACGATCCGGAGGCCGCGGTGCCGGAGTTGGCACGGGTCCTGCGGCCGGGTGGCCGACTGTACATCTACGACTTCCCGCATGCGCCCTTCGAGAAGCTCGCCGACGCGGCCCGCGACGTGTCTATCCTCAGTGGACAGTCTCCCCAGCGTACCTCAATCCGTACCGGCGTGCCGTTCGTGCGCCTCGTTCGGTATGTCATGTCGTCGTCGCAGGCCTGATGACTGTCTGCCGAGTACGGCCGGTGATTGGGTAGGCGGTCGGGTCAGCGGACGGCACCGGCGACGGACCAGTGCGTTCCCCGCACCCGCCAGACCATGGCAACGAGCCGAACCACGATGAACAGTGTGAGTCCGGCCCAGACGCCGCCGAGGCCGAGGCGGAACGCGTACGCCAGCCAGATCGCCGGGAGGAAGAAGCCGAGCGCGGCGACCAGGGTGAGGTTGCGCATGTACCGGATGTCTCCGGCGCCGATGAGCACCCCGTCGAGCGCGAAGACGACTCCGGCCAACGGCTGCATTGCCACGAACCATGGCCACGCAATGAGAGCCTGCGCGCGAACCTCCGGATCCGGCGAGAAGAGGCCGGGCAGTACGAAGGCGCCGGCCGCGATGACGATCGCGAAGCCGACCCCGCACCAGCCGCCGATCCGGGCGATGCGGGCGGCTGTCCGATGCGCCAGCGCGGTGTCGCCGGCGCCGAGGGTCGCACCGACAAGCGACTGCGCGGCGATCGCGACGGCGTCGAGGGCGAGCGCGCAGAACATCCACCGTTGCAGGGCGATCTGATGCGCGCCGAGGGCGGCGTCGCCGAAGCGGGCGACGACCGCCGCGGCCGAGAGGAAGCACGCCTGAAACGCCGCGCCGCGAACGAGGAGGTCGCGGCTGACGAGGAGTTGTTGACGCAGCTTGCTTGGGTGCGGCGCGAGCGGCACCTTCTCCGCGAACAGCGCTCGGACGAAGAGCACGCCGCCCAGGCTCTGGGCGACCACGTTGGCGATGGCCGAGCCGGCGAGGCCGAGCCCGGCCGGGTACACCAGGAGCGGGCAGAGCACGGCGGAGAGCAGATTGGCACCCAGGACGTACTGCATGGGTCTGCGAGTGTCCTGGACGCCGCGCATCCAACCGTTGCCCGCCATCGCCAGCATGAGGCCGGGCGCGCCGCATGCCGCAATTCGCAACCATTCCGCCGCCGCCCGAGCGACCTCGCCCTCGCCACCGGCGAGGATTCGGGTCAGGGGCGCCGCACCGACCTGGGCGACGGCGGCCATCAGCACGCCGGCGGTGAGCGCGATCCAGGAAGCCTGCACGCCCTCGTGAACCGCGGCAGAGCGTTCGCCGGCACCGAACCGGCGCGCCGCCCGGCCGGTCGTGCCGTACGCGAGCACGGTGCCAAGCCACGCCGCGATCGCGAGCACGCCGCCTCCGAGCGCCAACGCGGCGAGTTGCGTGCGGCCGAGATGACCCACCACCGCGGTGTCGACCAGGAGGTAGATCGGCTCGGCGGCGAGCACCACGAGCGCGGGGAACGCCAGCGCGGCGATTCGCCGCGCGGAAACGACATCGGCAACGGCGCTGGCACCGGGGCTGGCATCGGAACCGGCAACGGCATTGGCATTGGCAGTGGCATTGGCACTGGCGCCGGGATCGGCGGTCACTCCCACGCGGTCATGCTGTCACAAGGTAAGGTCCAGCGCCACCTGCGGTACTTACGGAGACGCCCCGCCCGTCGGCCAGCGGCGGGCGGGGCGCACCTGAGGAGGGAGAGTGGAACGGGTTACCAGCGGCGGTCCATGGACTGCTGCAGCGCTTGGCGCGCCGTCTCCCGCTGCTGGGTCGCGGTTGGCTCAGGTTTCGGTTGTGGCTTGGGCTTTTCGTTCATCGTGCTGACCTTCGTTCACGCGTGTCGTGGCTCGTGCTTGGCTGCGGACGGCGCGATGACGCCGATGTCGTGGGAGTCCGTCAACCCTTTGAAGATCAACCGTCGAGGCGGAAGAGAATGTGTGTCGCATCTTCGCCTCGCTCCCCTGCCCGCTGTTTGGACCTGCTGGGCCAGCGCCGCACTCCGCGGCGGGGAGCTGGCCTGCTACAAGCAGATCCCGCCGCGGCGGCGAAGAATGAGTACGCTGCGCACGTTGTCCAAACTAGCGTTCAGCCCACGGGTTGGCCCCAAGTTCCCAGACTGCGGAACTCCGCCCGCCTAACGGGCGAAGAAATGCCAGCCCACCCACCACCAGAAGCCGAGCACGGCGATCCGACCTACGGGCACCTTGCCCACCTGGTACTGCATGACAAACCCGCTGAGGTCGCCCATGGTCGGGATCTTCGAATCCTCGCGGTGCGACAGCCAACTCACCGCGGCGAAGGCCAGCGCGACCACCACAAACACGCCGATGACGATAACGCGACTCATCGGCGGACCAATCCCCAGAACGCGGTGAGCCAAGCGAAATAGAGGGCCGTCCGGGGCAGGTAGCCCTCCAGAATCGGATCGGCGATCAGAGACAGGGTGGGATAGTCATCAATCGACTTCTTGCTGAATGCAAATAGTTCGATGAAGGAGAGGAACAGCAGGGGCACGAGCCACCATGCCGCACCGCGGCCCAGCCGGGCCGAGGCGGGTCGTCGCCCGGCCCGACCGGTCAGCCCAATCCACAGCAGCGTGCCGCCGACCGCGAGGACGAGCAGGTTGGCGCTGAGCGTGAAGGATGCGAACAGCCCGCCCACCGCCGCAATGAGGATGAACAGGGGGATCATGACCAGAGGCCGATCCCACGTTCGGACGGCCTCAACTGACACCGGGGGCGGCTGTTCCATACGTTGATTGTTACCGGTCTTGCTCCTGTTCGGCAGGGAGGGCACCCCCGAAACGGCCCCGCTCTTCTTACCGTCGGTCGAGTTGATCACGTACCGCGGCGAAGACATCCGCCAGCTCGCCTTCTCCGACGAAGCCCGCCGCGAGTCGGTGTCCGCCGCCACCGAGCGCGAACGCCACGGCCGAGACGTCCGTGCCTCCCTTGCTCCGCAACGAGACCGACCATCGGCCGGCGGCGGCGGGTTTGACCAGACAAGCGACATCCGCCTCGGCGGCCGTGCGCACGACTTCGATGAAGCTCTCCAGAACGTGCCCTGGTTGGCCATACCGCTCCAGGTCGTCGCTCGTCGCGTACGCCGTGATGAGGCCGAGCCCGCCCACCGCCGATTTGTCGAGTTCGGCCCGTTTGAGCACGTCCGCGAGCAATTGGATCACGGGGAATGGTCGGGTGTCGAAGACCCGTCTGGCCACGTCCGCCGGGTTTGCCCCGGCCTGGACCAGTCGCGAGGCCAACGAGAACACATCGGGGGTCGTCGCGTCGAACTTGTACGACCCGGTGTCGGTGGCGATGGCGACGTAGAGGCACGTTGCGATCTCCGGATCGAGGTCGACTTCGAGTCGGTCGAGCAGGTCCATCGCCACCACGGCGGTCGCCGCCGCGTCCGGATCGACCAGGCGAACCCCGCCGAATCCGGTGTTCGTCCGGTGATGGTCGAGCATGATCCAGGTCGGTGCCGCCTGAAGCGCCGGAATGAGCTCGCCGAGCCGTCCGGGACTCGCCGCGTCAAAGCTGACCGCAAGGTCTGGCGCGCCCGGCGCCTTGTCCGGCTCGACCAGGAGGTCCAGGCCGGGAAGGAAGCGGAACGGTTCGGCGACCTCGTACGGCTCCGGGAAAGTCGCGTATATGTCGGTGAAACCGAGCCGGCGCAGCCCAAGCCCGAAGCCGAGCATGGTGCCGAGCGCGTCGCCGTCCGGGTTGACGTGGCAGGCGAGGAGCACCGTCGCGTCGCGAGGCACGGAAACGATCGCCTCGGCGGCGCGGGACAGTTCTGCGTCGAGGGCGGACGCGCTGTAGCTCACCGACGCTCGCTGAGCGTCGCGTCGTCGACGTAACCGCGTTGATCGCCTCCGGCGAAGTTACCGCGTTGATCGCCTCCGGCGAAGGCGTGGGCGTCGACGTCGACGTCGTCGCCCGCCACTCGGTAGGGCTGTGCGTCGCCGGCATAGGACGCTCGCGCCGCGAGCTCATGCACCTTGGCGTCCGATTCCCGCGCGGCGGCCAGCAGTTCGTCGATGTGCTTCGCGTGATCCTGCACGTCATCCTGGACGAACGCCAGCGTCGGAGAGTGCTTGAGACCCAGCGCCCGACCGACGGTACTGCGCAGAAGGCCTTTGGCGCTCTCCAGCGCGGTTGCCGTCGCCGCCTGCTCAGTCGCGTCACCCAGCACCGTGTAGAACACGGTCGCCTCGCGCAGGTCCGCGGTGATCCTCGAGTCCGTGATGGTGATCATGCCGAGCCGCGGGTCCTTTATCTGCGTACGCACCACCTCCGCCACCAACTCCCGGACACGTTCAGCGTGCCGACGCACCTTGGCCGGATCTGTCATCTCCTCCACCTCCGACAGTGTTCTTCAGTGTCAACGGCAGCCCGACGCCCTGAGAATACTCCGGGGGCGCACCCGGATCGGGACCTGCGGCAACCTCAGTCGTCCTCGCCGTGCACGCGCCGGCGGGTGGAGAGGACCTCCACCTCGGGGCGCCCGAACACCAGCCGCTCACATGAGTCCAGGACCTCGCTGACGTGGGCCGCGTCGACCGCGACGACCGCGACGCCGATCTCGGTACGCCCGTACAGGTCCGTCAGGCCGACCTCGGCCGCGGCCACTTCATACTTTCGCAGCGCGGCGACGATGGGCCGCACGTACGACCGTTTCGCCTTGAGTGATCGGGAGTCGGTCGGCAGCAGAAGGTCGAAGACGGCGGTCCCGGTGTACACGATGGGCAAGATTACGTTGCCTCGCTGTGCCACGCTGTCGCGGATGGGCGAGTACGCGGTGCTGTTGCTCCCGTCGGCGAACCGGGTGTATGCCGACGCGGCCGTCGATCTGACGCTCGCCGAACTCGAGGTCCTCAGCACAGCGGCGCTCGGCGATCGGCTCGGCGACCTGACCTCGACCACGATCGGCGGTGTGCCATACGTCACGTTCGTGGCCGATCGGCTGACCACACGGGATCTGGCCTATCTGGCCAACGCCTCCACCGCGTACGCGCTCTTCGAGCGACACGACCAGATGCTGCGGCCCGTTCCGCTGTCCAGGCTGGATCGATTCGATGACGACCTGGTGACGATCCAGAAGTACGCCGGGAAGACCAATGAGCAATTCACCAAGCTCCTGCTGAATGTGACCTTGCTCTCCTCGTCCTCGGCGGAGGACATGCTCGACCGACGCCTCCGCGTCATAGACCCGCTCTGCGGCCGCGGGACCACACTGAACCAGGCGCTGACATATGGGTACGACGCCGCGGGCGTGGACCTCGACGCGAGGGACTTCGACGCGTACGCCGGCTTTATCAAGACCTACCTCAAGCGCAAGAGGATCAAGCATCGGGTTGAGGATGTGCCGGTACGGCGGGACAAACGCGTCGTCGCCCGGCGGCTCACGGTGCGGATGGGAGCCACGAAGGAGGATTACAAGGCCGGCGAGGCGTTGACGCTCGATGTCGTCAACGCGGACACCACGGCGGCGCTCGACTTCTTCAAGCCGCAGAGCTTCGATGCCGTCGTGGCCGACGCGCCCTACGGCGTCCAGCACGGCAGCCGCACCGTCGCGAAGGGACTACGGCGCGGCCCGCTCGAACTGCTTGATGAGGCGGCACCGGTGTGGGCGAGGCTTCTGCGCCCGGGTGGCGCGATGGGGATCTCCTGGAACACATACGTCGCGCGGCGCGAGGAGGCCGCCGACGTTCTGGCTCGCGCCGGGCTGCAGGTGCTCGATGAGGGTCCATATAGGAGGTTTCGGCACCGGGTGGATCAAGCGATCACACGCGACATCCTGGTCGGCCGCAAACCGTTGCGGATCAGTGAGCATGAGTAAGCTCCTGGTCCACAGTCCCGCCTTGCGGTGGGACGGTCCCCGTCTTGCCCGCCGAGGCGGTGCGGGGTTGACGCTTCGCAGCCACCGGCCCACCGGGGCGGGTCTTACGGTCGGCTCCACGTCCGTTTACGGTCTCCGGGCCACTCCCGGCGACCACGAGCTGAGCGAGGTTGCGGGCGGCGTTGAGGTCGCGGTCGGCGACCATGCCGCAGGTGTGGCAGGTGAAGGTCCGGATCCGCAGCGGCAGCTTGGCTTTCACCGCGCCGCAGCCGGCACACGTCTTGGAGGAGGGGTAGAAGCGGTCGGCCTCGACCAGCCGCCCGCCGGTCCATGCGGTTTTGTATTGGAGCTGGCGGCGGATCTCGCCGAACCCGCAGTCCGAGATTGCCCTGGCCAGGCGGCGGTTGCGGACCATCCCGGCCACGTGCAGATTCTCGACCACGACCGTGCCGTACTCGCCGGCCAGACCGGTGGTGAGCTTGTGCAGGCCGTCTCGGCGCAGGTCGGCGACCCGCCGGTGCGCGGCGGCGAGCGCACGCCGTGCTCGTTGCCAGCGGTTGGACGGCCGTTGCCCGGTTCGCCGCTCGGGGCCGACCTTGCGGGACATGGCACGGGCCAGTCTGCGCAGCCGCCGCAAGGCGGTGCCCAGATGGCGCGGGTTGTCGACCACCTCGCCGGTGGACAGCACCGCCAGGTGCCGCACGCCCACGTCGACGCCGAGCACCGCGTCTGGCTGCCTGGGCCGGCGCTGGCTGCGTTGGACCTGGCAGGTGAAGGCGACGAACCAGCGGCCGGCCTCACGCCGCACCGTCGCCGACAGGATCCGGGCGGTACCGGCCTCCAGCCGGCGGGCGAGCTTGCGGGCCGACTCGTGCAGCTTGAGCGTGCCCAGGCGGGGCAGCGTCACATGCTGGCGGTCGGCCTCGACGCGGATGGTGCCGGTGGTGAACCGCACGCTCGGTGTGGTGCGCCGTTTGGACCGGAACCGGGGAAAGCCCACCGGGCGGCCGGCCCGCTTCCCCTTCCGGGCCTGACTCCAGTTCTTCAGAGCCCGCGCGCAGGCGTCCAGGCCACCGTTGTACGCCTCCTTGGAGTGTTCCCGCCACCACGGCGCCACCTCGTCCTTGGCGGCGTTCCACTCCCGACGCAACGCCGGCAGCGTCCACGACAGCGCCGGGGTCAGCTCCTCATCGGCGAGGCCGTAGGAACGCTCGGCCGCGCGCTGGTCGAGGTTGGCCTTCACCCGGGCCAGGGCCCAGTTGAACGCCACCCGCGCCGCCCCGGCGTGGCAGGCCAGCCGCCGCTGCTGGGCCGGGGTGGGATCGAGGGCGAACCGGTACGCCTGGGTGACCGTCACGCTCACGACTGGACGCTCCCGGTGGCCACCGCGACCGCCTTCGCGGCCCGCCGGGACGCGGACCGGCGCCCATACAGCCGTGCGCACAACGACGTGAGTACCTCGGTCACGTCGCGCACCAGGTCGTCGCTGGTCTCGGCGTCGTCGAGCACAACGACCCGCCGTCCGCACGCCGACAGCGATGCGGCCAAGTGCTCGAAGCCGAACCTGGTCAGCCGATCCCGGTGCTCCACGACCAGCACGGTAATCGCCGGGTCCGACAAGACCTTGGTGAGCTTGCGGCGCTGCCCGTTCGGCCCGGAGCCAACCTCGGCCACCACCTGGTCCACCGACAGGCCCCGCTCGGTCGCGCCGGTCACCACCCGACCGACCTGCCGTTGCAGGTCGTCTTTCTGGTCGGCCGACGACACCCGGCAGTACGCCACTACTCGATCCGGTCGGGTCGGCTCCGGCTCGACATTGACCAGGATCAGTCGACCCGCCCGACGGGCCCGGACCGGCAGCGTGCCCTCCCGAAACCAACGGTACGCCGTCACAGGGTGCACTCCCTGCGCCAGCGCCCACTCTTTCAAGTTCACCAACACATACTATTGCTAACTCAACTAGCAACAGTTGTCAGCCCC